>JAEXOY010000043.1 GCA_023439045.1 Bacillota bacterium | reverse complement strand
TTCCCATACCGAACACAGCAGTTAAGCATCCTAGTGCCGATGATACTTGGTTGGAGACGACCTGGGAAAGTAGGAATCTGCCAGATTTATATCAAGACCTCATGTTAATAGCATGGGGTTTTGTTTGCGTTCAAAAAACATCTTGTGAATTACTAAGGAGGTATGTTCTATGCCAGCTGCAAACCATCCAGCATATCGAGAAGAGCTAGAAAGGTGCAGGTATACATTGGAGTATGTAGAGTCTAGTTTAGAAAAAGCCATTGAAAAGAGAAATCGAGTAGGAAGCGATCTCGAAAATGTCAAGAGACATTTGAGTGGGGAAAGTAGTGCTGATTATACCAGTATACTAGTAAACACTATTATTCATGATAGTTTAATACTAAAAATCAGAAATCTGTATACCGCAAGAAGTAAGCCATATTTCGCTAGGATTGATTTTCGTGAAACTGATAGTGAAGTTTTAGAAAAGTTATACATTGGTAAAATGTCACTAGCGAGAGATGAAGATCAAGAAATAATAATAGTTGATTGGCGTGCACCAATAGCAAATCTATATTATGAAGGTAGACTGGGGCCGTCTAGTTATGAATGTCCGGGTGGTACAATTGATGGCAATTTGGAGCTTAAAAGGCAGTTTTCCATTAATAATGGTAAGCTTGAAGAAATTTTTGATATTGATATTACAACTAATGATGAATTCCTACAATCCTATCTTGGGGCAAGTGCTGAAAATAGGCTAAAGGAAATAGTATCTACAATCCAAGAAGAGCAAAATGCGATAGTAAGAGCTGACATGTGGAAACCTCTAATAGTCCAGGGTGTTGCTGGTAGTGGGAAAACGACAATAGCCCTGCATAGAATAGCTTACCTTATCTATACGTATGAAAAAAGATTTGACCCTGACAATTTTATGATAATAGCACCTAATAGGTTATTTCTAAACTATATCTCCGAGGTGTTACCTGAACTTGGTGTAGAAAAAGTCAAACAAACTACGTTTGAAGATTTTGCACAAGAACTCATTGGAAAGAAACTTAAAATAACTGATTCAAATGAAAAGCTTAACTTATTCGTTAATAATAATACTACTATAGAAGAGAATATTCTTAATAACCTTATAAAAGAGAGTTCTATCCTAAAAACATCAATGCTTTTCAAAAACATAATAGATGAATATATAAATATAGTTGAAAAGGACTTTATTCCAAAAGAAGATTTAATATTTGGGAAGAAAACAGTAATGACATATGAGCAAATAAACAATCTTTTTATTAAGGAATTTTCCATGTGGCCTTTTGTAAAAAGGTTAAATGAATTAAGGAAGTCGCTATCAACAGCATTAGCACCAATCAAACAGAAATATATTATGGAGACAAATTCCCAATCTGATTTAAAGGCAGCAATAATAAAAGATAGTGTTAAAAACATCGAAGAGCGTCAACAAAAGCTTACAGAATTGTATGAAAAAAGAGATAATATACTTCAAAAGATAGAGAAACAAGCAAAGACGTTTGTTAAGGATTACATTAGCAGAATTTCTAAGCTAAGTCCTTATCAGTATTATATGGATCTTATGAGCAATTCAGATATATTTCATAAAATTGTGGATAAGTACATTGATTGCGAAGAAATCTGTGAATATGTTCGGACAAGAACGCTACAACTGCTTATAGATAATAAAGTTGAACAGGAGGATTTAGCTCCCATTATATATCTCAAGTATAAGATATATGGAATGGACGAAAAGATACCTGTCAAACACATAGTAATAGATGAGGCTCAGGACTTTAGCGCATTTCAATTCTATGTTCTAAAGCAGATTGTAAAGGATAGTTCATTTACAATACTAGGTGACCTCTGTCAGGGAATTCATTCATATAGAGGTATACGAAAGTGGGAAGAACTCGTAGAACAGGTTTTTAACGATCAGTGCAGATATATACAGCTTGAGCAAAGTTATAGAACGACAGTAGAAATAATGGAAAGTGCCAACAGGGTCATCTCAAATTTACAGCACCTAAATGAATACAAAGGAAAGCCAGTTATAAGGCATGGCAAGGAAGTAGAATTCGTAAGATGTACGGATACCAATGAGATAGCTTCTATTATGACAAATACTATTAATAAGTACAAACAATCAAATTATAAATCTATAGCAGTAATTTGTAAAACATCAGAGGAATGTAAGTACTATTACAATATCCTAAAAAATACATTCTCAGATATAAATGTAGTGACAGGCAATGAGAAGGAGTACCATAGCGGGTTAGTAATTGTACCATCATACTTATCGAAGGGTTTAGAATTTGACGGAGTAATCATTGCAAATGCAAATAAAGAAAACTATCCCAAGGACGAACTAGATACTAAGTTGCTGTACGTATCAATGACAAGAGCACTGCATGAAATGACAGTGCTCTATGAAAAAGAAATATCAACTTTGCTCAAATCTTAAATGCCGTAACCTTTTCCTGCAGGCTATCTATTGAAGTTCTTAAGTTCCTAGATAAGCTTGATATAGCCTCAATCCTTAATACTTGTTCATTCATTGCAGCGCGTACTTCATTTGTGCAAGCACTATTATTCTGTGCTGATTGCACAATATCGTAAACTAGAGCTTCGAGTTCTGTATTTGAGTTGGAAAACAAACTGATGCTATCAAAAATATCTTTTATACAAGAATTTATTAGTTTGAAGCTATCGTTAATATTGTTAAAGGAGGAATAGGTTTCAGAAATAAATTGTACCTGCATATCGATAATATCTCTAGTATTAGTAATTTCAGTTAGAGTATTCTCAACCTCTAACTGAATTTCTTTAATTAGAGCATCAATAGTACGGCTGTTTATAGTGGACGCTTCTGCTAATTTACGGATTTCGGTTGCAACAATTGCAAAGCCCTTGCCGTGTTCTCCAGCGCCGGCAGCTTCAATGGCTGCGTTGAGCGCCAAGAGGTTTGTCTGTGCAGCAACACTACGTATAAGGTCAATAATTTTTCCAATTTGGTTGGATTTTTCAGATAGTCCAGATATTATTTGAGTTGTATTTGAAATTGCAGACTTACTCTTTTCTATTATCTCAATTTGTGATTTAATTTTAGACATTTCCACATTTAATTGTTCGGTTGTAATATCTGAATAGTTATTGGCACTTTCAATCTTGTTTGAAACAGAGGTAATATTATTAATTGTACTATTGATTTTTTCTTGGCCTATTTTAGCAACTGATAATTGGTGATTAGAGCTACTGGACAACTCCTCTATAGAGGCACTAATTTCTTCGGAAGCAACTAACGAAGCCTCATTGAAAGAGTCAACCTCTGCTGAAATCTCGCAAACTTTGTTAGAGGTTTCTACAATAGATGAAATAATGTTATTCATTGAAGATGACATGATAGAAAAGGATTCTATGAGTTTCTGCATTTCAACCCCAGCCCTGGCAGTGACTGATACATTAAGTTCCCCCTTAGACATTTTATCAGCAGCCGATCCAAGTGAATTGACAGTTCTAAAGAAACTATAGGTAGCCAAAACTAATATAATTAGGAAGATAAAGCAAAACACTGATGTAATAAGAATTTGCAGAAAAGCACTTTGATATATTTTATTGTATAGGTCATCAGCAGGATAGTCGCAGCCTACGATACCAACTACATTACCGCTTGAATTCTTTATCGGAGAATATGAGGACAAGGACCATCCATACTCATCAGTGTATTCAAGTTTACTATAGGTGGAGATCCCGTTGTCCATTGCTTTTATTATAGAGGGATCAAATTGAGTAATATCTTCTTCTGTTCCGATAGGTGAGAAGTTTTCTTCATCTGTGGGGTCTGCACTCGCATCAATAACGTACTTATATGTAGAATCGGAGACTTTTGACATAGTATAAAGAAATCTACAGTTGGACTTTAATTTTTCTTCAACCATTTTAAGTCTTACTTCATTAAAGAAGGGCGAACTATCATCTTCAGTCTTTGTCAATTGCTCAAACTGATCTCCATTTATATATTTGGTAATATTATCAGTTAGTACTAAGCCTTGCTGGCCGAAGATATCAGAAGATATGGTGTTCATTCGAGAAATAGAAGTATAGCAAAGAATACTCCCAAGACTAAAAATAATTACTAAAAAAAGAAATATTACTTTAAACCTGGTTGTTCTAAATAATGTAAACTTTTTCTGTACTTTGTCCATATGTCCTCTCCTTTATAAATAATATCGTTCAGCTGCAAATAGTAAGAATAACTATATTCAAATGTTAATGTAACTATATATAAGTATAGTACAAAGTTGTAAATAAATCTCATAAAACTAGCAAATTATCAAATAGTGATAAATCAATTAATGAAATAAAAAAATAAAGTATATTATTAAAAAAAAATCCTTGCAATGGTACGAGTTTTATAGTAAAATATTGAATGTTGTGACGTGGCATACGATGACGTGGGAGATTGCTATTCATAGAAATAGGTAACTTTCACTGAGAATGTCCGATTCAAGAAACCGGGCGACAAGGTCACTGTACATTTTGCGTAATATACTGAGTTTGTGTATAATATCGCTTTAATGCCCAGGTTAAGTTTGTCCATTTGGATAAGAACGAATCTGGGTTTTATTATAAAACGTTATGAAACACCCGGCGTAGTGTACAGAAAAACTTGTTGTACGTAACAAAAATTAACGTACGAGGAGGTTTATGTATGTCAAACAAACAGAAAATCCGTATCAGACTAAAGGCGTTCGATCATCAGGTACTTGATCAATCCGCTGAGAAGATTGTTGAAACTGCTAAGAGGACAGGTGCGAAGGTTTCAGGACCAGTTCCACTACCTACTGAAAAAGAGATTATTACAATCCTTAGAGCTCCACACAAATATAAGGACTCAAGAGAGCAGTTTGAAATGAGAACTCACAAGAGATTGATTGATATCCTGCTCCCAACGCCAAAAACTGTTGATGCGTTGATGAGACTGGATCTTCCAGCTGGCGTGGACATAGAAATCAAACTTTAATTGATTGTCAGGTCAGTAGCAAGAGGTCAAGTTCATTAGAACAATGAACCAATAACCATAGGAGGTAATTAAAAATGAAAAAGGCAATGATGGGTAGAAAAATTGGAATGACTCAGATCTTCAATGAAGATGGTAAAGTAATTCCAGTAACAGTTGTAGAAGCAGGTCCATTAACTGTTGTTCAGAAGAAAACTGTTGAAACAGATGGATATAATGCTGTTAAGGTTGGATATGAAAAGGTAGCTGACAAGAAGCTAACTAAGCCTGCACTTGGTCAGTTCACAAAATCAAAGCTCGCTCCAATGAAGAATCTTAAGGAATTTAGATTTGAGGACGTTTCAGGCTTTGAAGTTGGACAAGAAATAAAGGCAGCTGACATGTTCCAATCTGGAGATAAGATAGATGTAAGCGGTATCTCAAAGGGTAAAGGATTCCAAGGTACTATTAAGAGATATGGCCAAAAGGGTGGTATGGAAACTCACGGTTCAATGTATCACAGAAGAGTTGGATCTATGAGTGCTAACACTAATCCTGCAAGAGTATTTAAGGGCAAGAAGTTGCCAGGTCACATGGGTATGGAAAACATTACAGTTCAAAATCTTGAAGTTGTAAGAGTTGACGCTGATAGAAACTTAATTCTTATCAAGGGCGCTGTTCCTGGACCTAAAGGCGGATTGCTGGTTATTAAAAATACGGTTAAGTCCGGCAAATAATAACGTTGAAGGGAGGAAGTAACACATGCCAAAGGTTGATTTATATAACATGAAGGGTGAAGTTGTTGGCGATGTAGCTCTTTGCGAAGAGATATTCGCAACTGAAATAAATAAGGAAGTACTTCACGCTGTAGTAGTTAATCAGTTAGCAAATAGAAGACAGGGAACCCAGTCTACTAAGACCAAGAGTGAAGTTAGAGGTGGCGGTAAGAAGCCATGGAGACAGAAGGGTACTGGTCGTGCTAGACAAGGTAGTATTCGTTCAGCTCAGTGGATTAAGGGTGGTATAGTATTAGGACCTAAGCCACGTAGCTATAGATACACTCTTCCAAAGAAGGTTAAGCGTATCGCAATGAAGTCAGCATTGACATCAAAGGTTGCTGGAAATGAGATTTTAGTTCTCGACAATCTTTCACTTGATGCAATCAAGACTAAAGCAATGGTTGGAGTATTGAATAACTTAAAGGTTGATTCATCAGCTCTTATCGTAATAGATTCAAAGAATGAAAACGTAGTAAAATCAGCAAGAAATATTCCTGGAGTAAAGATGGCATACGTTAACACATTAAACGTATTTGACATACTCAAGTATGACAAGTTCATCATTACTAAGGAAGCTGTAGCACAGGTTGAGGAGGTGTACGCATAATGAGAATGCCACAAGACATTATTATAAAGCCATTTATTACTGAAAAAAGTAATATGGAAATTGGACTTGGAAAGTACACCTTTGTAGTAGACGTTAAGTCAACTAAGACTGAAATTAAAAAAGCAGTTGAAGCGCTTTTCAATGTTAAGGTTCTCTCAGTTAACACAATGAACTTTGACGGTAAGGTTAAGCGTGTAGGTGTACACGAAGGAACTCGTCCAGCTTGGAAAAAGGCTATCGTAAAGATAGACACTGATCCTAAGTCAGTAGAATATATGACTAAGGGCGGCAAGACAGTTGCTAATAACAAGAAATACAAGACAAGCATCGAAGAATTCGGTGTTGCTCAGTAATTAAGATATAGCTTATGAAGGAGTGAGAAGAGATGGCAGTAAAAAAGTATAGTCCTACTTCTCCCGCTAGAAGGTTTATGACAGTATTAGATTATTCAGAGCTCTCAAAGGTTGAGCCTGAAAAGTCATTACTTGAACCTATAAAGAAAAATGGGGGAAGAAACTCATATGGTAGAATTACTGTTCGTCATCAGGGCGGCGGTAACAGACAAAAATATAGAGTTATTGACTTTAAGAGAGATAAAGACGGAATACCTGCAAAGGTAGCAACTATTGAATATGATCCAAACAGGACTGCAAATATTGCACTTCTTAACTACGCAGATGGTGAAAAGAGATATATTCTTGCACCAGTTGGTTTAAGTGTTGGAGATGCTATAGAGTCAGGTGCAAAGGCAGATATCAGACCAGGTAATGCACTTCCACTTGCAAATATTCCTGTAGGTTCATTCATTCACAACATTGAGTTAAAGCCTGGTAAGGGCGGTCAGCTAGTTAGAGCTGCAGGTAATGCTGCTCAGTTGATGGCTAAAGAAGGCGAGTATGCTCAGGTTAGACTTCCATCAGGCGAAGTTAGAATGATCAGAATGAATTGTAAAGCTACTATCGGCCAAATCGGAAATCTTGAACATGAAAATGTTAAGATAGGTAAGGCTGGTAGAAAGAGATGGATGGGTATAAGACCTACTGTACGTGGTGTTGTTATGAACCCATGTGATCACCCACACGGTGGTGGTGAAGGTAAGTCACCAATCGGTAGACCAAGTCCAGTTACTCCTTGGGGTAAACCAACTCTCGGCTTGAAGACAAGAAAGAAGAAGAATAAGTCAGATAAGTTTATTGTTAAGAGAAGAAACCAGAAGTAATTTGAGGTATTTGGAAGCAATGAGCGGTATACTCCGCTCCGCCAAATCCTATCGTATATTGGCGACGAAGGGAGGATTTAAATAATGAGTAGATCAATTAAAAAGGGACCTTACGTGCTGGATTCATTGATGAAGAAGATTGAAGAAATGAATAAGGTTAACGATAAAAAAGTAATAAAGACATGGTCAAGAGCGTCAACAATCTTTCCACAGATGATTGGTCATACAATTGCTGTGCATGATGGAAAGAAGCATGTTCCAGTGTATATTACTGATGAAATGGTTGGTCACAAGCTTGGTGAGTTTGCACCTACCAGAACATACAAGGGACACGCTGGCAATGAAAAGTCATCATCATTAAGATAAGTTGCTAAGATGTTATCTTTGACTAAGTTTTTAGATTAGAGCTGAAAGGAGGCTATTCACTTGGAGAAGAAGGTTATGTCCAAAGAGGAGCTATTAAAGAATAAAGAACAGATATTAGCTGAACAGAATGCACCACATAGAAAATCAAATAAGCCTGCGCTTCTTACTAAGAAGGAGAGAAAGGTTCTCGGAATAGGTAAGGACGAGGGAAGAGCAGTTGTAAAGTATGCTCGTATATCATCCAGAAAGGTTAAGATTGTTCTTGACCTAATTAAGGATAAGGGTATTGATGAGGCTTACGCTATATTGAAGTTTACGCCTAAGGCTGCATCTGAAGTTCTTTTAAAGTTGCTTAAGTCAGCTGAAGCTAATGCGGTAAACAACAATGGATTGTCACATGATGATCTCTTCGTTGCAGAAGCATTTGCTACACAGGGGCCAACGTTGAAGAGAATAATGCCACGTGCTCAGGGTAGAGCATTTAAAATTCAAAAGAGAACAAGTCATATAACACTTGTGCTAAAGGAAAGAAAATAAGCGAGAAGGAGGTTGGAAGATGGGCCAGAAAGTAAATCCACACGGATTAAGAATCGGAATTATTAAAGACTGGGATACTAAATGGTATGCAAATGATAAGAACTTCAGCGCATATCTTGTAGAAGACGTTAAAATAAGAAAATTTTTAAAGAAGAAGCTTTATATTTCAGGCGTTTCAAGAATTGAAATTGAACGTGCTGCAAATAAGATTAAGATCAACTTAAACACTGCGAAGCCAGGCCTCGTTATCGGCAAGGGCGGACAGGGTATTGAAGAACTTAGAAAAGAAGTTGAAAAGATGACAGGTAAGAGTGTTCTTATCAACATTACTGAGATTAAGAGTCCAGAATTGGATGCTCAGCTCGTTGCAGAGAACATCGCATCACAGCTTGAAAAGCGTATATCTTTCAGAAGAGCTATGAAGCAGGCTATGTCAAGAACAATGAAACTCGGAGCTAAGGGAATTAAGACTTCATGTGCAGGAAGACTTGGCGGTGCTGAAATCGCTAGAACTGAACATTATCATGAAGGAACTATTCCACTTCAGACACTTCGTGCAGACATTGATTATGGCTTTGCTGAAGCAGACACAACTTATGGTAAGATCGGTGTCAAGGTATGGATATATAAAGGAGAAGTTCTTCCAGCTGTTAAGAAAGACAGAAAAGCGGAAGGAGGGGTTCAATAATGTTAATGCCTAAGAGAGTTAAACGTAGAAGGGTTCACAGAGGCAGAATGACCGGTAAGGCAACCAGAGGTAACGTTGTTAGCAATGGTGAATACGGTATACAGGCTACTGAACCCGCTTGGATAACAAGCAACCAGATCGAAGCTGCCAGAATAGCAATGACACGTTTTATCAAGCGTGGTGGCCAGGTTTGGATAAAGATTTTCCCAGATAAGCCAGTTACAAAGAAGCCTGCTGAAACTCGTATGGGTAGTGGTAAGGGTTCACCTGAATACTGGGTAGCAGTAGTTAAGCCAGGTAGAGTATTATTTGAAATCGCGGGAGTAAGTGAAGAAGTTGCTAGAGAAGCATTAAGACTCGCTATGCACAAGCTTCCTGTTAAATGTAAATTTGTAACCCGCGAGACAGAAATGGGTGGTGAAGCAAATGAAAGCTAGTGAAATCAGAGAAAAGAATATAGTTGAACTAAATAAGGAATTGGGCGATTTAAAGTCTGAACTCTTTAAGCTTAGATTTCAGCTTGCTACAAATCAGCTTGAAAACCCAATGAAGCTAAAAGATGTTAAAAAGTCTATAGCTAAAGTTAAAACAATTATAAGGGAAAAAGAGCTTAGTGGCGCTGAAAAGTAATTGCATCTAAGCAAAACCTTAACCATAATGAATTGCGTAAGTATCGGAAGGAGGTAATTCCACTTGGTAGAAAGGGCTTTAAGAAAAACAAGAGTCGGTAAGGTTGTAAGCAATAAGATGGATAAAACTATTGTTGTTGCTATAGAGACAAGCGTTAAGCATCCGTTGTACGGAAAGATTGTTAAGAGAACCTACAAGCTTAAGGCACACGATGAAGAAAATCAGTGTCAAATAGGCGACAAGGTAAAGGTAATGGAAACAAGACCACTCAGCAAGGAAAAGAGATGGAGACTTGTTGAAATCGTTGAAAAAGCACAATAATCTATAGGGTGTTTAGCCAGAATCATTGGAAGGAGGTACCATTATGATTCAAGTTCAATCTAGAATGAAGGTTGCAGATAATACTGGAGCTAAAGAGCTTATGTGTATAAAAGTTCTTGGTGGATCTTGGAGAAAGTATGCTAATATTGGAGATATAGTTGTAGCTTCTGTTAAAAATGCAACACCCGGCGGTGTTGTAAAAAAAGGTGACGTAGTTAAGTGTGTTATCGTACGTTCAAAGAGAGGCGTAAGAAGAGCTGATGGTTCATACATCAAGTTTGATGAAAATGCAGCTGTTATTATCAAAGAGGACAAGAACCCAAAGGGAACACGTATATTTGGACCTGTTGCGAGAGAATTGAGAGATAAAGATTTCATGAAGATTCTTTCTCTAGCACCAGAAGTACTGTAAGGAAGGAGGCGGCTTAATTTGGCAAACAAAGTTCACGTAAAAAAGAACGATACAGTTATAGTTCTGTCAGGTAAGGATAAAGGCAAGAAGGGCAAGGTATTAAGCGTAAATCCTTCTACTAGTCAGGTAATTGTTGAAGGCGTTAATATGACTACAAAGCATAAAAAGCCTAGAAGCAGATACCAGCAGGGTGGTATAATCCATCAGGAAGGTTCAATTAACAGCTCAAATGTTATGTTGGTTTGTGACAAATGTGGCAAGCCTACAAAGGTGGCTAAGACTTTCCTTGAAAATGGACAGAAGGCTAGAACTTGCAAGCACTGTAACGAGATATTAGAAATTGTTTTAGACAAGAAAGAAGATTAATCAGGTTTACTGAAAGGAGGTATAGTGGATGGCAAGGTTAAAGGAAAAGTATAAGAACGAAGTTGTTCCTGCTTTGCAAACTAAGTTTAACTATAGCAGCTGCATGCAGATTCCTAAGTTAGAAAAGATTGTTTTAAACATGGGAGTTGGCGAAGTTAAAGATAATCCTAAGGCTATGGATGCGGCTGTTAATGATATGACAATAATAACTGGACAGAAGCCTATTGTAACAAAGGCTAAAAAGTCAGTTGCAGCGTTTAAATTAAGACAAGGTATGAATATTGGCTGCAAGGTAACATTAAGAGGCGAAAGAATGTACGAATTTGTTGACAAGCTTTTTAATGCTGCTTTACCAAGAGTAAGAGACTTTAGAGGAGTTTCAGCTAACTCATTTGATGGTAGAGGAAACTATACTTTAGGCGTAAAGGATCAGCTCATATTCCCAGAAATCGAATATGATAAGGTTGATAAGCTACGTGGTATGGATATAGTTTTTGTAACTACGGCAAAGAGTGATGAAGAGGGTAAGGAACTCTTGAAGTTACTTGGTATGCCATTCAGCCAGAACTAAGGAGGGATTGAAGGCATGGCAAAGAAAGCGATGATAATCAAGCAACAGCGTACACCTAAGTTCAGTTCAAGAGCATATAATAGATGCAAAATTTGTGGAAGACCACATGCATATATTAGAAAATTTGGTATTTGCCGTTTGTGCTTTAGAGAGCTGGCATATAAAGGTCAGATACCTGGTGTTAAGAAAGCAAGCTGGTAATTAGTCTTTGGAAGGAGGTTAAACATATGCAAATAACTGATGCAATCGCTGATATGTTAACCAGAATTAGAAATGCAGGTTCTGCTAAACATGAATCAGTTGATATACCCGCTTCCAACCTTAAGAGGTCGATAGCAGGCATTTTGCTGGAAGAAGGTTATATTAAGAATTTTGAAGAAATAAACGATGGTAAGCAAGGCGTTATAAGAGTTAGCTTAAAGTATACAAATGGTAAGCAAAACGTTATAACTGGAATAAAGAGAATAAGTAAGCCTGGTTTGAGAGTATATGCAGGTAAAGATGAGCTACCTAAGGTATTAGGCGGACTTGGAATCGCTATAATTTCAACATCAAAGGGAATCATGACTGACAAGAAAGCTAGAACAGAAGGCGTAGGCGGAGAAGTTTTAGCGTTTGTTTGGTAATTAATCCCCAGGTTAAATAGTATTTCTCAGATCATAAGGATTTGAGAAATACTAGCAAATTCTGAAAAGGATATATATTATCCATAATATTAAGAACTGGAGGTATGAAAAATGTCAAGAATAGGTAAATTACCAATAGCTATTCCAGCTGGAGTTAATATTAAGCTTGATGGTAATAATGTTTTGACAGTAAAAGGATCTAAAGGAACACTTACAAAGCAGTTCCACAAGGATATGATAATCAAGGCTGATGCATCACAGATAGTTGTTGAGAGACCATCTGACTTGAAGATGCATAAAGCATTACATGGATTAACAAGAACACTTATCAACAATATGGTTGAAGGTGTAACAAATGGTTTTACTAAGAATCTCGAAATCAACGGTGTTGGTTACAGAGCACAGAAGCAAGGCAAGAAGCTTGTTCTTACTCTTGGATATTCACATCCTGTTGAAATGGATGATCCAGAAGGAATCACAACTGAAGTACCAGCACCTAACAAGATAGTTGTTAAAGGTATTGATAAGCAGATGGTTGGTGAATTCGCTGCTAAGATCCGTGGAAAGAGAGAACCTGAACCTTACAAGGGTAAGGGTATTAAATACGAAACTGAAGTTATCAGACGTAAAGAAGGTAAAACTGGCGGTAAGGGTAAAAAGTAGAAAGGAGATGAGAGTAAATGATAAATAAGCAAAATAGAAACGAAATCAGACTTAGAAAACATGTCAGAGTGCGTAAAAAGGTATCAGGTACTGCTGAGCGTCCAAGAATGAACGTTTTCAGAAGCTTGAAGAATATATATGTTCAGATTATTGACGATACAAACGGTACTACTCTTGTATCCGCTTCAACCCTCGACGCTGCAATTAAGGGCAAGGTTGCTTACGGTGGAAACGCTGAGGCAGCGAAGGAAGTTGGAAAGTTAGTAGCTGAAAAGGCTATTGAAAAGGGTATAAAGACAGTGGTATTTGATAGAGGCGGTTACATCTATCATGGAAGAGTAAAAGAACTTGCTGACGCTGCTCGTGAAGCAGGTTTGGAATTTTAGGAAAAGGAGGGGAACAAATTGCAACGAATTGATGCTAACACTTTAGGTGAACTTAAAGAGAAAGTTGTTAATATAGGACGTGTTACTAAGGTTGTTAAGGGTGGTAGAAATTTTCGTTTCAGCGCTCTTGTAGTAGTTGGAGATGAGAATGGTCACGTTGGTACTGGTATGGGTAAGGCTGCTGAAATCCCTGAAGCAATTCGCAAGGGTATTGAAGATGCAAAGAAAAACCTGATAAAAGTTCCACTTGTAGACACTACAATTCCACACGAAGCTTTAGGAGTATTTGGTGCAGGCCAAGTTTTATTAATGCCTGCTGGACAAGGTACTGGAGTTATTGCTGGTGGTCCAATCAGAGCGGTTCTCGAACTCGCTGGAATCAGGGATATCAGAACTAAGTCATTGGGTTCAAATAATCCTATAAATATGGTTAATGCGACTATCAAGGGTCTTGCTCAAATGAAGACTGTTGAAGATGTTGCTAGACTACGTGGAAAAACTGTAGAAGAGATTCTCGGTTAAGGAGGGAAAATTTGATGGCTAAGTTACAGATTACTCTTAAGAAAAGCACTAATAAAGCTATTGCTTCTCAGGCTGCTACAGTAAAGGCATTAGGCCTTCGCAAGATCGGCAGTTCTGTTGAGAAGGAAGACAACGCTCAGATAAGAGGTATGATTAATAAAGTATCACATTTAGTATGTGTAAAAGAAATATAAGGGAGGTGTAGTCAATGAAGTTATTTGAATTACAGCCTGCTCCTGGATCAAAAAAACTACCTAACAGAAAAGGTAGAGGCATAGGTACCGGTAACGGTAAAACTGGCGGTAAGGGACATAAGGGACAAAATGCTCGTGCGGGCGGTGGCGTAAGACCAGGCTTTGAAGGTGGTCAGATGCCTCTCTATATGAGATTGCCTAAGAGAGGTTTTAATAACTATGAATTCCAGAAGAAGTATACCGATGTAAATGTATGCGATCTCAACATATTTGAAGATGGCACTGTCGTTACTGAAGAACTTCTAAAATCATCAGGCCTTGCTAAGAAGATAATTGATGGAGTAGCTATTTTAGGTAATGGTGAATTATCTAAGAAGTTGACAGTTCAGGCGTCAAAATTCTCCAAGACAGCTGCTGAGAAAATAGAAGCTGCAGGAGGAAAGGCAGAGGTGGTATAACATGAGTACAATGTTGGATACACTTAAAAATTCCTGGAAAATTCCTGATTTAAAGAGAAAGATTCTAATAACAATAGGTCTGCTTTTGATATTCAGACTTGGTTCAAGACTTCCCGTTCCTGGACTAAGTCCTGATGAATTTGCAAAGCTGCTAGATAATGGTGGTCAGCTCTTTGGTTTTCTTGATGTTATAACTGGTGGAGCATTCAGATATGCAACCATATTTGCAATGAGTATTACACCATACATCAATGCCTCAATTATAATGCAGTTGTTGACAATTGCAATTCCTAAGTTAGAGCAACTATCAAAGGAAGGCGAAGAAGGCAAAAAGAAGATTGGGCAGTGGATAAGGTATGCAACAGTAGTACTAGCTTTTGTTCAGGCAACAGCTATTACCATTGGATTAAGAGGAGCTTTAGTAGGCGGCCTCAACGTTGTAACTTTTCTAACGGTTACAATTACTCTTACTGCTGGTACAGCTTTCTTGATGTGGTTAGGAGAGCAGATCACTGAGTATGGAATTGGTAATGGTATATCAATGATAATCTTTGCTGGTATAGTATCATCTGGACCAAAAGGTGCACTTTATCTGTATGAGAACTTCAGAATTGGTGCTCTAGGTGAAGGAGTAATTGGAATTCTTGCTATAATCGCAATTCTTGCGGTTTTTGTAGCTATTATTGCTTGCGTTGTTTGGGTTAACCAGGCAGAGCGTAGAATTCCAGTACAGTATGCGAAGAGAGTTGTTGGTAGAAAGGTTTATGGAGGACAAAGCACACACTTACCTATCAAGGTAAACTGGGCGGGTGTTATTCCAATTATCTTTGCTATATCAATAATGATGCTTCCTTCAACTGTAATCAGCTTTGCAAGCCCTAATTCAACAAATGCGTTTATCATGTTCTTTAAGAACTGGTCAACACATTGGTCATATGCACTTATATATGCACTACTCATTATTGGTTTCACTTTCTTCTACACATATGTACAGTTCAATCCAATTGAGCTTGCAAACAATATGAAGAAGAACGGTGGATTTATCCCAGGTATCAGACCTGGTAAGCCAACAGCTGAGTATATCGCAAAGGTTTTGAACAGAATTACATGGTTTGGAGCATTGTTCCTTGCATTAATTACAATATTCCCATACATTATCGTATGGATTACTGGTGTTCAGGGCGTTTGGTTTGCTGGTACTAGTGTATTGATTCTTGTTGGTGTTGCACTTGACACTGTAAGGCAGATTGAATCACAGATGTTGATGAGACATTATAAAGGATTTTTAGAATAGTAGTATATTCCAGTAGAGGGCTTATGAGATTACTCATAATCCCTCATTCTGGATTTGATAAAAAGGTAGCTTTTCTAATTCAATATAGATGGGACCAAGGGCTAAGATGGCCCTTAAGTTTTGTTTAAGTAAAGGATGATATAAATGAGGTTAATTATTTTAGGTGCTCCTGGCGCTGGCAAAGGGACACAAGCAGTTAACATTTCAAAGCATTTAAATGTACCTCATATCTCAACTGGGGATATATTCAGAGCAAATATTAAGAAAAACACTGAATTAGGCAAAAAAGCAAAGACTTATATAGATAAAGGTGAACTTGTACCTGATGAATTAACAGTTGATTTGGTTAAGGATAGACTTAAGGATGAGGATTGCATAAATGGTTTTATCCTAGATGGATTTCCAAGAACAATTCCACAGGCAGAGTATCTTGACAACGTACTCTCCCAGCTGGGAACTAGCCTTGATGTAGCGTTGTTGATTGACGTTAATGATGAAGAAATTATTAAAAGAATGTCTGGAAGAAGAGTTTGTACTGGTTGTGGAATGACATATCATATCAAGTACAATCCCACTAAGGTTGAAGGGGTATGTGATAGCTGTAATTCACCAGTTGTTTTAAGAGCAGATGATGCTCCTGAGACAGTTTTAAACAGATTGCAGGCATACCATAAGCAGACACAACCATTAATACAATTCTATAAAGCGTCTGGTAAGTTAAAAACAGCAGAAGGCTCAGACTCGCTTGAAGAAACATCAAATAGAGTTAAGCAAATATTGGGGATATAATATATGGTCACTATCAAATCCAGGTTGGAAATAGACAAGATGAAAAGGTCTGGCGAGATTCTTTATGAGGCGCTTATGCTTATAAAAGAAAATGCTGTGCCT
Organism: Bacillota bacterium; assembly: GCA_023439045.1. GTDB lineage: Bacteria > Bacillota > Clostridia > Acetivibrionales > DSM-1351 > Ruminiclostridium. The sequence continues at coordinate 302,457 of JAEXOY010000043.1, read as the reverse complement.
GGAATTACTACAAAAGAGCTTGATAGAATGGCATATGAGCATATTAAAAGGAATAAGGCTATTCCATCGTTTAAGGGATATGATATTGGGGTAAGGGGTGTTCCCCCGTTTCCAGCAAGTATTTGCACTTCAATAAATGAGCAGGTAGTACATGGTATTCCTGGTTTAATTCCATTAAAAGATGGAGATATTATTAGTGTAGATATTGGTGTATATCTGAATGACTATCATGCTGATGCAGCAAGAACCTTTGGAGTAGGTAATATATCAGAGGAAGCAAAAAGACTGATTGAGGTCACCAGAGAAAGCTTTTATCAGGGGTTAAAAGAAGTTGAACCGGGTAAACATATAAGAGACATTTCTTCAGCTATTCAGCAATATGTCGAAAGTAATGGTTTTTCTGTAGTTCGTGAGTTTATTGGACATGGTATTGGAAAAGAGTTGCATGAGCTTCCAGAAATTCCAAACTATGTTACAGGCAGAAGAGGAACTAAGCTTTCAAGTGGCATGACTATTGCAATTGAACCAATGGTAAACGCTGGTGGATATGAGGTTAAGGTTTTAGATAATGCCTGGACAGTAGTTACAGCTGACGGTAAACTTTCTGCACACTATGAAAACACAGTTGCAGTAACTGATAATGGCCCGGAAATATTGACTATAATATAAACTGGTAATATATTTTTTATAAAAATAATACAGATTTTTAACAAATGTATTGTTATTATTGAAATTTTCCTGTATAATTTATATTTGGTTTCACTCGTTTTTCTTATATGTATAAAAACAAATACAGTTATGTATAGAAAGAAATACAGTGAGAAATGATTGAATGAGGTGAATAACATTGGATGCAACCCTTGGACAGGTTGTCTATTCAAAGGCTGGACGAGATTCGGGAAGGATTTTCGTAGTAACAAAGTTGCTTGATGAAAACTATGTTTATATAGCTGATGGAGATCTTAGAAGATTTGAAAATCCGAAGAGAAAGAAAATTAAGCACCTAAAGCTTACACAAGACATTGTTCAAAGTCTTTTAATCAAGTTTGAACAAGAACAAAGAGTGAGTAACGCAGAGCTTCGCAAAGCATTAGCCGAATATGTTCAGCAGGTTGAAAACCAGTAGTATTTTTATATAAAGTATCATATAGTCCTTTGGAGGAGGTGTTAGCTTGGCAAAAGATGATGTAATTGAAGTGGAAGGAACGGTAATTGAAGCGCTGCCAAACGCAATGTTTCAGGTTGAACTAGAAAATGGTCATAAAGTTTTGGCTCATATATCAGGTAAGCTCAGAATGAATTTTATTAGAATTCTTCCTGGAGATAAAGTCACAATTGAATTGTCACCATACGACCTTACTAGAGGGCGCATAACTTGGAGAGCGAAATAAATACATACCGTTTATATATCAGTAAAAGGTGATAAATGGTATTATTAATAAAATCATTGTAAATTTGTTTCTTATAATATAAGGAGGTTACTGTAATGAAAGTTAAACCATCAGTAAAGACTATTTGTGAAAAGTGTAAGATTATTAAGAGAAAAGGCAGAGTTATGATTATCTGCGAAAACCCAAAGCATAAGCAGAAGCAGGGTTAATTGTCTTTGTAAAAAATTCAACTGGATGCGGCTGAGCAGAGTTATTCCCAATTCTCTGCAATCTTTGTTGATTTTTTAAATATTTGACGATATCGTCAGAGGAAGGCCTAAGGGAATGGCAAAATATATTTTACGGCTGACGGTGGAGAATTAGAATGAATGTCACAATTTAGGTGACATACGAAATTAATTGGAGGTGTAAGTTAAGATGGCACGTATTGCCGGAGTGGATTTGCCCAGAGAAAAAAGGGTTGAAATTGGTCTCACTTATATTTACGGTATAGGCAGAGCTAAGTCAAACGAGATTCTCGCTAAGACTGGCGTTAATGCTGATACTAGAGTAAGAGATTTGACTGATGATGAAATTAGCAAGCTTAGAGAAGTAATTGACAAAGAATACAAGGTTGAAGGTGACCTTAGAAGAGAAGTTGCTTTAAACATAAAGCGTCTTATCGAAATTGGATGCTATAGAGGAAGAAGACACAGAATGGGTCTTCCAGTAAGAGGTCAGCGTACAAAGACAAACGCAAGGACAAGAAAAGGTCCTTCAAAGACCGTTGCAGGTAAAAAGAAATAGTTAAAGGAGGTTTGCGACGAGATGGCAACAAAGAGTGCTGGTACTAAAAGAACTACCAGAAAAAGAAGAGAACGTAAAAACATTGAACGCGGAGCTGCTCATATCCGTTCGTCTTTTAATAATACAATTGTTACTTTAACTGATACTGCCGGAAATGCACTTTCATGGGCAAGTGCTGGAGGACTCGGCTTTAGAGGATCAAGAAAGAGCACACCATTCGCTGCTCAGATGGCTGCTGAAACAGCTGCAAAGGCTGCAATGGAACATGGATTAAAAACTGTAGAAGTATACGTAAAGGGACCTGGAGCAGGTAGAGAAGCAGCTATAAGAGCATTACAGGCTGCTGGATTAGAAGTAAGTCTTATAAAGGACGTTACTCCAATTCCACACAACGGCTGCAGACCACCAAAGCGTAGAAGAGTATAATAATTGGAGGTGTAGACTTAAATGGCAAGATATACTGAAGCATCATGTAGACTTTGTCGTAGAGAAGGCGAGAAACTTTTTCTAAAGGGCGAAAGATGCTATACTGATAAATGTTCAATATCAAAGAGACCTACTGCTCCTGGGCAGCACGGTGCTCAAAAGAAGAAGCTGTCTGAATACGGTGTTCAGCTTCGTGAAAAGCAGAAAGTTAGAAGATTCTATGGAGTGCTTGAAGGCCAGTTCAGCAAGTATTTTGAAATGGCAGCAAGACGTAAGGGTATCACAGGTGAAAACCTTCTTCAGATACTCGAATTAAGACTTGATAATGCTGTATACAGACTCGGAATGGCAACTTCCAGACCAGAGGCTAGACAGCTTGTATCACATGGTCTTTTTACTGTTAATGGCAAGCGCGTTAACATTCCTTCATACATTTTGAAGGTTGGAGACGTTGTAGCATTGGCTGACAAGGCAAAGAGTTCACCAAAGACTAAGGCTATCAGTGATATAGCAGGTGGCAAAGTTATTCCTAAGTGGCTCGAATACAATGCTGAAAACTTTGTAGGTAAGGTTGTAGCTCTTCCAGCTAGAGAAGATATTGACCTACCAATAAAGGAACACTTAATTGTAGAGTTGTACTCCAAGTAATAATTACAATTAACGAGACTTGGAAGCAACTGAACGAGTTATCGCACATTACTGTAAATGAATGGTATATAAGCCAGAGCCTTCTGGCTATATACTATGATAATTCGCTATAACAGGTAAGTTGGAATCAGTTGCCCTCAAAAAATAAAAAGTTGTTAAGGGAGGGTTCTTGGTGATAGAAATAGAAAAACCCAGAATTGAATGTGTTGAAAACAGTGAAGACAACACATATGGTAAATTTGTCGTTGAGCCTTTAGAAAGAGGCTATGGAATTACTTTAGGTAACTCACTTAGAAGAATATTGCTTTCTTCTTTGCCTGGTGCTGCAGTTAATTCTATTAAGATTGATGGAGTATTGCATGAGTTCTCAACCGTTCCTGGTGTTGTAGAAGACGTAACAGAGATTATTTTGAACATAAAGGCTCTGTCTCTTAAAATGCATACTGAGGGATCCAAAGTTATATATATTGATGCAAACGGAGAAGGACCTATTACAGCAGCAGATATTATTACGGATGCTGATGTTGAGGTGTTGAACCCTGAATTGCACATTGCAACTTTGAACGGTGACCATAGATTTTATATGGAAATGGTAATCAGCAAGGGTCGTGGATATGTTTCTTCTGACAAGAATAAGCAACCTGGACAACCTATTGGAGTGATTCCTGTTGACTCAATCTATACACCTGTTAAGAAGGTCAATTACACAGTTGAAAACACTCGTGTAGGCCAAATAACTGACTACGATAAGCTTACTCTTGAAGTTTGGACTGACGGAAGCATTAATCCTGATGAAGCTATCAGCCTTGGTGCTAAAATTCTCAGCGAACATTTGAATTTGTTTGTTGATCTGTCTGATCAGGCTAAGCATACTGAGATAATGGTTGAAAAGGAAGAGACCAAGAAGGAAAAGGTTCTTGAAATGACAATTGAAGAGCTTGACTTATCAGTTAGATCTTACAATTGTTTAAAGAGAGCAGGTATTAATACTGTAGAGGATCTTACCAACAAGACTGAGGAAGACATGATGAAGGTAAGAAATCTTGGTAGAAAGTCGCTTGAAGAAGTTCTTCAAAAGCTTCAGGTACTTGGACTTTCATTGGCTCCAAGTGAAGACTAATTTTGATGATATCATGGTTTAGGCTGTGATTAATAATAATGAGCATGCTATAAATTATTGCTGCTTAAACGTAAAATATTGGCAAGGAGGGAAAAACAATGCCAGCTCAAAGAAAGTTGGGGCGTGCAACCGACCAAAGAAAGGCTATTTTAAGGAATCTTGTAACTGCTTTGCTCGCAAACGGTAGAATTGAAACTACTGAAGCAAGAGCAAAGGAAGTTAAAAATATTGCTGAAAAACTTATTACTCTAGCTATAAAAGAAGCTGATAACTTTAACCCTGCAGTAGAAGTTAAGGTTAGCAGAGCTAAGGTAGATAGCAAGGGAAATAAGCTTACAGATTCTAAGACTTCAAAGAATGGTAACAAATACTATGTAATGGATAGAGAAATTACAAAGGAAATGGTTACTACAGATAAGGCTTCAAAGCTTCATGCTAGAAGACTTATCATGACTTGGGTTTATAGACCATCAACTGCTGACGGTAAGGCTGTTAACATAGTTGACAAGCTTTTTGACGAGATTGCTCCTAAATACAAGGGCAAGAACGGCGGATATACCAGAATATACAAGCTTGGCCCAAGAAGAGGCGATGCTGCAGAAATGGCTATACTTGAGTTAGTGTAATAATAAGAATTCAATTAGCTAAGAGGGGATTAAGCATATAAATGTTTAATCCCTGTTTTCGTTTATATATTTTTAGATGTCCTTACAGATATATATTTAGGAGTTCTGTAGGGATAATATTTAGGAGTTCTGTAGGGATAATATTTAGTGGTTCTGTAGGGATATTTTTTGTATGACATCAAGGGATGGTGATTTTGGTGGAAGATATATTTGAGGTTAAGGACGTAAGCTTTTCGTATATGACATATGGAGACGTGCCTGTAGAAATACCTGCATTGAAAGATGTTTCTACAAGCATAAAGAAAGGCGATTTTTTAGTTATATTAGGTAGGAATGGTTCTGGTAAATCTACCTTTTCAAGACTGCTTAATGCCTTACTTATCCCTAAAAAGGGCGTTGTATATGTAACGAATAAGGATACATCAATAGAAGATAATATCTGGGATATCAGAAGAACTGCAGGTATGGTTTTTCAGAATCCAGATAATCAGATAATTGCTACTACCGTTGAAGAAGATGTAGCATTTGGCCCTGAAAATATAGGTGTAGAGCCTTCTGAGATACGTAAAAGAGTGGATGAAGCTCTCCAGATAGTGGGGATCAGTGAATTTAAAAGTAATGCGCCCCATCTTCTATCAGGAGGACAAAAACAGAGAGTAGCTATAGCTGGAATATTAGCAATGAAGCCCGAATGCATAATTCTCGATGAAGCAACCTCAATGCTTGATCCTATAGGGCGTAAGGAAGTAATGAATGTATTAAAAAAACTGAATGAAGAAGAGAATATAACCATAATTCACATAACACATCATATGGAAGAGGCAGCTATGGCTAAGAGGTTAATTATTGTTGACAAGGGTCAAATAGTGCTCGATGGCACTCCCAAGGAGGTATTCAATAATGTACAAAAAGTAAAGGATATGGGCCTTGATATTCCCCAAGTAACGGAGTTATTTCACCTCCTCAAAAGAAATAGCGCTGATATTGATAAGCTTCCACTTACTGTTGATGAGGCATATAGTATGCTATTGGGGATATTAGACATATAATCTATAAAAGGGATAATAGACATACATGCTTTATGGAAAATTGAATACATGCTTTGTGGAGAATTAAATACATGCTATATTGAAATGGACATATATGCTAAATGTGTATTGGAAATATAATATGCTATTAAGGATATTAAATAACTAATTTTTTATAGACCTGTATACTCGGATTCCTCCACTTTTATCAATATCCGTTACATTGCCAAAAACGGTATTCATTATTTTCTTAAGGGTCTCGCCACCTTTGTTATGAAACGCAACAAGCCAAAGCGCCCCCCCTGTATTTAGATGATTATACGCTTGCTCAATTAAACTTGAATTAAGTGCTTTTCCAGCTGCTATTGGTGGATTGGATACTATATCATCAAATAGATAATTCTGAAGATCTTCATATAGATTACTTTTTATTATTTCAACGTTAAGGTTATTAGCTTTAGCATTTAATCTAGCATAATCAATGGCCCTACTATTGATATCTATCATGGTTAGATGCTGATCAGGATGGATGGATTTAAGAAATAAGCCTATTGCACCGTAACCACAGCCAACATCGAGTACTTTTGTACCTGAGGGCTTAAAATTTTTAATAAGATTTGAAGATGCTTTATCAATTCTAGACTCAAATGAAAAAACACCGCTAACTGATGTAAAACTCAAAGTTTTACCGCATAAAGTATCTGTAAATTGCTTCTCCTTGATTTCTGATTCTGGATTCTCGGAGTAGTAATGTTGGCTCATATTTTCCTCGCTTAGTTATATAATTAGTAAAACTGATAAACAATTAATACAGTAGTAAGTAAACTTATAAGTAATTTTTATATTTATCACGTTCCATTATAATATATATTGTCAAAATTAAAAACAGATATGTATAGATTATATGGATATAGGCTTCTTAAAAAATATTGAATAAAATGAGAGATGAGATGGCATAACATTGTTGGTGGGTAAATGATATGGGTTAGGATTTAGTTTTGGTAGGGCAACACACGGCTGCTGACATTTACATAGACAGGGATGCTTTATTTACATATACACGGCTGTTATTATTTACATATGTTGCTGTGGTATATTAATAGTAGTATAATGAATGAAAATATAGTGTTAGAAAGGATATGCTTTATTAGATGGGCATTACAATGAAGAATGTGGCATATACCTATATGTCCGGCGGACCATTTGAAAAAATAGCACTGCATGATGTTAATATAGAGATAGATGATGGGGAATTTGTGGGGATTATTGGACATACTGGTTCAGGAAAATCCACACTTATTCAGCATTTAAACGGTATATTGAAGCCAACCTCGGGAGAGGTAATAATTAATGGTATAAATACATCTCAAAAGAATCTTAAACAGCTTCGAAGAGAGGTTGGGCTAGTCTTTCAGTATCCCGAACATCAATTATTTGAGGAAACAGTAGAAAAGGATATTGCATTTGGACTTCAAAAGCTTGGACTATCAGGGGAAGATATAAAAAATAGGATTAACGAGGCGTTGACAAGTGTTGGGTTAGATTCATCAATATTGCCCAAGTCTCCATTTGAATTATCTGGGGGGCAGAAAAGAAGAGTAGCTATAGCTGGGGTAGTTAGTATGATGCCCAAAATTCTTGTGCTTGATGAGCCTACAGCAGGCCTGGACCCGAGTGGAAGGGACGAGATATTCGGGTATATAAAGACCTTGCACAAAAAGTACAATATGACAATAATACTCGTATCTCATAGTATGGAGGATATCGCCAAGCTGGCTAAACGAGTTATTGTTATGAGTAAAGGAACTATTGAGATGGATAAGCCATCTAATTTGGTTTATGCTCAGCCGGACCTACTAGAGGAGATTGGTTTGTCTGCACCTCAGATAACCTATTTGATGAAAAAACTAAAGAAGGTTATACCAAATATAAATGACGATGTTTTTACCGTAGAAGAAGCATATAATGAGATTAGCAAATATATCAAAAAATAAGATTTAGCTGGCAATGCAAAAACAGAAAACACTTAAGCAAGTGAGTAGGTAAAATAGAAACAAAAAACGAAACAAGAAACACTCAAGCTAGTAGGTAATATAAAAAATAAAAACTCAGCTGATAAAGCAGAAAGTAAAACTTCAGCATGTAAGAATAAAGAAAGGAAGTACCAACAAAATAATGATCAAAGATATAACCATTGGCCAATTTGTGCCAGGGGACTCGCTATTGCATAAATCTGATCCAAGAACAAAGATTATACTAACCTTTACAATAATGATATTTATTTTCTTTGTAAGTTCATATTGGGGCTTTTTAATGTTGGGGCTGTTTACTGCATTAACTATTGCCATTAGTAATGTTCCAGTCAAATTCATTTTAAAAGGTGTAAAACCAATTCTATTTATTATAGTGTTTGCTGCCATAATAAATATTTTTACGGTAAAGGGAACTCCCATATTTGAGTTGTGGATTTTTAAGCCTACTATTGAAGGCATTCATATAGCCATTAAAATGTCACTGAGATTAATCATATTGATAATAATTGCTAGTATGCTTACCTATACGACCACACCCATATCTTTAACAGATGGAATTGAAAAATTACTGATGCCATTGGCAAAGATAAAGGTGCCAGTTCATGAGATTGCAATGATGATGACTATAGCTCTTAGATTTATTCCTACGTTACTAGAGGAGACCGATAAGATAATTAAAGCACAGGCATCAAGGGGGGCTGATTTTGACTCTGGAAACATTATACAGAGGGCAAAAAGCTTTATACCAGTGCTTATTCCTTTATTTATAAGCGCATTTAGAAGAGCAGATGAACTAGCTACTGCTATGGAAGCTCGCTGCTATAGAGGCAGTGAGGGAAGAACAAGGATGAAACAACTCTATTTCACAAGATATGATGTGATTTTATCAAGCTTCTCAATAATATTTATGATTGCAGTGCTCTATATTCAGAGAATTGGGGTTTAGATCAAAGCTGGGTAAATTGGAGAATTTATTAATATGAAGAATATTAAGCTAACAATAGAATATGATGGAACTAACTATCACGGTTGGCAGATTCAGCAGAATTCGATAACCGTTCAGGAAGTTGTACAAAATGCTATAAAGAAGTTACTTGGAGAAGAAATACCTGTAATTGGCTGTAGCCGTACTGATGTAGGTGTGCATGCATATGGGCAGACATTGAACTTCATGACACACTCAAAGATTCCGCCAGAGAAGTTTTCATTTGCTTTAAATAATTTATTGCCTACTGATATAGTAGTTAGAAAATCAGAACTGGTGCCAGAGGATTTTCATGCAAGATATAACGCAAAGGGCAAAAAGTATAGATATCTAGTGTTTAATTCTGTCCAGCCTTCCGCATTAAACAGAAACAGGGCATGGCATGTAAAGCCAGTTCTGGACGTAGAAAGAATGGTTGAAGGCTCAAAAGCATTTTTGGGGGAACACGATTTTGCTGCTTTTCAAGCAACTGGTGGGCAAGTACGTTCAACTATAAGAACAATATATAGTATCCTAGTAAATAAAATGCCTGATAACATTATTTCTATTGAAGTAGAGGGGAATGGATTTTTATATAATATGGTCAGAATTATCGCAGGTACCTTGGTGTACGTGGGGCTAGGGAAGCTGAGGCCTGATGAGGTGACTGAGATTATTGAAAGTTGTGACAGGAAGAGGGCAGGCATAACAGCTCCGGCTCATGGGTTATACTTGTTTGAAGTATTGTATTGAGGAGGTCAGCAAAGCAGCCCGGGCGTAAGGGGTTATACTTCATTGAAGAATTATATTGGAGAGGGCAGCAATACGACTCTACTACATGAGTTGCACTCGATATGAGGATTTTATTATTAGAAATAACAGAAATTATCAAAAAAAGTGAAATGAAAATTGATTAATGGCGAGAATAAGAGATATAACGAGAAAAATAAAGAGATAATGAGAGGTAAATTAAATTCTCGGCAAAATTCACTTGACACATGAAAAAGCTTGTATTAGAATAATTAAGGTGTCCTAAACGGTTACTTTTGGTTATAATCCTGAAAATAACTGATAAACATAAATAGGCTAAAGTTTTAAGGAGGTAGTTGAAAAACATGAAAACTTTCATGGCAAAGCCACAAGAAATTGAAAGAAAGTGGTATATTATTGATGCAGAAGGCAAGCCACTTGGAAGATTAGCAAGTGAAGTTGCTAGCATTTTAAGAGGAAAAAACAAGCCAATATTCACACCAAACGTTGATACTGGCGATCATGTAATAGTACTCAATGCAGAAAAAGTAGTACTTACTGGTAATAAGTTGGAGCAGAAGCTCTACAGACATCACTCACTTCATCCAGGTGGAATGAAAGAGGTTAAGTACAAGCATTTAATGGAAAAGCGTCCAGAAAAGGCAATTGAGCTCGCTGTAAAGGGTATGCTTCCAAAGAACAGTCTTGGAAGACAAATGTACAGAAAGCTTAAAGTTTATGCTGGAACTGAACACAATCATCAGGCACAGAAGCCTGAAGTACTTGACTTGGACATTTAATGAAGGGAGGATTATAAAATGGCAAAGATATATTACTATGGTACAGGACGTAGAAAGAAGTCAATAGCAAGAGTAAGATTAGTTCCAGGAGATGGAAAGATTCTTATCAACGATAGAACATTAGATGATTACTTTGGACTCGAGACTTTGAAGGTTATTGTTAAGCAGCCACTAACTCTTACAGATACTGTTTCAAAGTTTGATACAATATGCACAGTTATAGGTGGAGGTTTCACTGGTCAAGCTGGTGCAATCAGACACGGTATTTCAAGAGCACTATGTAAGGCTGACGAAGAGTTAAGACCAGCACTCAAGAAGGCTGGCTTCCTCACAAGAGACCCAAGAATGAAGGAAAGAAAGAAATATGGTCTCAAGAAAGCAAGAAGAGCTCCACAGTTCTCAAAGAGATAATAATAAGAATATTGATTTTTTTAAGAATATCGAGAAGGCCCCAATCTATGGGGCTTTTTTGGTGCGTAAATTTATGGAGTTCTGGAGGTAAATAACATGCTAAATACATTAATGGCTAACAAAAAGGAATATACAATTGTAAAACTATTGGGGCATGGAAAAGGTGGATACTCCTATTTAGTAGAGAAAGATGGCAAACAATATGTATTAAAGCAAATACATCATGAACCTTGTGAGTATTATACTTTTGGTAATAAAATTGAAGCTGAGCAAAATGACTATAAGAGATTGGTCGAAACAGGTATTAGAATACCTAAAATGTTGGATATTGATATTTCAAACGAAAGAATTCTAAAAGAGTTTATTGATGGGCCGACAATATTTGATCTCGTAAAAAATGGTACAATGAAAGACATTTATTTAAGCCAGATAAGAATAATGGCAAAGCAAGCATATTCTGCTGGATTAAATATAGATTATTTTCCAACTAATTTTGTAGTACAAGAAGAATTGCTTTATTATATTGATTATGAATGTAACAATTATATGGACGAATGGAATTTTGAAAACTGGGGAATTAAATACTGGTCTAAAACCCAAGAGTTTGTTGATTTTGCAAATAGGCATAAGTAGTATGGAGTGCAAATTTATTAAGAGTAAAAACTAAAAGCACACAAATCTGCTCACTTGTAGTTTAAAGATCTGTGTACTTATATGTAGATTTATAAGTGTTAGGGAAAATACCATGAAATCGTCCCCAAAACTAATTGCGAAGCACTAGTGGAAATCCCCAAGTTGTGTCTCAAGTGACTGGGGATTTCCCTAGAGCAGTTGGAACGGCTTGGGGAACTGTCCCCAAGATGAGTCTGGTATGCTTGGGGCACTGCCCCCAAGTAGAGTTAGAATGGCCTTGGGGCACTGCCCCGAAGTAGAGTCTGATGTGCTTGGGGCACTGCCCCAAGTAGAGTCTGAAATGACTTGGGGTACAGCCCCCAAGTAGGATTTGAATGGCCTTGGGGTACTGCCCCCAAGTAGAGTTAGAATTGCCCTGGGGAACTGTCCCCAAGATGAGTCTGGTATGCTTGGGGAACAGCCCCCAAGTAGAGTTTGAATGGCCTTGGGGCACCACCCCCAAGTAGAGTCTGATGTGCTTGGGGTACAGTCCCCAAGTAGAGTTAGAAATGCCATGGGGCACTGCCCCAAGTAGAGTCTGATGTGCTTGGGGAACAGCCCCCAAGTAGAGTTAGAATTGCCCTGGGGAACTGCCCCCAAGTAGAGTCTGATGTGCTTGGGGTACAGTCCCCGAGTAGAGTTGAATGCCCTTGGGGTACTGCCCCCAAGTAGAGTTAGAATTGCCCTGGGGCACTGCCCCAAAGTAGAGTCTGATGTGCTTGGGCACCGCCCAAGTAGGTTTGAAAAGTCTTGGGGAACTGTCCCCAAGTAGAGTCTGAAATGACTTGGGGTACAGCCCCCAAGTAGGATTTGAATGGCCTTGGGGTACTGCCCCCAAGTAGAGTTAGAAATGCCCAGGGGCTCTGCCCCCAAGTAGAGGTAGAATTGCCCTGGGGCACTGCCCCGAAGTAGAGTTTGATGGCCTTGGGGCACTGCCCCCAAGTAGAGTTTGAAATGGGACCTAAAACAGAAAAATTTGCAGTTAGGTCCAGTAAGTAATAGAGTGCCAGTATATTATCCAAATCAAGCCCTTTTACTTATTAAGTAAAGTGAAGTAAAAAGCTAACTAAATTGAAGTAAAAATTGAACTTAACCGAATAAAACTAAGCTAAAATTGAGCTAAAAAATTCTAAAAGATTGAGCTGGAATATTAATAAGATTGAGCAGGAATATAATAAGATTAAACTGAAAATGTGGCAAAACTGAAACTGAAAATATATGTAAACTGAGTTAATATAAATGTAGACTGAATTGAAACATATGTAAACTAAACTGAACTAGGAAGGAACTAAAATATATAAAAATCAAATTGATCTTTTGACTAAAATTTAAAACTAATTCATATAACTTAAAATCGAATAAAATAATAAGTATTACAATAAAGCTTTTTTCAAAATGAAATTCAAATAGGCTGTTAAAAAGCACGACTAAAAATTACTTTACAGAAAGTATTTTTATAATATTTTTGAAGTTGCTCCGGAGTGAGAGGATTATTTTTTGTTTCAAAGTTTGCTATTAGAGTAATATAAGGGACATAACAAAAATGATTGTAAATAAAAGACTACTATTAGAAGTTTCTATATTGTGGACGATATTCATATAGTTCAACAGATTTGTTATCGTAAAGCAATTTTTTTAATATATGAGCTTAAACCCTCCTTTTTTTGAATTTTTAAAGTGTAATATTAATTATAACTTGAGATTTAAAAAAAATCTAGTATTAATTACCAATTTTTGTAAAAAAATATTTAGTATGATATTTTTAGTATTTATATTTAATTTTTTTGCATTTTAATAGTAATAATAAGTATATTTAACAGAAAGTTGTAAAAATAGTATGTGTTTTTACATCTCCTATCCAATACTTGATATTGTTATGCATTTATCATAAAATTAATTAGACAAGTATCAAACATAATCGAAATATTTAGGAGTTGCTTATGCAAAATAATGAATTATTCAGAATGGATCCTATATTTGAAACCATGGGATTGCTTTTGGTAAGTTATAATTATGAAGAAGTGAAAGATCAGATTAAGAAGGGCTTTTCTGATAATGGCATGGATGGCGAACAGGCATATTTACAACATTTTAGGGTCTATGACAAATATGTTCAGACTTTCTTAAAGCATAGAGTAGAAAGTACAGAAGACAAGTTTTTCTTCGATGAGAATGATTCGAATTATCATTTAATACTTCTAGTGTTAATTTTAGAGAATAAAAGTTGGCTCGAATCGTCAAACAGTATGTCGAGTGACATTGTCAGGGCTCAAATAATTGATAAATGTAAGGCAGTTTTTGATGAAGAGGCAGATGTTCAGGGTATAGTACCTGGTGAAGATATAAGAACTGAAAGAGCAGGTCAGCGGAAGGGTAACAGTCTGGACATAATAGGGTCTACGGAAGATAGCAACCAAGAAATAATTGAGTCTAATGAAAATAGCTGTACTAAGGGTATAGATTCTGTAGAAAAAGGTACTACTCATAACCTATATAGTTTAGAAGGAATAATTCAATATCTTGATAGTAGCCCACTTGAGCCTGACGCAAAATGGAAAGTACTCAGAATAATGCAAAACCCTGTTAGTCATATATCACAACTTATTAAAATAGTTAACTCCAACCTAGGCGCATATCAAAAAGCTGTTAGTGAAATTAGGAGACCGTTAGAAAAAATGGTAAATAAATTTAACGATCTTGAGAAAAGTGACAGCGGAAGTATGTTCTATGGGCTAAAGAATGAGATTTCTAAAACCTCTATAGTCTACCCCACTTTGATTTTTCCAGTTTCTCAAATGATTTTTGAACAATACTGTTATTATGGTTTACTAAGCGATAAGTTGACAGAAAAGAAAAGAAATCAGAACTCAAAGGAACAATTATTAATTAAGCTAAAAGCTTTGAGTGATGGAAGTAAGCTTGGAATAATTTCATCCCTTAAAGTAAGTCCGAAGTACAATCTAGAAATAGCTCAGCAGCTAGGCTTGACAGCAGCTACAATGTCTCACCACATGAGTGTTTTGCTAAATTGTGGGTTAGTAGGTGTAGAGAAGAGAGAGGGCAAAGTTTACTATCATATAGAAAGACAAAACTTACAAGAGTTAATTAACGAGCTTGAAGAAACCCTGCTATAAGATATATCATTAATAGATGCATTGCTATAAGATGCAGATATATTGATATAAAATAAAGATAAAGCGTATAATTAGATACTTGCTTAAAATGCCTTGCTATAAAATTAATATAAAAAGCACTATTCCCGGTGAGAGCCGGGATTTTTTTATGTTAATATTAGACTTGTATTAAATTTGGTTGACGTCAATCGAATTGTATTGTATTATACAATTATAAAATGTATTAGATGGATTTCTAATAGTGAGGTGTTTTTATGAGAGATATCTTAACGGAAGATACAACAAAAGAAGGTACAATAAATGGTAGAGCCCCAACGGAACTTACTACAATAGGCAAAGGTCAATCAAGAGGTCATGTAACGAAGAATGTACTTTTGAAAGAGTGCTTATCAAAAAACAAGTTAACACTATGTATTACTTTAATACTCAATATTGTTATAGCTGTTGGTGCAGTGTTTCTTGCTAAAATTCTTCAAAAGGTTATTGATGTAGCTATAGAGGGCGACATGTCTTCCTTTCAGAGAGTTCTGACAATATCGATAGTTTACATTACTCTGCTATGTATCATTAGCTTTATGTATTCTCTAAGTAGTAAACTGTTAATCCGAAAAGTAACAAGGATTTTGAGGGAAAGAGCGTTTTTGGGGATACTTAAGAGAAATGTGCAGGATTTTTCAAAGGTTAATACAGCAGATTATATCTCTGCTTTGACAAATGACATAAAACTTATTGAAGAGAATCTCATAACGCCTTTTCTACAGGTTGTTCAATATGGGGTTATGTTTATTGTAACCCTAATATTACTCTTTCAGATTAGTTACATAATTGCATTATGCCTTATTGGAAGTTTGATTCTAATGTTTATTATCCCTGGGCTTTTAGGGAGTTCAATGCAGAAGAGGCAAGGTGATCTTTCGAAACAACTTTCTGCTATTACGTCAAGACTAAAGGATTTCTTTTCGGGATATGAGATCATCAAGTCCTATCAGATAGGTCATTATATACAAAAGGAATTTGTAAGTGAAAATAACAAAACAGTAGATGCAAAGTACAAAGCGGATAAATTATTTGCACTTAATGAGGGTATATCTCAACTCTGTGCATATATTACTCAGTTATCGGGGTTGTTCATAGGTGCATATTTTTTAATAAAAGGAAGTATGTCAGCAGGAACCTTGGTTGCAATCATTCAACTCTCAGGAACATTTGTTAGCCCTGTTATGATGATCATGGAGAACATCCCCAAAATCAAAAGTATTATGCCGGTAATGGAGCGTATAGAGGAACTCTCAAATTATACTGATAAATCTTTCACAGGAGTGCTGAAGCCTTCTTTTCATGACAGTATAATAGCTAAAGATTTGTCATTTGCCTATGAAGAAAATCGCCAAGTATTAAAGGGTATAAATTTGACAATCGACAAAGGAAGTAAATACGCAGTCGTTGGGAAAAGCGGGTGTGGTAAATCAACCTTGGTAAAGGTTCTAATGGGAAGCTATGCTGATTACAATGGTAGCATTACTTTTGATAATACAAGTTTGCGTGATCTGGATATCCAAGAAATACATAGCTTGGCTTCAATAATTCATCAAAATATATATATGTTTGACGATAACATTTTGCAAAATATTAATTTATATAAAGAGTTCTTAAGCACCGAATTAGAGGCTGCATTAAGTAAAAGTGGTGTAGGCCAATTCACTAAGGATATGCCCGAGGGTATTCTCCAAAGGGTAGGAGAAAATGGGTCTAATCTATCTGGAGGCCAGCGGCAGCGAATTGCTGTTGCACGAGCTTTGATTAGAAACAAACCAATACTCATATTAGATGAAGGCACATCTGCCATAGATGCTCAGACCGCCTATGAAATTGAAAATAGTCTACTATCTATTAATGATCTTACCTTAATTACAATTACTCATAATTTGCAAATGGAATTACTAGAAAAGTATGATCAAATTATATATATGGAAGAAGGCTATATTAAAGAGCTAGGAAGTCTTAAGGAACTTATAGCAAAGCAAGGAGAGTTCTATTACTTCATGAACTTTGAGAAATAAATAATTATAAGTATATTGTTTTTAATATTAAAAAAGCAGTCCCTTTTTATATCTTTTAATACAAATCGGGAGCATTGTTGGAAAGCATGTTAAAGTTACATATAAAAAATAAATATCAACCACTAATATACCTAATCTTTGTCAGATTGGGTATATTTTATTATTTGGTAACAATATGATAAAATGGAAAATAAATAACTTTTGGAGGTATGCTTATGATAAGTAAAAACTTAAAAATAATGTTTATGTTGCTCCTGCTTATTTCAATACTTGTACCTACTACTGTCTTTGCCGATATGGGACCGAAGGACGACCTAACGGTATATGTTAAAAATCCACCTAAGGAGCTATACTACTTGGATTTACTAACTGAAAATACTGGTAACTATGCCAATATACCGGATGAGAAAAAGGATAAGTTAAATAAGGACATGGTTAAAATGCTCTATTCATTCAAGGAAGATGGATGGTTGCCTGCACTCGTAGAGGGTACAAATGGTCCAATGTGGGGTAAATTAACTGGTGACCCAGATGGGGATATGATGGTTCACGAATTTGGGTATGTAGGATTACCTGAAACCTATCGAATAATTATTGTCACAGAAAGTGGGGATATATCAGTATCTAATACACTGACGAGAAAAACGTTACAGGGCAAAGTTACTTATGATTTCAAAACGGGCATGACTGAGGTTCCATCTACAAGCAGGGCTTATTTATCTCAATTCTTGTTTACATGTTTTTTCACCTTATTGATAGAGGGATTATTACTTGTTCTTTTTGGATTTAAGCTTAAAGAAAATTGGAAGGTATTTCTTATTACAAATGTGTCTACACAGATAGTACTCACTGCAACTTTAGGTGCTACATTGATCAGAAGTGGCTCACTAGCAGCATTTATGATGCAATTCCCTGTAGAGCTGGCTATTTTAATATTTGAATCTATTCTTTTTGGATTACTTTTAAAGGGTGGCACAAAAATGAAGCGTTATGGTTATGGTGTTGCTGCAAATATAGCAAGCTGGGTATTTGGGTATGTGATGATGGCGCTTTTATTATAGAAGTCATTATGCAACAAATATACTCCAACTAGGCAGTATAGCTTGGCATAATGGAGAATTTAAAACTACCTGTCAAAGTTTTATTCAGCGTATATGGAACTTTCTCGTGTAGTTGTTTTTAGTGACGGAATGTAATAGAATTATTATGCTGCTAATTATTATTTGGAGGCAATTTGTATGTTATTAATATATAATGGTTTGATTAAAACAATAGCAGGCGAGGACATTGAAAAGGGATATGTACTTGCTCAAAATGGCAAAATAATTGCTGTTGGTAAGGATCTAAAGGAAATTGAGAATAGAATTACTACTGATACAAAAAAAATAGATGCCAATGGAGGATGGGTACTTCCGGGCTTAATTGATGCCCATTGTCATGTTGGTATGTGGGAGGATGCGGTTGGATTTGAGGGCGATGATGGCAATGAATCCACTGATCCTATAATGCCGCAACTGCGTGCAATAGATGCAATATACCATGCTGATAGAGCATTTATTGAGGCTTATGAGAGTGGTGTTACAACTGTTGTAACCGGACCGGGTAGCGCAAATGTAATAGGTGGACAGTTTGTAGCCTTGAAAACCTATGGGCGTTGTGTAGATGAAATGATAATAAAGGAACCAGTAGCGATGAAGATTGCTTTTGGTGAAAACCCCAAAACTGTATATAATGAAAAGCACCAGGCTCCTATGACTAGGATGGCCACTGCCGCAATACTTAGAGAAAATCTTTTTAAGGCCAAGGAATATATGCAGGAGTGGGAGGAGTATCTGCAAGATACCGAAGAGAATGATAAGCCGGAATATGATATGAAGCTGGACGCATTATCAAAGGTGCTTAAAAAGGAGATTCATTTTAAAGCACATGCTCACAGGGCGGACGATATTATTACAGCAATGAGAATAGCAAAGGAATTTGATGTAAATATTTCAATAGAACACTGCACAGATGGTATTGCGATAAAGGATATTTTGAAGGAGAGGCAGATGCAGGTGGTTGTAGGCCCTTTGCTATCTGATAGATCTAAAATTGAGCTTAAAAATCAGAGTCTTGCTACTCCTGGAATACTATCAAAGCATGGAATTAAGCTTGCAATTATGACAGACCACCCTTGTGTACCTATACAGCACCTTAGCCTGTGCGCTGCTATTGCTGTTCGTGAAGGAATGGAAGAGAAGGAGGCGCTTAAGGCTATTACAATAAATGCCGCAGAAATAGTTGGAATAGCTGACAGGGTAGGATCAATAGAAGTAGGAAAGGATTGCGATTTGGTAATTTTTGATGGCAATCCCCTTAATATTCAATCAAAGGTTGCCAATACTATAATTAACGGTGTTTCTGTTTTTGAAAGGAAATAAATATAAATGATTTTCGTTAAAACAAGAAGTTATGAGGAAACTATTGAGTTTGGCAAAAAGCTGGGCGGAATTCTGGCGCCTAATGACCTAATATGCCTTAGCGGCGATTTAGGCACAGGTAAAACAGCATTGACGCAGGGAATAGCCAAGTCTCTAGGAATAAATTCTTATATTACTAGTCCAACCTTCACTATTGTGAATGAGCACCAAGGTAAATATCCTTTGTTCCACTTCGATGTATATAGGATTGCTGACCCCGATGAAATGTTTGACATTGGTTTTGAAGAGTATTTATCATCAGAGGGTGTTTCAGTAATTGAGTGGGGCGAGCTCATAAGAGATATTTTACCCCATGATATTATTAATATTAATGTTAAAAAGGCTTTGGAGGAGAGTTTGGATACAAGACTAATAGAGGTGGACTTTGTTGGGGATAGATATTCTGACTACCAAAAGAGGCTTGAAGAAATTCTAAGAAATAGTTAAAAATATAAAATCAAAAATCATTCTTTTTAGAAGGTGAATAAATGAGAATACTTGCAGTTGATACCTCTACTAATGTTGCAACTGTCGCTGTTGTGACCGATGGTATTTTAGAGGGAGAATACATTTCAAATAAAGGTAAAACCCATTCACAAAGATTAATGCCTATGATAGATGAACTTTTGAAAACTTTGGCGATAAAGCCCAATGATATTGACGCCTTTTCGGCTGCGGTGGGGCCAGGTTCCTTTACCGGACTTAGGATTGGTGTTACTACCATTAAAGGTTTTGGCTTTGCGCTGAATAAACCTGTAATAGGGATAAATACATTGGATGCAATGGCTTATAACCTTCCATTTTGCAGTGATATCATTTGTCCTATGATTGATGCTCGAAACAATCAAGTGTTTACAGCCATCTATAGTGGACAGGCTCACTCAGATATCAATGGAGTGCCAAAGCGCACTTCTGAATATATGGGGGTACCAGTAGAAGAGCTTACTACTCTACTTAAAAACACCGAGGGAAGAGTAATCTTTTTGGGCGATTGCCTGAAACTTCATTCAGAATATTTTAAACTCCAGCTCGGAGAAAGAGCAGTATTTGCACCTGCTTCTGTTGCTATGCCTAAGGCATCATCAGTCGCACAGCTAGCTAGTATTATGCTTGCAGAGGGTAAAACGGAGAGTGCATTTGATCTTAAACCATTTTATCTGCGGAAGTCTCAGGCCGAGAGGGAAGCCGAGAAAAAGGCGGTCGAGAGAGAAGCCGAGAAAAAACTGACCGAGAGGGAAGCAGAGTAAAAGCAAGTATGCGAGAGGTTGAGTAAAAGCAAGTAGAGTGAATTAAAGCAATCAGAGTGATAAGAAGAGAATAGGGCTGGCAGCCAAGCATAATGATTGCAGAAAGAGAGTGATATTTCATAATCTTGATTAATATAGAAAACATGACTACTTTTCATTTAGATGGGGTAGAGGAAATAGAAAATTTGAGCTTCAAAATTCCTTGGTCAAGGAATGCTTTTATGGACGAATTGACAAAGAATGAATGTGCTATGTATAAGGTTGCAATCTACGGTAATAAAGTAGTAGGCTATGCTGGAATGTGGAAGGTATTTGATGAAGGTCATATTACAAATATAGCAGTGCACCCGGAGTTCAGGAAGAGCGGCGTCGGTAGCAGATTGCTAGAAAGCATGCTGGAAACTGCCAGAGAGCAGGGCATTGTGGCTATGACTCTGGAGGTCAGAAGAAGCAATGTTGCAGCACAGCACTTGTACCACAAATATGGATTTAGGACTGAAGGCGAGCGACGCCGCTATTATGCAGACAATGGGGAAGATGCGTTAATTATGTGGAAGCAGGGGATTTGCTAGGGGCACTAACCCAGGCGATTGCCACGACAGGCGCTCAGCGCAGGAGAATCACAGCATATGCTAGAGGGGCACTAACCCAGCCACAGCCACGGGAGGCGCGCAGCGCAAGGATATCAAGCATATGCTAGCAACTGCACTAACCCAGGCGATTGCATTTACGCATTTAGTAATCCATATTTCAACATGCTGAATATAATATATAATAATCACTTTAATGGGGGTAAACATGTCTAAACCTTTTGAATTGTCTTTTGAACAACTCCAAAACAGATGTGATGAATCAATTTTGCCTTTTAAGACCACAGCAGGTATTGATACCTTTGATGGAATAATTGGGCAGGATAGGGCAGTAAATGCCATGAAATTTGGACTCAAAATGAAGATGAGAGGGTACAACATATATATGGCAGGCCCAACAGGCACTGGGAAAACCAGCTTTGCTAAGCAGTTAGTGAATGAAATTGCACAAACAAAACCAGTTCCAGATGATTGGTGCTATATATATAATTTCTCAAAACCTAATCAGCCCATGGCAATAAATCTTCCCGCAGGAATGGGTAAAATATTTCAGCAGGATATGGAGCAGTTTGTAAAAACAATTAAGCAGGAGATTGCTAGGGCTTTCGACAACGAAGACTACGAAAAAGAGAAAGCGCAGCTTCTAGAGGAGTTTACCAATAAAAAAGAGGAATTACTTGAGCAGCTGAGCAAGGATGCAGAGGAACAGGGGTTCCAAGTTAAAACAGGTAATTCGGGCATTTATTTTCTTCCTATCGTTGAGGGAAGAACCTTGAGTGAAGAGGAGTTTAGCGAGCTGGACGATGAAACAAAGAGCTTGATCAGTGAAAGGACAAATGTCTTACAGTTAGATACTCTAGATATAATCAGAAAGCTTAAGAACAACGATAAGCAGGCAGATGAAAAGATATCGGAATGGGAAAACAAGATAGCCCTATTGGCTATTGGTGTTCATATAGATGATTTAAAGGAAAAATACAAGAAGTATGCTTTAACTGAGTATTTTGAAAAAATACAAGAGGATATACTGACAAATTTAGAGGATTTCGTTGAGGAGGAAGGGGACGAAGAGCAGCTTCCATTGATTCTTCCCTGGCTCCAAAAGGGTGATAACACTGTATCTAAATACAAGGTTAATGTGATGGTTGATAATAGTAATCTACAGGGTGCTCCAGTTGTTATTGATACTAATCCCACTTACTCAAATCTTGTAGGTAAAATAGAGTATGAAAATGAGTTTGGGTCAATCTCAACAGATTATACCATGATAAAGGCTGGACTATTCCATCAGGCAAATGGAGGGTATCTGATACTTCAGGCGAAGGACATACTTAGTAATCCTCAGTCATATGAAGCCTTGACAAGGGTTCTCAAGACTAAAAAGATAGCCATTGAGAATATGAAGGAGCAGCAGGGAGTGGTTTCAGTATCTGCTATTAAGCCTCAGCCTATTCCTGCAGATTTCAAGGTAATACTTGTTGGCAATACACAGATTTATCATCTTCTGTACGAATATGATGAAGATTTTAGAAAGCTATTCAAGATTAAAGCTGATTTTGATGAAGAAATGTGCAAGAATGAGGATAATATAATTAAGCTGTCAGCATTTATCAGCGGTTTCTGTAAAAAGGAAGGCACACCACACTTTGATAGGTCGGGAGTTATAAAGGTAGTCGAGTATTCCTCCTGGCTGGTTGAAGATCAGAATAAGATGTCCACACGTTTTAATGAAATTGTTGAAATTTTATGTGAAGCGAGTATGTGGGCTGAGATGGACGGTGCAAGACTGGTAAAGGCCAAGCATGTTCAAAAGGCTATTGAAGAAAAAAATCAGCGTTGTAATAGATTAGATAAAAAAATGCTGGAGTTTTTAACTCAAGGAATAATTATGGTGGACACTGAGGGAGAAGAGGTCGGGCAGATTAATGGTCTTACCGTAATGGATATGGGAGATTACGCCTTTGGAAAGCCTACCAGAATTACTGCTTCCACCTATATTGGAGAAAGTGGGATTATTAATATTGAAAGAGAGGTTGAGATGAGCGGAACCTCTCATACTAAGGGAGTACTCATACTAAGCGGATATATTGGACAGAAGTACGCACAGCAGTTCCCCCTATCGCTTTCCGCAAGCCTCTGCTTTGAACAGATGTATGGGGGTGTTGATGGAGATAGTGCATCTAGCGCAGAATTATATGCCATTTTGTCCAGCCTATCTGATGTTCCTATTAAGCAAAATATTGCAGTAACCGGTTCTGTCAATCAAAAGGGAGAGATACAACCGGTGGGAGGGGTAACAAATAAGATAGAAGGATTTTTTGAACTATGTAAAGTAAAAGGATTGAATGGAAGTCATGGTGTAATAATACCCTATCAAAATGTAAGAAACCTTGTACTAAATGAAGAGGTTATAAAAGCCGTTAAGAAAAAACAGTTTCACATATATCCGGTAAAGAATATTGAGGAAGGAATTGAGATTCTTACGGGTATTAAAGCAGGGAAAAGACGACCTGATGGTGAATATGAAAAGGATACAATTAATTACCTGGTTAGTAAGAAACTGAAAAAATTTGCTGAGGCATTGCAAAATAAAAAATAGCAGACAAAGTTAAATTTCTTAACGTATATTTTAGTATATTTGTAAAGATAGGGGGTGAGTCACCTGTTTGAACTTACCGATATACAACTCATAGATGAGTGTATTAATGGCAATAGTACTGCTTTTGAAGAAATAGTACGCAGATATAAAAAGCTAGTATATAGCGTTGTATATAAAATGATACCGGACAAAGAAGAAGTCAATGATTTATCTCAGGAAGTCTTTATAAGGCTTTACAAATCGCTTGAGCGATACAATCCAGAGTTTAAAATGTCTACATGGATTGTAAAGATTACTACCAATCTTTGTTTGGACACTCTTAGAAAAAGAAAGCAGGATACTGTTACATTAGATGATGCAGTTGGTATTTCAAGCAGTTGTGATACACCTGAACAAGCTTTTATTAAGTGCCAGAGAACTGAGCTGATAAATAAAGCTATAAATGAATTACCTGATAAATATAAAATATTAGTTGTATTGTTTCACAATAAAGGAATGTCTTACGAAGAAATGACAAAGGTGCTAAATGAGCCCATGTCCATCATAAAGAACAGGCTATACCGAGCAAGACTTATGCTTAGAGATAAACTTGAAAGTGCCAGAAAGGAGGAGATATTATGACATGTAACAATGCTCAGACACTAATGATGAAGTATTTTGACAAAAATATAAATGATATTGAAGAAGCACAGTTAAAGCAGCACATAAAAACCTGCAATAATTGTACTCAAGAGTTTACAAGCTTAAAGGATATCTTTGATCTAGTAGAAGCAGATACTTGTGAAAAGATTCTACCTCCCGCAGACTTTGAAGTTCAGGTAATGAGCCGTTTAAAGAAGGAAGTGCCTCTCTACTCTAAATATAATGGGGATAATTCCTATGTTTATAATATACTTGCCATAGCACTTTCGTTTGTGTTCGTTATATTGTTAGGAGGTCTACTTTTAGAAGTTATTAAATCCCCGTTGAACTTCATTGTTATGATAGAGGATTTCTTTAGTACGGCAATACTGTATATATCACTCATATTTGACGCATTCAAAGGAATCATTATTGCAACTCTAGCAGTGGCAGTATCTGCTTACCAGAATTATTATTACGTATATATTGTTCTCGCTATACTATTGTTTGTAATTCAGAGAATATATGTATACATTATTTCAGACAATAATGGGGGAACAGATGAAAAATACGTTTAAATTGTTATGTATACTAATAATGATAATATTGTTGTTAGCACCTTCAAATGTATATGCTGCTAGTTCATTCTTAGATGATAAATATATTATTATGCAGGACCAAGACATTACCCAGCTAGAGAATGAAGACATTGTTGTTGTGCTTGGGAGTGCAAATGTAAGTCATAAGATTAATGGGACTTTAATAGTGCTACTTGGTGATGTTATAGTTAATGACGATGTTAATGGGGATATTATATCTATCCTTGGGGATGTTAAGTTACAGGAGGGTGTTAATATATCGGGGAATGTGCTCTCAGTGGGCACGTTAGAAAAGCCTGAGTCCGTTACTATTGGTGGCACTAAGTTAACTGCTTCAATAGATTGGCTTTCCATGTTTAACGTCAACAGTATACTTATTAGTGTTCTTATACTATCAGCCATTGTAACATTGGGAGCTGGACTTATAATGATATCAATATTTACAGTGAATTTTAGAGTGATGTCCAATTCCTTTGCTGTTAGGCCCGGACGGAAGATGGTACTTGGTATACTGTTTATTGTAGCAAGCACGATAATATTGGCTTTCTTAATCTTTTTATTTGTAGCACCAATATTGTATATATTGTTGTTTACTGTTGCTGACATTGTAGGTGGAATATTTGTTGGTAGAGTTATCCTCAAAGCAAACGATCAGAAGTCTACAATATTTTTGCAATTTTTTATAGGGCATATACTAGTTAGCATGTGCAAGATAGTACCTGTTTTATTAATTGATCCAAAGAACTATACTGGAATGTGTATATACGGTATTTTATTGGTTTTAGGTGAGATAGCATTGGCTTCTTTTGGATTTGGTACTATTATTGATACTTCATTTGGAAAAAAAGTAAAAAATGTATCATAAAAATTTAAATGAGGTTTGCTTTGTTAAGTAGTTATTTGCTATAATAGAAATTGTATTAGTTTAACATATTGGGGGAACAAAGAAATGATATCTACAAAAGTCGTAATAAATTGCCCTTCAGGCTTAGATAGTAAGGCTGCTGCGATGCTTGTTCAGAAGGTTTCAAAATATAGCTCAAGCATTTGGCTTGAGAAAGGCGAAAGACGAGCAAATGCAAAAAGTCTGTTAGGTTTGTTATCTTTGGGTGTGGAAAGACAGGCTACTATAGCTATAATTACAGATGGTGAGGATGAGGAAAAAGCCTCAAAAGAGATTGCTGAATATTTTTCAGAAGGTTTTTAATTAAACTTTACACATAATGTAATAAATAAAAAATGCTGTGGTCACCTGATCACAGCATTTTTTTAAAATTAGTAATTTGTTAGGAGGTGTGAATGAATAGGTGTTTGATATACAGGAAGAACTAAAGAAGCTGCCTGAAAAACCAGGAGTATATATAATGAAGGACGCTACGGGTACTATTATATACGTTGGTAAGGCCATAGTACTAAAAAATAGAGTAAGACAATATTTTCAGAACTCTATAAACCATACCCCAAAGGTACAGGTAATGGTTTCAAAGATAAGTGAATTTGAATATATTGTAACTGATACAGAGGTTGAAGCACTTATGCTTGAGTGCAACCTGATAAAAAAGCACAAGCCTCGTTATAACATATTATTGAAGGACGATAAGCATTATCCTTATATCAAGGTTACTCTAAATGAAGAATATCCCAGGATTCTAAAGACCCGAAGGGTTGAAAAGGATGGAGCTAAGTATTTTGGCCCATATTCGAGCGGATATGCGGTTAATGATGTACTTGATATGTTAAAAAAGTTATTTCCAATCAAGACCTGTGCAAAGATTCTTCCTAGGGATATCGGAAAAACCAGGCCATGCCTTAATTACCACATGAATCTATGTCTTGCGCCCTGTCAGGGAGGGGTCAATGCAGATGAATATAGAGAGATGATGAAGAAGATTTGCAGATTCTTAGGTGGACAGCATGATGAGATAGTTAACGATATTAAGCAGTTGATGAATGAAGCAGCTGAGCAGCTGGACTTTGAAAAAGCTGCACAGCTTAGGGACAAGCTGCTTAGTATAGATAAGCTTTCTGAGAGCCAAAAGGTATTGCTCACAGATTTACAGGATAGGGACATAATAGGCTTTTCAAGAGATGCAGCTGACCTTGTTGTTCAAGTGTTCTTTATTAGAAGTGGGAGAGTTATTGGAAGAGAGCACTTTGTATTTGAAGGAGAAGGAGCTTCAGAAATTGAGAGCTCATTATCGGGTTTTATCAAGCAGTTTTACAACAGTGTTCAGTTTATACCGCCTGAGATTATACTTCCTCAGGAGGTGGAGGACGAAGAGGCTATTTCACAATGGCTGACCGAGAAGAGAGGCACAAGGGTTTCACTTAGGGTGCCTAAGCGTGGAGAATTTGTAAAGTTGGTTCAGATGGTGTCTCAAAATGCACAAATTGCCCTGAATCTTTACAAAGAGAGGGAAAAGAGGGACAATAAGAACAGTGATGAAGCTCTCACTCAACTTATGCAAGTACTGGCACTTGGAGAGAAGCCTCATAGAATCGAAGCCTACGATATATCAAATACTGGCTCGTCTGAAATCGTTTCAGCTATGGTAGTATTTGAAAATGGAAGAAGTGCTAGAGGGGAGTACAGAAAGTTTAAAATGAAGTGTGTTGAACAGCAAAATGACTATGGTTCAATGCAGGAAACCCTTTTTAGAAGATTTGCACGAGCAAAACATGAGCGTGAAGAAAATGTAAAAAATCCTAAGTTCTCAAAATTGCCCGACCTTGTTCTTGTGGATGGAGGAATTGCGCATGTGAATGCTGCATTGTCAGTCATGGCAGAACTAGGAATAAATATTAAGGTGGCAGGTATGGCAAAGGATGACAGGCATAGGACAAAAAGTCTTGTTACGTCCGAAAGCACCTATGATTTATCAGGTAATTTGCCACTGCTTAGGTTTATCACAGAAATTCAGGACGAAACGCATAGAGTAGCGATTGAGTATAATAGAAAGCTTAGAGAGAAAAGATACACTCATTCTGAATTAGATGACATAGAAGGAATAGGAGCTACCAGAAAAAAGGCACTTATCCGACACTTCAAATCAGTTGCAGCGGTGAAAAGAGCCGACATACAAGAACTTACACAGGTTGAAGGGATAAGCGAAAAAATAGCTCAGCAGATATATAATCATTTTAACTAGATTTATATAGGAAGGTATTAAATGGCGATATACGCAATATCAGACCTCCACCTAGCATTAGGGTGTGATAAGCCCATGGATATTTTTGGCGGAAGATGGGCAAATTATATGGAAAAAATTAAAAGCAATTGGCAGCAGGTAGTTAATCAGGAGGATTACGTTATTATACCTGGTGATGTATCATGGGCAACTTATATTGAGAATGCGTATGAAGACTTCTATTTTATAGAACAGCTACCTGGAAAGAAGATTATATCAAAGGGCAATCATGACTATTGGTGGACTACGGCCTCTAAGCTCAACAAGTACTTGGACCAGAACAACTTCAAAACAATTTCCTTTCTTCATAACAATGCTTTTTTATTAGAGGATGTTGTAATATGTGGAACAAGAGGGTGGAAATGTCCTGGTGATGACGACTTTAAGAGGGATGATGACAAAATTTACAAAAGAGAGGTCGAAAGGCTCAAATTATCGCTAAGGTCAGCGGAACAATTGGCATATGCAAAAAGGAATAAAGAGTCAGTCGAGGTAGCTGCAGAGAAAATAGTTTTTATCCATTACCCTCCTATTACGCAGAAAAGTCCTGAGACAGGCTTTTTAGAAGTACTTCGAGATTTCAATGTTAAGCAATGCTATTTTGGGCACTTGCATGGAGAGGGAATAAAAAGTGCATTAGAAGGAAATATGCTTGGAATTGAGTTTAAGCTGATATCAGCCGATTACCTGGACTTCATGCCTATACGTATCAAATGAAATGTTTCTATTGGATTTTTTTGATTGTTATAGTATAATAATGTGGTTGATTTTTAATATTTTTTAGATTATCAATTTAAATAGATAAAAATATAAAGTAAAAGTAAATAATGGGAGGTTTTTTATAACCATGAACGTAAAAGTTGAAAATATTGAAAAAAACGTTGTGCAGCTTGAGATTGAAGTTGATGCAGCAAAATTTGAAGAAGGAATGCAGCTCTCTTACAAGAAAAATGCTTCTAAGTTTGCTGTACCAGGGTTTAGAAAGGGTAAGGCACCTAGGCACATTGTTGAGAGATACTATGGAGAAGGTGCATTATATGATGATGCCATCAATATAGTTTGTGGCGAAGCATATGAGAAGGCAATTGAAGAAAACAACATTCAGCCTGTTGACAGACCTGAAATTGATATCAAGCAGATTGGTAGCAAGCAGAACCTTATTTTTACAGCTAAGGTTACTGTTAAGCCAGAAGTAGAGCTTGGTGCATATATGGGCGTTGAGGCAGAGAAGGTTACTGCAACTGTTACTGATGAAGAAGTAGATGCAGAATTCCAGAAGGTCATTGAAAAGAACTCAAGATTAGTTACTATTAGTGATAGACCAGTTCAATCAGGTGACACAGCGGTTATCGATTTTGAAGGCTTTATAGATGGTGTTGCATTTGAAGGCGGTAAGGGAACTGATTACAGCTTGATTATTGGTTCAAATACATTTATTCCAGGCTTTGAAGACCAGCTTATTGGAAAGAATGCTGGAGAAGAGATTGACGTAAATGTATCTTTCCCAGAAGAATACGGCAAAGAAGAATTAAACGGAAAGCCCGCATTATTTAAGGTTACTATAAAGGAAATTAAGGTTAAGGAATTACCAGAAGTTGACGATGAATTTGCAAAGGATATCAGCGAATTTGATACTTTGGCAGAATACAAGGAAGACCTTAAGAAAAAGCTATTAGACGCTGCTCAAAAGAAGGCTGAACGTCAGACTGAGGAAAATGTAATCAACAAGGTAGTTGAGAATGCTACTGTTGAGATTCCTCAGGTAATGATTGAAAATAGAATTGATAACATGATCAGAGACTTTGATATGAAGCTTCGTTACCAGGGTTTAGACCTTGAAAAGTATGCTCAGATTATGGGTCTTGATGAAGCTGGTCTCAAGGGGCAGTTTGCTGAAAGAGCTGCTAAGGAAGTTAAGGTTCAACTCGTTATTGAAAAGATTACTGAGGTTGAAAACGTACAGGCTTCAGACGAAGAGGCAGATGCTGAGATTCAGAGAATGGCAGATATGTACAAGCAATCAGCTGAAGACCTCAAGAAGTCAATTAGTGCTGATGAAATGGAATACATCAAGAAGGATGTTGCCTTCAGAAAGACTATTGAACTGCTTGTTGAGAAGGCTAAATTTTAATTTATTCGTGTAAATTTAGGCAATAAGTGTTACTTTGCTTGATATTTGGATACATTATATAGATATAACCTAATATATAGGTGCTTCTTTTTAAGGAGTAATGTAATGTCAAAAATTAAACAAAATTTCATATGGTGCAATCGAAAGGTTGAAATCATATATTAATAAGGGAGGTATGGTCATGAGTTTAGTACCTATGGTAGTTGAACAAACAAATCGTGGTGAGCGTTCATACGATATTTTTTCAAGATTGTTAAATGATAGGATTATTGTTTTGAGTGATGAAGTAAATGATGTTACAGCTAGTCTGGTTGTGGCACAAATGCTCTATTTGGAAGCACAAGATCCTGATAAGGATATTCAGCTTTATATTAATAGTCCCGGGGGTTCTGTAACATCCGGATTTGCTATTTATGATACTATGCAGTACGTTAAGTGTGACGTATCAACTATTTGTATTGGTATGGCTGCTAGTATGGGAGCATTCCTTCTCGCTGCAGGAGCAAAAGGTAAAAGATTTGCTCTTCCTAATGCAGAAATAATGATTCATCAGCCTTTAGGCGGTGCAAAGGGTCAGGCAACTGACATTAAAATACATGCAGAATGGATTTTGAAGATTAAAGACAGAATAAATAACATTCTTGCAGAGAGAACAGGTCAACCAATAGAAAGAATTTCACGTGACTGTGAAAGAGACTTCTTCATGTCAGCTGATGAGGCTAAGGCATATGGACTTGTCGATGAAGTTATGGTTAGAAGAAAATAATAGAGGTGCAAAATGACCAGATATGATGAGAAGAAGCAATTAAAATGCTCTTTCTGCGGTAAGTCACAAGAGCAGGTTAAAAGGCTTGTTGCGGGTCCTGGTGTATATATATGTGATGAGTGTATAGAGCTTTGTTCCGAAATCATTGAAGAGGAATTTGAGGATACAAAGCTTGATGCTGAGGTTTCTGATATTCCGAAACCAAAGGAAATCAAGGATATACTCGATCAATATGTAGTAGGTCAGGAAACAGCAAAGAAGTCGCTTGCTGTTGCAGTGTATAACCACTACAAGAGAATTAATAGTGATGTTAAGACCAATGACATTGAACTTCAGAAGAGCAATATCCTTATGCTAGGACCAACTGGTAGCGGAAAGACCTTTCTTGCCCAGACACTAGCTAGGATACTGAATGTTCCATTCGCTATTGCTGATGCAACTTCTCTCACTGAGGCAGGTTATGTTGGAGAAGATGTTGAAAACATACTACTCAGGTTAATTCAAGCGGCTGATTATGATATTGAAAAGGCCGAAAAGGGAATTATATACATCGATGAAATAGATAAGATTGCCCGTAAGTCGGAAAATCCTTCTATTACAAGGGATGTAAGTGGCGAAGGTGTTCAGCAGGCACTTCTTAAAATTCTTGAAGGGACTGTCGCTTCAGTACCTCCACAAGGGGGAAGAAAGCATCCACATCAAGAGTTTATACAGATTGATACTACAAATATTTTGTTTATCTGTGGTGGTGCCTTTGATGGAATAGATAAGATAATACAAAACAGAATAGGTAAGAAATCTCTTGGCTTCGGCGCTAAGATAGAGAGTAAGAAGGAGCAGGACGTTGGGGAACTTCTAAAGGATATTCTCCCTCAGGACCTTTTGAAATTTGGTCTTATTCCTGAATTTGTAGGTCGTTTGCCTATAGTAGTTACCCTTCAATCTCTTGATAGAAACGCATTGGTACAAATATTGACAGAACCCAAAAATGCTCTTGTCAAGCAGTATCAGAAGCTATTTGAGATGGATGATGTACTTTTGGAAATTGACAGTGGTGCGCTAGAGCTTATCGCAGATAAGGCTATTTCAAGAAATACCGGTGCGAGAGGATTAAGAGCCATTATTGAAGAAATCATGATGGACGTTATGTATGACATTCCTTCTATGACAAATGTTGAAAAGTGCATTATCAATAAGGATACTGTTGAGAAAAATGCAGTTCCTGAGCTCATTCTCAACGAAAACCGCAAATCTTTAAAAAAGGCTGGCTCAAAAAAGTCAAAGGTTAAGAGAGAATCGGTATCCTAAGAACTAGGATTAATATCATAAAAATTGATGTCCTAAGAGTTGATAAACAAAGAATTAAAACAAAAAGAACTACATTCTTTATTGAGTGTAGTTCTTTTTATTTGCCTGCATTTTAATAAACAAGCTTGTCAATAATATAAAGAGATTAATTTAATTAGGATATCTTAAAAATATGATATCTAATAAAAGCATGATATCAATAAAAATATGATATCTAATAAAGCATGATATCTATAAAAATATGATATCTGATAAAAGCATGATATCAATAAAAATATCTCATAAAAGCATGATATCAATAAAAATAGATATCTGATTAAATTAATGACACAACTGACCAGTTTAGGAGGCCTGACAATGCTGACAAACACGCTTTTTATAATACAGTTTTTCTTTTCAATAATAATAGGTTTATATTTTCTTTCTTTATTAAAAAACCAGCAAGGAAATAAAACTGCTATAGACAGGGAATCCAAAAAGGAGCTGGATAAGCTAAGAAGGCTTAGAGAGATCAAGTTGACTGAGCCACTATCTGAGAAAACCAGGCCTTCAACCCTATCAGACATAGTAGGGCAGGAGCAGGGGTTGAAGGCGTTGCGGGCAGCCCTCTGTGGCCCCAATCCTCAGCATGTAATCATATATGGGCCTCCCGGAGTGGGTAAAACTGCGGCTGCTCGCGTGATACTCGAGGAAGCAAAAAAAATAGAATACTCCCCCTTCAAAAAGGAAGCAAAGTTTATAGAGATGGACGCTACTACTCTTAGGTTTGATGAGAGAAGCATTGCCGACCCTCTGATAGGTTCAGTGCATGACCCTATTTACCAAGGTGCAGGTGCATATGGAGCGGCAGGAATTCCTCAGCCAAAGCCGGGAGCTGTAACAAAAGCGCATGGAGGCATTCTATTTATTGATGAGATTGGTGAGCTGCACCCAATACAGATGAATAAGCTTTTAAAGGTATTAGAAGACAGAAGAGTATATATTGAGAGTGCATATTATAGCTCAGAGGATTCAAATATTCCTTCCCACATACATGATATGTTTCAAAAAGGACTACCGGCAGATTTTCGTCTGGTGGGTGCTACTACTAGAACTCCTGATGAAATACCTGCCGCAATAAGGTCACGCTGTGTGGAAATTCATTTCAGGCCACTTAGGGCGGACGAGGTTTGTGCTATATCAAAAAATGCTGCAGCAAAGGGTGGGTTCACCATGGCGGAGGGCTGTTGTGAAATCATTTCGAGATATGCTCAAAATGGTCGTGATGCAGTAAACATAGTACAGATTGCAGCAGGGGTATCATTAATAGACGAGAGAAGTATAATTGAAAAAAAGGATATAGAGTGGGTAATAGAGTTTGGACACTATAGCCCAAGAATTGAGAAAAAGATTAATGGCGCTGCGCAGATAGGATGTATAAACGGCCTTGCAGTGTTTGGAAACAGTACTGGAATGGTTATTGATGTTGAGGCAACCGCACTTGCAGTAGAAAAGGGAAAAGGCGGAATAAAGATAACGGGTATTGTTGAAGAAGAGGAGATGGATACCAGAGGGCATAAGCTCAAAAGGACAAGTACAGCAAAGGCTTCAGTAGAGAACGTATTAACAGTGCTTAAACGCTATATGGATATTGATTGCAAGGATTATGAGCTTCACTTGAATTTTCCAGGAGGTATACCAATTGACGGACCATCGGCAGGCATAGCAATTGCTACCGCTGTGTATTCTGCTATTAGGAATATACCGATAAGCGGAGAGATTGCAATGACAGGAGAAATATCCATCAAAGGTAAGGTAAAGCCTGTTGGAGGTGTTGTTGCTAAGGTTGATGCGGCAGCTGCTGCAGGTATTACAAAGGTGTTTATTCCCAAGGAAAACTACCAGGAGCTCTTTGATGATATGAACATAGAAGTAGTTCCGGTAGAAGATATTGGACAGGTAATGCAGTCCGTATTTGGAATTGATATTGTTGAAAGAACAAGTTCTGATGCAGTGGCGCCAACTGCACCTATAACTGTTCTGACTGCCAAAGCTAGTTTAAACGAGTCGGTGAATAAGTGTTCGGGATAGATTGGATTAATAAGAAGCAATTTGCAAAAAAGGGATTGTGCTTGCAGGGTTACACTTGCCATTTATATACAATCCCTTTATAATGCTGTATTTAAATAAATATTTATGCTATAATACTCAGGTGATTATAATTTTTTACATATAATTCACATAAATAAGGTTCTCGTGCATATATTCTATTATGTTAATCTAGAGTTTTTCTTTTTAATCACGTTGGCCTATCATACAATTCTTATAACGAAAAAGGTGATTTTCTATGAAAAAAAAGATGATATCGGCAATTACTGCTGTAATTTTGGCTGTTTCTATAATGGCAGGAGGGTACCTATCCGAACATGAAGGAAAGGATGCAACATTCCCTTCAAACACAACGCAAAATACTAATACATCACAGCAAGGTGATAATGCATTAGGCAATTCTGACAAAAATTCAGCAAATAAAGATCAAGGTGACAAAAATTCGGCTGAAGAAGCTGGAAATGACTCAGCTGGCACAGGTTCAACACAGCAAAGCGGCTCTGCTAACACTTCGGGGCAGTCACAACAGAGCACTACAGAAAAAATAGAATTCCCTTATGAATTAGTTGAGGTATCCCAAACGGAAGGTATAGAGCCGTTTGGATATATTAATGCCAAGGTAATCAAAGTATCTGACGGAGATACAATTACGGTTTCTTATAATAATCAGGATTTCAAGGTGAGATTGCTAGACGTAGACACGCCTGAATCGGTAAAGGCGGGTGTAGAAGCGCAGCCATATTCAAAAGAAGCATCAGAATTTACTAAAAAGATGCTAAGTGATAAAACTGTAAGATTGATATTTGAAAAAGGCACTACTGACCAATATGGAAGGCTTTTGGCACACCTCTTGCTTGAGGACGGGACCTTCTACAACGCAACTCTTATACAAAAGGGATATGCAATAAGCGTGTTTTATAGTCCAAATACCCTGCTCAAAAAGTATTATGCTGATCTTCAAGATAAAGCAATAGCAGATAAGGCAGGCTTTTGGTCACTACCAGAGGACGAGAGACCATTTGTTCTGGACAGCAAAGGAAAATATGTAGCGGCATATAAGCTGCAGGATAAGGCGGCATAGTTCAATATCTAGGTGAGAAAATAAGTGATTCTGTTGAGAGAGCGAGAAGAAATAATGGAACAGCAAGATTGCTTTAAAAAAGCAAGTACTAAAATCTAAATAAAAATAATATAAGATTAGTATATTGTTTTTTATGAGAGGTACACATTTGTGAGCATTTTTGAGGCGATTATACTTGGTATTGTACAGGGGCTGACAGAATTTCTTCCTGTGAGTTCATCGGGGCATCTGGTCATATTTCAAAAGCTGTTTGGAATAAGCTCCGATGTTCTGTCATTTGATATTGCAGTACACTTTGCTACGCTGATAGCAGTATTTATTGTATTATGGAAGGACATTGTTGCTATTTTGAAAAAGCCATTTGGGAAATTGCCAATAATGATACTTGTGGCAACAATACCTGCGATTGTAATTGGTCTTCCGCTCAAGGACTTTTTTGAGAAGCTGTACAAATCAGGAGTAACCTTAGGTATAGAGTTTATAATTACGGGTCTAGTATTGTTATGGGCAGAGAGCCACAATGAAAATAAGCCGTTTACGATGAGGAATAGAAGACTCAAAAATAAAGGTATTGATGAAATGAATGCAATTGATGCCTTGGTGATTGGTGTTGCACAAGCTGGTGCCATTTTACCCGCAGTTTCAAGGTCTGGACTTACTTTGGCAGGTGCGTTAGCAAGACGGTTAGATAGGGAGTTTGCTATTAAATTTTCGTTTCTTATGTCCATACCTGTGATTCTAGGGCCAGCTATTCTAGATTTTATAGATATGCTGAAGATTAAGGGTAATACCGAAGCCTTAATATTTTCAACAACTACTTTAGCTGCAATGGTAGCAGCCTGTGTGGCAGGGGTTCTTGCCATGAAGTTTATGATTAAAATCTTTTCAAAATATAGTCTAAAATATTTTGCATATTATGTATTTATTGTTGCAGCAGCAATACTCGTGGATCAAGTATTCTTTGGTAATTTTTTCAAAATATAGGGCTTGTGTCCTATAAAGTTTGGTAGTTATATTCTATATAATATCATTCTGGTTTTATGTTAAGATAATAATGAACATTAGCATTTCTCCTTTTAAGGGGCATGGGGCTTCGATTGGCTCCATGTTTTTTTGTGTTTTTTTCTTTAGTTGAGCAGCAGGCGTGCCCCTTGATTAATAATTGCATTTAGGCTATTATAATTTGTGTTGGAAAAGTAATGAAAGAGGTAGTATTATGGATACTTTTATTTTAGGAATAGAGAGCAGCTGTGATGAGACATCGGCGTCTGTGGTTAAAAATGGGAGAGAAGTTCTTTCAAATGTAATCTCGTCACAGGTTGATTTGCATAAAAAGTACGGTGGAGTTGTACCTGAGATTGCTAGCAGAAAGCATGTAGAACTCATTATGCCAGTTATAAATCAGGCACTTGACGAAGCAGGGGTTACAATGGAGCAAATAGATGCTATAGGGGTAACCTATGGGCCAGGGCTTGTTGGTGCTTTATTGGTTGGGCTTACAGCAGCAAAGGCTATTGCTTTTGCCTTAAATAAACCATTAGTAGGGGTGCACCATATACAGGGACACATTGCTGCAAACTATATTCAGTATACTGAGCTTGAGCCTCCATTTATATGTTTGGTGGCTTCAGGAGGGCATAGCCATATCGTATTAGTTGAATCCTACCACTCATTTAAAATACTAGGACAAACCAGGGATGATGCTGCTGGAGAGGCTTTTGATAAGATTTCAAGAGCAATTGGACTAGGCTATCCAGGGGGCCCTTTGATTGATAAAAATGCACAGCAGGGAAATAGCAATGCAATACAGTTCCCAAGGGTATATTTTGATAATGGATGCCTTGATTTCAGCTTCAGCGGACTTAAGACGGCAGTACTGAACTATCTAAACAGAGCAGAACAGACAGGTGAACCAATAAATATTCCCGATGTTGCTGCTAGCTTTCAGCAGGCCGTGGTAGATGTACTAGTTAAGAATACTATAGCAGCTGCAAAACAGTACAAGGTAAGTAAAATAGCGATAGCAGGGGGCGTTGCAGCTAATTCTCAACTGAGAAAAGAAATGAAAGCTGCGGGAGAAAAGCACTCCATTGATATAATGTATCCACCTATGGTACTGTGTACAGACAACGCAGCGATGATTGCATGTG
This sequence comes from Bacillota bacterium, assembly GCA_023439045.1. Lineage (GTDB taxonomy): Bacteria > Bacillota > Clostridia > Acetivibrionales > DSM-1351 > Ruminiclostridium. The sequence goes on along the minus strand of JAEXOY010000043.1, from coordinate 264,781 downwards.
CTGCTTATTATTCGTTTATTAGTGGTAAGAGGGATGGATTAGATTTGAATGCTGTGCCTGGGCTTCAACTATAAAAAATGGAAATTATAGATGTTTGTGGAAAGAAGTTATCCACAGATTTTTGATTGTATTTTATTTAAAACAATGTCGTGTAATAAAGTAATCATAGTAGTTATGGGAAATATATAATTTTGTATAAATATAAGAACAAATAGCTGTAATCCATGAATTATAGGGGATTCAGCTATTTATTTTATACATGTGAATAAATTATTATCAAATAATTGTGGTTTATGTGGAAAAAATGTAGAACCTTAGAGAATCAATAATTACAAAGCTGTGGAAAAATATGTGGATAATGTGGATTAAAATAAGACTTTTGGACTATTTATTTGGGTAATAAAATATTATATATTTACCAGTTTTGGAGTTAAAATAATCCCAATAAAAAACGCAGACAGTTTTTAAAACTATCTGCGCTAAACATTTTTAACTAAACCTATTTACTAGTGGACATTGTGTATTGATTGTAGTATTGCATTACCTTTTGGACATAGTTCTGAGTTTCGGTATACGGTGGAACTCCATCGTATTTAGCGACACTACCGGGTCCTGCATTATATGCTGCAAGGGCTAGGGTTGTATTGCCGCTGTAGCGAGTTAGCTGTTCTTTGAGGTATCGGGTTCCACCATCGATGTTTTCCTCTATATTGAAGGGGTCCTTGACTCCTAGTGAGTCAGCAGTACCCGGCATTAGCTGCATTAATCCTTGAGCACCTGAAGTTGAGATGGAGCGGGGGTCAAAGGAAGATTCCTGCTTGATGACAGCACGAATTAGGTTCTTGTCAATGCCATATTTCTCTGAGGCATTATCAATAGCAGCATTTATACAGTCCATTAGTTGAGTCTTGTCACTTGGAATTGTTGCTGACGAATTAGCAAGTGCTCTTGCAGCTCTCAATATGTTGGTGTTATTGCTATTAGTACTAGTGCTATTAGTGCTAGTACTATTTATGGAATTACTATTGAGGGCATTACTTATAGCGCTTGTATATTCATTTGATACTCCAGATAGTGAAGCAAGGGTAGACAATAATGTGTTCTGATCGTTACTTGTTGTGTCTAAGCCATCACTAGAATTCAGAACAGTTGCTTGGGCTAGCAACTCGTCAAAGGTACTTTGATTTGCTACTTGTGGAGCATTAATCCCAGTGCGCGCAATAGAATTAGAAATTCTGCTTTGAATCTCAGATAGCTTCTGCTGGAATATTGCATTAACATCTATATTCATATAAAAAACTCCTAATGTATTAATTATAATTATTATAATTAATATCGTCAGGACAAGCAAAACAATTAATAGTAATATATGAAATTGGAGGCTACTATAAAACGTTATTTTATACACCTCAATTTATTTTATAAACCCCAGTTATTGCATAAACGTAAAGGTAACTTAACAAACCTAAATATATTGTATAAACGTAAAGGTAACTTAACAAACCTCAATTAGCAATTTGCGAGAAAACTTAGTGCATGCATTACGCGATCTGCCGTCAAATTCTCTAGCTGAAAACATTTTACATTGTCCTATATTTTCATCCTCTTGGTTCAGGTTGACCAAAAAGTACTCGCAGTGTGTACAATTATATTGAATTTGCTTTTTCGAGGAACATAGTTCTTTATATCTATGACATACATAATCAGGAGTCACAACGCCACGGTATTTGCATAGTATATCTTTAGTAAGGTGTAATGGAGCCCCTCTATCACAGTTGTTGCAGCACTTATCATGCTTCATTACTTTCACCCTTTCGATGGACAGAACTTAAGAAAACTACTCCTATTATATCATTCAACCTATATTTATTATAAAAATGGGAAATAAAACTATAATTTTTGATTTAAAAATTTAGAACTGTAAGGTATAATATGCATAAGAAATTCAACGGATGATTGATTTAATCTTATATAGAAAAGCAGGGGTAAATATGAAAAAGCCAACAATTCTAAGAACAAGATTTATACCATTTGAAACAGTTGATATATCCAGTGATGAGGTATTATTTAGGGACAAGAATTTACTTATCACAAGGTGGAGTGCAATACGGCCAAGAAACGATATATCGGGTGGGATTTCATATACATTCTTGAGTAAAGGCATCAAAATTAGTAGATTTTATGATGGTGACAAGAAGTTTGCATACTGGTATTGTGACATTATTGATGTAAAATATGATGAAACATTAGATCAATATACATTGATTGATCTATTACTAGACGTTAAGCTTATGCCAGATGGCACAATGCAGGTGCTGGACGCTGACGAATTAGCAGCAGCTTTAGAGCAGGGCTTAATTACTCAAGCTCAGGCATGCAGTTCATTGGTAAAGATGGATACAATACTGAAAAGTGTTTACGATGGAAGTTTTCCGCCTGCAATATGTACAGATGAACAATATTGGGGAGTATAATTTTTATGACAAAAACAATAGATATGCACACACATAGTACTGCCTCAGACGGAAGTATGAGCCCTATAGAATTGGTTCGCGAAGCAAGGAAGCAGGGATTAAGTGCGATTGCATTGACAGATCATGATACTGTAGAAGGTGTTGCCGAAGCTCTCGCCGAAGGGGACAAGCTGGGTATTGAGGTTATTCCGGGAATTGAAATCAGCGTGAATTATAAGCCGGAAATGCATATTTTGGGCTACTTTCCAGATAGGAATAAATATACTGCAATAAAAAGCGAACTTAATATAGTTATTGAGGGCAGAAACAGCAGGAATCAGAAGATTATTAACAAGCTAAATGAGCTAAATGTTGAAATTGCCATTGAAGATGTGCAGGCAGCTGCAATGGGGGATATTGTAGGCAGACCGCACATTGCCAAGGTGCTAGTGGCAAAGGGTTATGCTAGAGATATAGATGATGCATTTGAAAAGTACCTTTCAAAGAGTGGGAAGGCATATTTCAAGCGGTTTGAACTTACTCCAGAGGTTGGAATACAGGCTATTCGAAAAGCAGGTGGAATACCTGTTTTGGCACATCCGATTTTTCTACAAAAAACCTATCATGAGTTGGATGAACTTCTCGTAGAGCTTAAGTCGTATGGTTTAATGGGTATTGAAGCAATATATAGTGAGAACAGAGAGCAGGATACAGGCAATTTCTTGAGGCTTGCAATAAAGCATGATCTGCTGGTTACTGGTGGTTCCGATTATCATGGAAGTCTAAAGCCAGGCTTGGTAATGGGAAGTGGGCGAGGCTCACTGCGCGTTGAGTATGACTTACTGGAGAAATTGAAGGCCAGATATACTGAAGAAACTAAGGGCCAGATGTATTGAGTCGCAAGAAAGTTGAAGGTCCAATATTCTAAGGAGTAAAAAAGCTGAAGATCCAATATGCAAGCAGTAAAAAAGTTGAAGGTATAATATGCCAAGCAGTAAAAAACTTAAGACTACATCTTTAGGAGTAAGCGTATACCTGAATTGCGCTAATACCGTTTTAATGCTGCAACTTACAATATTTGTAAGTTGCTTGACTTTTTATAGTGTGGTGTTATAATTATCTCGAGCCCTTTTTTATTTGGAAGGGTTATTTTTATCGGCATTGGTAGCAGTTTTACGTTTGGATCTGTGCTAAAAGGTTGGCTCTTTGCGTAAAGTTTGCTCTTTTGTAAAGGTTGGCTCTTTTCGTAAAGGTTGACTCTGTGGTGTAAACATTGGCTCAAGTGTGATAGGACGGGAGGATACATGGCTAAGGAATCATTTAAGGTTGTAGCTCAAAACAAAAAAGCGTATCATGATTATTTTATTGAAGAAAAGATTGAAGCTGGGATTGTTCTTTCTGGTACTGAAGTAAAATCAATCAGGCAAGGCAAGCTCAACCTCAAAGAAAGCTATGCTTCTATTGAGCATGGCGAAGTGATTCTAAGTGGCATGCATATTAGTCCCTATGAACAGGGAAACATATACAATAAAGATCCCTTGAGAGATAGAAAGTTGCTATTGCATAGAGCTGAGATTAACAGACTTATTGGTTTGACTCAGCAAAAGGGATTAACGCTAGTACCTGTTCAAGCATATTTGAAGCATGGAAAGGTTAAGATTGAGTTGGGCGTTGCGCGAGGCAAGAAGCTGTATGACAAGCGCGACGATATTGCTGCAAAGGATGCCAAGCGAGAAATCGACAGAAAGCTCAAGGAGCAGCAGAGATATTAAACCTAAAAATGAACATTTGAAAAATTAATATGGGTTTTATAACTCATGTGTTAATTTAATAGATGCTAATAGCATCAAATTTATACATGGGGGCGTAATGGTTTCGACGGGATTGTTGAGACTAGATAAGCGGGTAGAGGATTCTCGTGGGCCTCTTAAAAAACGAGAAACTAAAATTAAACGCTAAAAACGATAATTTCGCTTTAGCTGCTGCCTAAGGGCAGCCCGTCAGTCCCAGGTTGCTGCACCTGGGGGCACTGGCGTCGACAAGTCAGCCCTTTTGCATAGGAAGGTCAAATGCTAGAACTGATTTGGCAGTAGCCTTGAGCCAGATCGGAACTTAAAGGCTACCGAAAGTGGCACCCTGCCTGTAGGGGTCCACCGTAGGGAAACGTAGAATCCAAGTCCAAAGAGACTTGTCTCCAAGGATACTGGATTCTGCACAAATTATAGGCTACACCCGTAGAAGTTCTAGAGGATGTGGTTTCGGACAGGGGTTCGACTCCCCTCGCCTCCACCAAAATTTGTCCGAAAACCTTTAATATCAAGGGTTTTCGGACTTTTTGATTTATAAAATAGGCACTCAAAGTCATGTTTTTTGAATATATGCAAAAAAATAAGGGGATTTCCCCTTACATTGCTGCTATTAATTTTTGAATTCCTATCATATTTATCGCTCGTTTCATATTGTAGGCAAGAAAACTAAGCCTAGGACGCAGAGGCGAGCAGCTGACATAGTCAGCGACCAGCCCCAGCTCGGCGGCTACCTTTTCTTTACCTCTGCAAAGTAGGTAGTGGGCTCCATGATACCACTTTACTGTTCCAAAGGGGTGTTCAGATAAGCACATTCGAAGTTTCATCTTGGGGATATCTTCTCTAATTTTGAGGATAACTTTTCGCTTGTCTGTGTAATCTTTTCTGTCTAGTGTATGATTAAATGGATTGATTGGAATATTTACTGGTATTTTATTTATCTCTATTTCTGGTGACCCAAATATTTACACAGGTACATATTTGCTATCAGGTCCAAAACTTACTGTCTTGTATTTAGTGGAACTGGTACACCTATTGGTGCATTGTCTACAAGCGTCTTTGTTTGCATATATGGTATTTCTGCCTCCCATTTTTGTTTTGGATAAAGTATGGAGCATTGGACAGGTCACAGTACCGTCTTCATTTAAGGTAAAACAACTAAGCCGTTCGTGCTGCTCTTGAATATCAACTGAGATAGCTGTTTTTTCATAGCATTTAGGTAAAACGCCAGCATGGATACACTTTTTGATATTCTCCGGGTGTGTGGAATTTTTTATTCCTCATTGTCCATCTGGGATAAGTAGTTAGAGATGATATCTTCAATATGTTTAATTTTTCTATTCAAAGTATCTTGGTTGTAGGAATTCATTTTGCTATTAACAGCCCTGAATTTAGAACCATCAATGGCAATGAGTTCTCTATTGTACAGATCAAGCTTTTAACATAGCTTAACGAAGGCAGAAAAGACATTTTTAATAGCTTTAGAATTATTTTTACGAAAATCTGCAATAGTACGGAAATCTGGGGTAATACGATTAATTAGAATCGTATTTAGATACTTTAGTGTATATATGATCGATGAAATGTGGAAGGGGTTGATACCTACGGCAAGATTATTATAGAAACGTTGTGGGCTATCGGGACCAGCATAAGTGCTACATTAATCTTTCTCTTGGCATAAAGCCATAATGTTTGGTGTATAGTAAAATTACTAAAGATACATAATTGAGAAGTCCTAAAAAACCCCAAATAATTTAACAACAATATTGATTGCAATTACATCAAATATGGTGTAAAATATAATTGTTTATACACTAAATATGGTGTATAAACATGCAGCTCAGGAGAAATAATATGAATATACATCACTATGAAACAAGTGGAGGCAAAGACTTAATCCTTGAATATATTGACGAGCTTCCGAAAAATGAAAAAGCAGAAGGGTTAACAATTCTTGAAAAACTTGAAGACGAAGGGCTTGCAGCACTTAATGTACTAAATACGAGACAACTCAGGGCAAAGCTCTGGGAAATCAAGTTCTATGATGATAACCGCATAATGTACGTTGTAGCAGACAGAGATAATATGTATCTGGTTCATGCGTGTAAGAAACAAAAAGGCAAAGCTGAGAAGTTTGAATTGGATAAGGCGATAAAAAGAGTTAGAGAACTGGAAAAGTTACTCGGTAAGAGATTTATTTGATGAATGGAATGAGAGGTGAGTATCATGCCTTTTAAAAAGGTTAATGTAAAGGAACAAATTAATAAAAGATTGGAAAACGATGTCGAGCTTAAAAAGGCTTATGACAGTGCACAGCATGAGTACGAAGTGGTTAAGCAACTTGTTAAAATGAGGAATGAAATGGGCTTTTCTCAAAGAGATATTGCAAATCAGTCTGGATTAACTCAACAGATGGTTTCTCGGATTGAAACCGTAGATAACTCTCCTACTCTAAGAAACTTTATAAAGTATGTAGACAGCTTGGGCTTGGAAATCAAGCTTGAGAAGAAGAATACCAATATGGAGTACAGCAAGGTATAAATTCTGAGACAAGAGTGGGCAGGACAGCGATTAAACCGTCCTGCTCATTCCTACATTATGGCGATATCCGAAGAGGGGATTTGTACATAGAAACGATACGGTTCGCCTCCACCAATGAAATCCGCTTGTATAGCGGCTTTTGTCATATCTAAAGGTTGTAGGTAGACAAATAGGTAGACCAGCATTGAAGCAAGTTCCATAATATCCTTGTATAACATTTATAGGTAGCCATTAAGGTAGACCTAATGGAAAGCTGATATTCATACATCATTAGAAATATTAGGGAGAAATGTAAACAAATAATTGCAAGAGTTTACCACTTGTGCTATCATTAAAATGAATTTATTGAAAGCGAGGTAATCCAATGCCAGCGAATGCTTAACTTGTTGAATTTAATATTAGCTGAATAAAGCAATTTGTTTCCCTTTGAAGGGGTTTCTTGTTATGCTTTTTCGGTTTATCAAGTTAAGAATAGTGGTATTTCAACCTTGCTAAAGTAATAATATCAAACTAAGTAGACAGACCAGAGAAAAAGAGATGTCTTTTTAGGTGTTGTTATGTGGATTTAGAAGAGTAAATAATGTGATACCGTGCTTAGCTGCACGGTATTTTTTGTTTTTATTTTCGGCATCCATTGTGTATAAGACTGCAGGTAGAATGCTTTTGCTATTCACCTGCAGTTTTTTTGCTTGCTATTTTGAAGGAGATATAACTAAATTGGTTATAAATACAATTTATAACTTAAGAATGGAGGAGTTTTATGATTGAATTAACAATGTATAATGCTAGAAAGCATTATGGTGATATATCTGTCCTTAATGATGCCAGTTTTACCATTTATGAAGGTGATAAAGTTGGAGTTGTAGGAGTAAATGGAAGTGGTAAGACCACAATATTAAAGCTGTTAGCTGGTATTGAAACAATGGATATTGACTATAGAAAGATATGTGAAGGTAAGAGTCGGATTTCAATCCCCAAGGGTACAACTATAGGCTATCTTGAACAGCTATCAAGCTATGATGAAAGTATTAGGGTTAGAGATATATTGAATTTGGCTTTTAAAGAACTCTATCGCGTAGAAGAACAGTTAAAAGCTTTGGAAACTGAGATGGAGTATTTGCAGGGACCAGCTCTTGAGACAGTATTAAAAAAGTACAGTCGTATACAGCAGGATTATGAAGCTAAAGGAGGGTATGAAAGGGAAGAGAAATTGTGTAGGGTATGTACTGGCCTTAAATTTAGTGATGCTTTTTTGCACAAAGAGTTCAGCATTTTAAGCGGAGGCGAAAAAACTATTGTAAACCTCGGAAGGATTTTACTGGAGAGTCCCGATGTACTGCTGCTTGATGAGCCTACTAATCATTTAGATGTGCAATCTGTAGAATGGCTTGAAAAATTTCTGAAGAGCTATAAAGGTATTGCTATTATCGTTTCGCATGACAGATACTTTTTGGATAATGTAGTTACAAAAATTGTAGAGGTTGAAGACAAAAAATGTGAGACATTTGATGGAAATTATTCTGATTATTTCAGGAAAAAAGAAGAGAGCATTCTTTTACAATTTGAAAACTATAAGGAACAGCAAAAGAAAATTAACTCCATGGAAAATACAATAAAAGATTTAAGAGACTGGGCTCAAAGATCTGATAACAACAAATTCTTCAGACGAGCTGTTAGTATACAGAGAAAGCTAGATAAGATAGAAAAAATAGACAGACCAATTTTTGAAAAAAAGAATATGAAAATTAACTTCAAGATCACGGAGCATTATGGATATGAAATGCTTAGGGTAAGTAATCTGTCAAAATGCTTTGGGAATAAGGTTATTTTACAGAATGCAGAGCTATTTGTTACCTTTGGTGAAAGAATTGCACTTATTGGGCCAAATGGGTGTGGTAAAACTACCTTTTTAAAGATTTTGCTAGGGGAAATGAATGCAGATAGCGGTCAGGCAAAGCTTGGGGCAAATGTAAAGGTTGCATATTTGCCTCAGAATATTACCTTCAAGAATGAAGAGGACAGGATTATCGACTGCTTTAGAGAAGACAAATACATACTCGAGGGAAAAGCTAGGGAATATCTTGCAAGATTTATGTTTTACGGTAAAGAGCCATATAAAAAGATTAAAGACTTGTCTGGGGGTGAAAGGGTTAGACTAAAATTGTGTATGTTATTATATGAAGAAATGAATCTGCTGATACTTGACGAGCCTACTAATCATCTTGACATAGACTCAATTGAAACTTTGGAGGAAGCGCTAGAAGACTTTAAAGGTTCTATATTATTTATATCACATGATAGATATTTTATTAATAGAATGTGTAACCGGGTAGTTGCTATAGAAGAATGTAAATTTATAAGTTATCCAGGTGATTACGATAACTATAAGAATATGAAAAATGAAAAGCTTGTTCAAGAAGGGCAGTACCAAGAGGGAAAAAAGGTAATAAAGGTTTGTGATAAGATTAGTACAAAAGAGATTAAAGGCCAGATAGACATAACAAGGCTTGAAAGTGAAATAAAACTATTAGAGGCTGAGATTAAAGAAATTGGTAATCGCATGTATATGCCCAATCTCACCCATGATGAGCTAAATAAGCTTTATTGTGAAAAGGAAAACCTTGATAGGAAATTAGAAAAAATGATTGGGATGTGGTTAAGTAAATAAAAATTTTCTTAGTACTGTGTCTATATTAGCTGATATCCGTTGTTAGCTTTGACTGGTAAGGTTCGTCTCCACTAAAATGTGCAAATCGGAACATGGGGTTCGTGTATTGCTTATTGTCCTCCACCACAAAGCCCGAAAATCTTTAATATCAAGGTTTACGGGCTTTTTATTTTATAAATTGGTGTTTGGTTAGTTTTTAGATTTATAAAACGATATCCAATGTTTTCACTCATCCTTTCAATATCTTCAAATACCCGTCCAGCATCTCCACAACATAACCTCCCACAAGCAATGCCATTTGCTCATGGCTACCGATTTCATAATAAGATGAAAAGCAGTCATAATACTTCCTGCGGTCAGTAAACTTAATATTAATTGCCGGGAAGCCCGCTGAGCTCAACTCAAAATTGAGGAGTAGCCTGCCTGTTCTGCCGTTTCCATCAATAAACGGATGAATCCCCTCGAAAAGTAGGTGAAATAAGGCTACCTGTTCCACAGGATGCATTGTTTTTGTCATTTCTTCATGCCTTGTAATAAGCTGTTCCATCTGCACAGGAACAAGGTATGGCTCCGGGGGCTCATGCTTAGCACCCATGATTCTTACCGGAATCCTACGGTAAATACCTCTGTCCTCAGGCCTGTCATTCAAAACAAGGCTGTGGATTTCTTTAATAACCTGTTCGCTGAGAGGAACCTTTTCCTGGACCAATTGCAACATATACTCAAAAGCGTCCCTGTGTCCAATAACCTCAAGGTGGTCTTTAAGAGGCTTGCGGTCAATTGTCATACCTTCAAGTACCATGGCGGTTTCCTGAAGAGTAAGAGTGTTTCCTTCTATGGCATTTGAGTTATATGTGAATTCAACTAAAAATTCGTCCTTAAGTCGCGCCACTTCTCCAGATGTCAGAGGGCGTAGAGTATCAAGGACAGCTTTCTTTTCATCAATACGGGAAAGCAGTTCATTAAGCTTATTATTTCTAAATCGGCTTACCCGACCATCTTCAGGCTTTGGGCTATCTGCAGGAATCAACCAGGCACGTCCTGCCCGTTTTGCATCTTTTATTTTTCCGGCAGCACACAGGATGCGCACCTGCCTGTCGGATATACCCCATTTTTCTGCTGTTTGCTTTGCAGTTATAAAGTCCATGGTAAGTCACCTCAAGGTATATTGTATTCCGATATCGGAAATATATCAAGGATTAACAACAAAATTTCCTCAATATTAGTAGGTAGACAAATCCAAAGACAAGCATAAAAATAAGTGCTAAAATATACCTGTGTACACATTGAAGATATAAGAGGATTTTTAGAAAAATATGTTGAAGAATAATATCAACTCGGAGGTACTACAGATGAAGAATATAGAAGTAACTGCTGCCATTATAATTAATAATAATGAAATATTATGTATGCAAAGAGACAAAGCAAAATACGATTACATCTCATATAAATTTGAATTCCCTGGTGGAAAGATAGAAAATGGTGAAAGTAAAGAGACTGCCTTGATGAGAGAATTAGCTGAAGAAATGGATATAAACATTAATATTACAGCAGATGATTTTTACTTCACAGTACATCATCAATATCCCGACTTTTCAATAACAATGCATAGCTTTATCTGCAGGGTAGAAAGTAGAGCCTTCGTTAGAAAAGAGCACATTTCACATAAGTGGCTTAACCCAAAAGAATTAATGATACTCGATTGGGCAGCAGCAGATATTCCAATTGTGAATAAGCTAATGGAGGATATGGCATGAGCATTAAAGATGAGTTAGCAAGAAGTCTCTACACTGGCTTTGTAGATAGTGCAGAAATTTCTCTAGCAGAATATCAGCCCAAATTACTTATTAACAATAGTAAACGGGGACAAAAAGTACTTACCAATATTGTTAGCGAACTAAATAAATGTGAGGAGTTCTTTTTCTCTGTAGCCTTTGTTACTAATAGCGGGGTTGCGTCTTTAATTAATATTCTTCAAGAGTTAGAAGACAAAGGTGTTAGGGGGAAAATTATTGCCTCTCAATATCAAAATTTTACTGAACCGAGAGCTTTAAAGAGGCTAATTCAACTTACAAATTTAGAGGTTAGAATAGTAGTTGAAAACAATTTTCATGCTAAAGGCTATATTTTTAGAAAAAATGATAATTATACTCTCATAGTAGGTAGCAGTAACCTTACACAGGACGCACTAAGTTATAATAAAGAGTGGAACATTAAGGTTTCTTCTATGGACGAAGGAGCTCTTCTAAAAGAAACGATAGATGAGTTTGAATATACCTTCAATAATGCTACAGTAGTAGATGAGGCATGGATTAAAGAGTATGAAAAGATATATGAAAGAGCAAGTATTCGAGCTTTATTAAGCCGTAACGAAATATTACCTGAAGGAGAGGTAGGTAACCAAATAGCTTTGCCCCAAACCTACTCTCAAGTTGAACTGGGTACAACTACCGACGCAATACACCAAGATGAATCTGGCTATCATGTGATGGCAGACCCAGAAGCTGAAAATAATAATCCAGTTTCATCTATTCACAGAATAATGCCTAATAAAATGCAGATTGAGGCATTATTCTCTTTAGAAAACATGAGAAATGCAAATAAGACCAGAGCACTTCTAATATCAGCAACAGGAACGGGGAAAACATATCTCTCAGCATTTGATGTTAAAAAGTTCAACCCTAATCGTTTCTTATTTATAGTCCATAGGGAAAACATTGCTAGGGCTGCTATGAAAAGCTTTCAAAGAGTACTGGGACAAAATGTTAGGATGGGAGTTTTGAGTGGAAGTAGAAAGGATTTTGAAGCTAATTATATTTTCAGTACTATACAGACCATTTCAAACGATGACATTATATCTAGGTTTAATAGGGAACATTTCGACTACATAGTTATTGATGAGGTTCATAGGAGCGGGGCATCAACGTACCAAAAGGTACTAGAGTATTTTAAACCTAAATTCTTGTTGGGCATGTCGGCCACTCCTGAGAGAATGGATGGCTTTGATATTTTTAAGGCCTTTGACTATAATATTGCTTATGAAATACGCTTAAATAGGGCACTTGAAGAAAATATGCTGTGTCCGTTTCACTATTATGGAATAACTGATGTTGAAATAAATGGTGAGCTAATAAATGAGCAAACTGCTTTTAATTTTTTAGTTTCAGATGAGAGAGTTGAAAGAATAATTGAGAAGGCTAAGCTATATGGGTGTGACCATGGAAGAGTTAAGGGGTTAATATTCTGTAGCAGAGTAGAAGAAGCACGTGAGCTCTCTAAGGCATTTAACGCTCGTGGCTTTAAAACAGTTTCGCTAGATGGAAGTAGTAGTGAGGAGGAAAGGGAAGCAGCAATATTGAGGTTAGAACAGGACGATAATCTGGATAATTGTCTTGATTATATTTTAACTGTAGACATATTTAATGAAGGCGTTGATATTCCTACTATTAATCAGATAATTATGTTAAGACCTACACAATCCTCAATAGTATTTATTCAGCAACTTGGTAGAGGTTTAAGAAAGATATTTAAAAAGGAATATGTAGTTGTAATAGATTTTATCGGGAATTATGCAAATAACTTTATGATTCCCATTGCATTGTATGGGGATAATTCATATAACAAGGATACAATAAGAAAGCTTATAAATAGTGGTAATAGCATAATTCCAGGTTGTTCCACTATAAATTTTGATTTGATTACAAGGGAACGTATATATAAATCAATTGATACTACTAATATGAGTCAAAAAAAGGATTTGGTTAAGGATTATGATCTGCTAAAATACAAAATCGGAAGAGTCCCAATGATGATGGACTTAATTGATCATGGTTCACGAGATCCATACCAGTATGTGGATTATTCAAAATCATATTTTAATTTTGTGTTAGAAAGAGAAGAGGAATACCATAATAAGCTTGACTCGTATGAAACAAAGCTGCTTGAACTTATCAGTAGCTATATTGCAGATGGAAAGAGAATTGAAGAGGTTATTACCTTGAAAAAGCTACTCGAAGAGGAGTCCATTGCTGTGAACGAGATAAAAGGTTATTATAGTGACAGGTATGGTTTTGAGCTTAAAGATACTACGATAGCTTCTACCATTAGAAACCTGAATTTCCTTTTCGTAACAGATAAATGTGACAAAAAGCTTGTAAGCGTAGGCCATAAGCTTGGATTAAGTATTGTAGAGCTTCAGGACCAGAGTATTTCTTTGAGCTCTAGGGTGCGGAAGTGCATAGAAAATCCTGTGTTTAGAGAGTTCTTGATAGATATTCTAAATTATGCCGAATATACGTATAATCTTTCATTTGATACCTCTAAGTATATCGACGGCTTTATACTGTATAAAAAATACTCTAGAAGAGATGTTTTTCGAATCCTCTGCTGGGATGAAAACCCGGTAGCCCAGAACGTTGGCGGATACATAATAAGCAAGGATAAATCAAACTGCCCTATTTTTATTAATTACCACAAAGAAGATGATATTAGTAGCACAATTAAATATGAGGATAAGTTCCTAAACAGATATATACTGCAATGGATGTCAAAAAATAAAAGAACGCTTGCAAGCCCTGATGTTCAAGCAATAATAAATTATAGGGATACTATGAGGATGCCGTTATTTATCAAAAAGAGTAATGGCGAGGGGGATGATTTTTACTATATGGGAGATGTTGAACCAATTATTGATAGGTTCCAGGAACTTAATATGTCAGATGATAATGGTAGGGAAGTGCCAGTTGTCAAGATGGAGCTATTACTAAAACAACCTGTTGAAGAGGGGTTGTATAGATATATCACAAATAACTAGTCAAAAAAATTAGTTAGTCAGCGTTGTTCATTAGGTCTTATAAACTTTGCAAGGTCATGTAGTTTATACTAAATAAAGTCATATCAATTATACTAAATAAAGTCATGCTACTTTTATCAAATAAAGCCATTATTAAAAAATGGCTTTATTTATTTATAGTTTTTACCTTTATTACTAATACTATTATTAATAAGATTGTAGAAATAAAGTTATCCTAGCAATTAATAAAAATGTTGAATTGGTGTTATCCTAACTATTAACAAAAATACTGAATAAAGTTAACCCAACTATTAAGTAAGAATGGAGCTGATAATAAGTATGAGATTACAAAATAAGGTGGTATTGGTGACGGCTTCTACTAGAGGAATTGGCTTAGCGTGTGTAGAGCGTTGTGCCAAAGAGGGTGCAATTGTTTATATGGGCGCGAGAAATATGGAGGTTGCAAACCGAATTGCAGAAAATATCAATAATGAAGGCGGTAAAGTTAGGGCTGTATTTAATGATGCAACCGATAAAGAAAGCTACAAAAGTATGATTGAGCAAACAATAAAGTCGGAAGGCCGTATTGATGTCTTGGTAAATAACTTTGGTACATCTAACCCCAAAACAGACCTAGACATTAAATCTACTTTGTACAAGGATTTTATCTCCACCATAGATGTTAATCTGGCCAGTGTATTTCTGACATCACAGGCAGTCATTCCACATATGAGTGCAAATGGCGGTGGTAGTATTATAAATATTTCCTCTATTGGGGGAATTCGACCTGACATTTCTCAGATTGCATATGGTACATCGAAATCAGCTATTAATTATTTGACAAAATTAATAGCTACGCAATGCGCACGAGACAACATACGTTGTAATGCAGTGCTACCGGGCATGATAGCAACAGATGCCGTAAAATCAAACCTGTCTGAAGACTTCAAGGATTTCTTTTTAAGGCATACGCCTATCAAGCGTATGGGCTTACCAGAGGAGATTGCAGCGACAGTTGTCTACTTTGCGAGCGATGATTCTGCGTATACAACTGGGCAGATTATCGATGTTTCTGGGGGCTTCGGAATGCCCACTCCTATATACGGTGACATGATTGAGTTGTCAAAGAAACGGTAGTTAAATAAAAAATCCACTATTTTTGTTACTTGTTGTATAAAATGGGAATAAGATAGTGTAGAGTACTATTTTTTTTTTATTAATAATCCCTTATAATAGATAGATATATATTGCTATTTATATGAAGGCAAGTAGATTATCGTTATATGCTATTTATATGTAGGCAAATAGATTATCGTTATAGGTTTATTGCTATTTATATGTAGGCAAATAGTTTATCGCTATAGGTTAATTGTTATTTATATGAAGGTATATAGATATATGCTATTTATATAGAATTAACTAAATAGATATCTATTATATGGATTTCTATTTTTCATTGGTAATTTGTCCTTTAAGAATAGATATATATATTACCATTTTTTGTTACAAACCCCTTAAAATAGGTAAATATATATTATTACTTGAGAGGGGGGAAGTCTCATAATAAAATATAGACATGTTATAAAATTCCTCATTTTTACTATCATTACATTAATTCTTTCTCTGTTTATAGCGTCGGAAAGTCTGGCTGAACCTTCGCAGACGGGGCTTCTGACCCATTCTGCCAAAAAGAATGTTCTTATTCTTAATTCTTATTCTAGCAGCCTGTCTTGGACACAATCTCAAAATAACGGCATTCTGAAAAAAATCAGGCTAAATGACAATAGATATGATATATCCATCGAGAACATGGATTGGAAGGCTTATCCAACTAATGAGAACCTACAACATATACATAGCTATATGAAGTATAAATATTTAAATAAAAAAATAGACATAATTATTGCAACAGATGACGCAGCACTTCAGTTTGCACTTATTAACCGACAAGAGTTGTTTAATGGTGCACCAATAGTATTTTGTGGAATAAACCAGAAGGGCTTTGAGGATCTTGCTAAAAATGAAAAAAACGTTACAGGAGTGATTGAAGAGGTTGATCCTGCTGGTACCATAAAGGGAATGCTAAGCATAAATAAAAATTTAAAAAATATTTATGTTGTTTTTGATAATACAGAAAGCGGTATTTCAACTTGGGAGTTAACAAAAAAATCCACCACCCAAATAGCTCCAACGGTTAACCTCATCCCATTAAATAAAGGAAGTTATAAAGATATTGTAAAATTTCTGGGACAGGTCGAAGGCAATAGCGCAGTACTATTGACTACATACTACATGGATGAAACAGGAGGGGCAATAGGTTTCGAACAATTATCGCAAATGGTAGGTGATACCAGCAGAGTTCCCGTTTATCATTTGTATGATTTTGGACTCGGAAATGGTGCAATGGGAGGTAGTATTCTAAGCGGAGAAACACAAGGTGAGCTCGCGGGGGATATGGCTGTAAGGATTCTAGCTGGGGAGGACATTTCACAAATACCAATAAACAACACAAAAACTGCAAAGTACGTGTTTGACTATAATGTTCTTGAAAAATATTCAATCAATCCTGAGTATTTACCCAAAGGCTCCGAATTAATTAACCAACCATTATCCATTTTTGCTCAATACAGAAATTATGTTATCGCGGCATTTATACTCATGTTTATACTTACTTGCTTTGTTTTATTTCTAATGGTTAATCTCAGAAAGGTAGAGAGGATAAAAAGTGAGTTAGCTATAAGTCATAGTGAATTGTCCAAGCTATATGAAGACTTGACAGCCTCCGAAGAAGAATTAAGAACGCAGTACGATGAGCTTACAGAAGTTCAGCAAAACTTAACGGAGAGTGAAAATAAATATAGACAACTTTATGAAAAGATGCTTAATGGGTATTTGGTTTTTGAACCTATACTTGATAGTCAACACCTTATTCAAGATATTAGGTTTGTTGAAATTAACCCCAGCTTTATTAACGATATGAAAATTGATATTAGCAACGTTTGTGGGAAAACATGGAGCCAAGTTTTAGGCTTTAAACACCCCGATATTCCGATTTATCAAGAAGTATTGAAAACGGGTAAGCCAGTACAGTTCGAGACTTACTATTCCGAAGGTAACACATACTATTGGGTCAATGCCTTCAAAATAAGCGACAATCAAATAGGTATAGTAGTCGACAACATAACTAATTATAAATTGGCTATAAAAGAGGTTAAAAAGCTTAATGAAGAGTTGGAGGAAAGGGTTGAGGAACGAACCAAGGAATTGCAGAATGCAGTAAATCAACTTGAAGCCTTTACATATACCGTTACACATGACTTGAAATCACCTTTAAGGGCGGTTGAGAGTTACATACGAATAGTATTTAAGGATTATGGGGATAGCCTAGATAAGGAAATAGTTGACTTGCTTTCAAGTGTAGTGAGAATTTCAAGAGAAATGATTACTATGATTGAAAAGCTGTTGGAATACTCAACAGCCTCGCAAGCAAAATTAAATATTGAAGAAATAAATATGGAGAATAAATTCTTGGCCTGTTTTGATGAATTGAAGGCTGGATATCCGGACAGAAAGATAGAAATGGTTATTGAAACAGGTTTGCCAAATATATATGCAGATAGGGTATTAATGAAACAAGTAATAACAAATATTCTATCCAATGCGTTTAAGTTTACAAAAGACAGGGAAAAGGCAAGAATAACGGTTGGCAGTACGCTAACCGAGGATGCATATGTTTTTTATGTCAAAGATAATGGTACCGGGTTCGATATGAATTACTCCAGCAAGCTCTTCGGTATATTCCAAAGGCTACATACTAGTGATGAGTATGAAGGCACAGGTATTGGCCTTGTAACCATAAAAAACATTATTGAAAAGCATGGAGGCAAGGTATGGCTTGAAGGGGAGGTTGGAGTAGGAGCTACAATATATTTTACAATTCCGTATATTGATTGATTACTTTGGATTTACTTTTGAGTATTTATTGTTTTACTTTTTTTGTATATTGATTGATTACTTTGTTTTCTTTTTAAGTATAATGATTGGTTGTATTTGTTGCTTTGGAGGTAGTGAAATGTATAAGGTTATGCTGGTAGATGATATGGATATAGTACGGCTTGAGTTAAGACGTTTACCGGTTTGGGGAGAAGAAACCGGTTTTATAATAGCAGAAGAGGCAAGAAATGGTGAGGAAGCTCTAAAAAAGCTTTCTAAGTGTCAGATGGACCTTGTAATAACCGATATAAAAATGCCCAAAGTTGATGGTCTGGAGCTCTTAAAGAGTATTGTATCTGATAATCTTTGCCCTTGTGTGGTACTACTGAGTGATTTTAGTGAATTCAGCTATGCAAGACAAGGAATTGTTCACGGGGCATTTGATTTCCTTGCTAAACCCGCGAATGTTAATGAGCTGTCTGCGCTATTAAGTAGAGCTTATTCATACATTAGCACTAAAAGAAGAGAATCCGAAAGGGTTAGAAAGCTTGAGGAGGTTTTTGATCAAAAGACTGAAGCTTCTTTCCAAGAAGATGATATACAAAAACTTATACAGCATATACAAAGCAGACATTCTGAATCTGAAGCAGTAGTAAGACATATATTCGATAGAATTGCTGCATATCTTGATTATGACACTATGAAATTTGAGGTTGCTGTAAAAAAAGCAATCCCATTAGTATTTGAGGGTCTGTGCATAGAGAACCCTTGGCTTAGGAAATTCTTTTACGAACCAAGCCTTACTGATATTTCTGATCAAAAGTTTGGACATTATGAGCAAATTATGGACCATGTAATGCTCAAGCTAAAGGACTTGACCCTGATTTTTAACTCATTTCAGCTAGGTTTTCAAGACAAGGGAATTGTATGGACAGTATGTAATTATGTTCTTGATAATATAGACAATAGTATATCTCTTCAAATGGTTGCAGAAAATTTGTTTGTTAACAGGACTTATTTAAGTGAAGTTTTCAAGCAGAAAACCGGTATTTCCTTTATGGATTACATAACTATAGTAAAAATGGAGAGGGCAAAAATATTATTGAGGGCTTCTGATATTAAACCTTATGAAGTAGCCGAGATATTGGGTTATAAGGACTCAGAATACTTTGCAAAAATCTTTAGAAAGTATATCGGAAAGACAATTGCAGAATATCGTAGAAACTAAATAATTTTAATACCGAATTTATTCGGGGTAATAACAGACAAAATTCTATTTTAGTATAGGGGATAAGCTTGTATTATTGGATTATAAATACAAGATTATCCTTTTTAAACATATGCAGTAAATATCTGACACAATAAAGGATCTACGAAGGGGGCTTTATGTCAAACAAAAAAACAGACCTTATTTCTCTCAGAATTACTGTAATCTACATGATTATAGGTTCATTATGGGTTCTGCTTTCGGACAAGTTGCTGGATTTCTTGGTACAGGATAAGGATATGTTATCCCTTTTAAGTTTAGTGAAGGGCTGGTTTTATGTTTCTATTACTGGTGTCATTATTTATTTCTTGATTAATAAATCGCTCAGGCAGCTAAACCTTGCACAAGAAGAACTTAACCACACGTGTAACGCTTATTTTATTACAAATGAAAAGCTTCAAGAGATAAATATTCAATTGGAAGAGAAACAGGCAGAACTAGAAGAGCAATATCAACAAATTCTCTTAAATGAAAATAAGCTACTTGAAAGTCAAGAACTTTATAGATTGATTTCAGAAGGAACCAATGATGCTATTTGGTGGGAGCGTGATGGCAAAAGAAGCTTTTCCGAACGTTGGTATCAGATAACAGGGTACAATATTGATGATATCGAGGCAGCAGAAGAAGGCTGGGAAAGTTTTATTCACCCTGAGGACAGGCAAAAGGCAAAGGAGAAAATGATTTTTCATCAACAAAACTGCACTCCTTATTATAACTGTGAATACCGATTTAGAAGAAAGGATGGAAAATACATATGGTTCTTGGCCCGGGGGAAAGCTTCTTTTGATGATAAAAAGAAGATTATTCAAATGGCCGGCTCCCATTCAGATATAACCGAACTTAAGGATTATGAGAGCAAGTTGTTTTATTTAGCATACCATGATCAGCTTACAGGACTCAAGAACAGATTTGCCCTTCAAGAGAGGCTGGATTATTTAATAAGAGAAAATGAAGTTGAAAGGTATGCATTACTGTATATGGATATTGATAACTTCAAATATGTCAATGATACAATGGGTCACAGATTTGGGGATATGCTCCTTACTAAAGTCAGTGAAAGGTTACTGACTACAGTCAATAACTCTGTTTATAGGATTGGAGGGGACGAATTCATAGTTCTTATTGAAAACTATGATAAGAAGGAATATGTCGAAAAAACAGCTGTTAGTATATTAAAAGCCTTTAAAACTTTATTTGAAGTTGAGAGTATTAACATATTTACTACTATAAGCATAGGTATTTCAATATATCCTGAGCATGGAAAAGATATTGACTCCTTGTTAAAAAATGCGGATATAGCTTTGTATAAAGCCAAGGAGTCCGGCAAAAACAGAATAGTTTTCTACAACGATCCAATGAATGAAGAAATATCAGGAAGAGTCAAGATAGAGAAGAGCCTTCGTACTGCATTGGAGAAAAATGAGTTTGAATTATACTATCAACCTCAGCTAGATATTAGTACAGGTACTATCTCTGGGTTTGAAGCATTAATCCGTTGGAGAAGCGGGGATTTGGGGTTTGTATCTCCGCAAGACTTTATTGGGGTAGCGGAGGCGACTCATTTGATTATACCAATTGGGGAATGGGTATTAAAAACAGCTTGCCAATTTCTGAATAACTTAGAGAGATTGGGATACAAGGGGCTAAGTATGTCGGTTAATATCTCAATGCTTCAGCTTTTACAGGACGACTTTGTAGATATGGTACTTGATAATATCGATGCTGTTCATATTAACCCTATACAGCTTGAATTGGAAATAACAGAGTCAATCCTAATGGAGTCTTACGAGGTAATAGCTAAAAAGCTCAAAATACTCAGGGCTAGGGGAATACGCATCGCTTTGGACGACTTTGGAAAGGGGTATTCTTCCTTGAATTATCTAAAGCTTCTTCCTATTACTACTTTAAAAATAGATAAGTCTTTTATAGATACAATTTCGTCTAAAGGAAAGACTCTTACAGACCTGATAGTAAAAATGGGACGAAGTATGGATTTGTGTGTAGTAGCAGAAGGTGTTGAGACCCAGGATCAGCTAGATTTCCTGTCAAAGCATAAATGTAATAAAATCCAAGGCTATTTATTCAGTAAACCTATACCGGAAGCGGAAGCGATTAACAAAATCAGAGAACATTATATGTCAAATAACAATCTTAAGGAGGAAGTAAAAAATGAAGTTACGTGTTAAATTATCCCTTATACTGTTTATTATGATGGTGGTCACTATTTTGATAATGGGGAGTATTAGCCTTTTTAAATCAACCGCAACCATAAGAGAGCTGACAAAATCATCAATGTCTAACACTAATAATGAAAATTCAATAGTTATTAAGGCGATGATTGAGAAGGAAAAACGTAATATTCAACTGATTTCGGATCAAAGCGAAGTAGCTGAGCTGCTGCAAAAACAAAAAAATGGTGAAGATATAACTGCTTATCAAGGAAAATTAAATGAAAAACTGAAAAGAATGACTGAAGATGCTGGGAATATTGAACATATCTTTATTACCGATACCGAAGGAATAATACGTTCGGATAGCGATCCAAAGCTTATAGGTGCTAGTGTTATGGATAGAAACTATACCAAAAAAGTATTGGAGACAGAAGCCCCAGTTATTAGCGAAACTCTCAAGTCAAAGTCCACAGGAGCATATGTTGTGGCGTTTGTACACCCTATTAAGGTAAATGACCAGCTAGTTGGGTTTGCGACAGCCGCAGTATACGCAGATAGTATAATAAAATATCTATCTGATGCAAAAATACTTGATACCGAATCAAGTTATGCATATCTAGTTGATGAAACAGGTAATATGTTATACCACCCCGACACTAAAAAAATAGGTAATCCAGTTGAAAATGCACAGATTAAAAATGTAGTGGCTAGAGTTCAAAAAGGTGAAAAAGTAGATGCTGATGTTGTAGAATATGATTACCAAGGTAGGACGAAAGAGGCCGCATATAGTATAATTCCAGATACCAACTGGACACTTGTAATTACAGGAGATTTAGGAGATATAATGGCCCCTGTAAATTATATGGTTATATACATAATTATAGCTGGGACAGTGTTGGTAATATTAGCACTACTGCTGGGACTACTTGTGGCCAAACGTATATCCTCACCAATAATCAAGCTTACTGAGCTAATAAATAAGACCGCAGACCTTGATCTGAAATACGACAGTGATTACGAACACTTGACAAATAGCAAGGATGAAACAGGAATTATTGCCAAGGCGACGTTTTCAACTAGGAAGGTATTGAGAGAAATGGCAGTAAGGCTTCACGATGTGGCCCTGGTCATGTACGAAAATGCTGATGGCATGGAGAAACTATCCAGCATTGTGCAGGACAACGCACAGAATAATTCTGCAACAACCCAGCAACTTTCTGCTGGCATGGAGGAAACTGCTGCCTCTGCCCAAGAGATTACCGCAACAACGGAGGAAATTAATGCAAGTGTTAATATAATAACTCAAAGGGTTAAGGAGGGTGCTGAAAAATCTAAAGAGATAACCATGAGAGCAAATACCTTGAAGCATGATGCCTTAGAAGCTGTAAGGAGTGCAAAAGAGATATATGACGAAGTTAAGGTTAAGATGGAGAGAGCTATTCAAGAATCAAATAACATAAGTAAAATAAGTGTTTTGGCCGACACTATACTATCTATAACTAGCCAGACAAATCTATTGTCACTAAACGCAGCGATTGAAGCTGCTAGAGCTGGGGAAGCTGGCAGGGGTTTTGCAGTGGTTGCAGAAGAAATAAGAAAACTTGCAGAGCAATCTTCTTCAACTGCAGCTGGAATACAAGGCATAGTCAAGGGAGTATATTCTGCAGTTGGAAATATGAAAGAGAATTCAGAGGATATACTATCTTACCTTAATAAAAACGTTCTTCCTGATTATCAAAAGCTTACTAGAGTCAGTGAACAATATAATAGTGATGCGGAGTATGTCAATGGACTCATGAATGAATTTGAAGGGTCAGCAGAGCAACTGGATTTAGCAGTGTCAAGCATATCCACGGCAATGAACGAAGTTGCAGCTACCATCAATGAGAGCGCAAAGGGAGTACAGGACATAGCAGAAAAAACATCTGAAATACTTGATAAAACAGTTGCGGAAAAACAACTGGCTGACCAGAACGCACAGGGAGCTGCTGAACTTCAACAACTTGTTGGCAAATTTAAGATATAAGGACAGGGTCATGGTTATGGAAATGGAAGATTTAAGACAAAAGTTAAACCAGATGATAGAGACACATGAACGTGGGAGTGAAGAGGTACTCAGGGTAAGCAGAGAGTTGGACGCCTTGATTGTAAGCTATTTAAATAAATGTCTGCACAGAAAAACAAAACATGATATAAAAGATGATACATTATATAAAAACATACATTATATAAAAGTACATATATAAATATATATATTATATAAATAGATATATTAGATAAAAAGATGCATTATATAAAATGATAATACATTATACTAATGATTAATTATTTCATATATTGTTAGATTGTCTGATTTATACAAGTAAGTTAGAATAAATAGAGTGGTAGCTGCTAGAAACCACTCTATTTATTTTTGCAAATATTTAATTAAGTAGTCACTAAATATAGCAAAGAAAGTCAAGTCACCTTATATATAACATGATACTCTTTATACAGGAGGAGATAGCATGGATAGTTGGGAAAAGATAATTGCGGTTCAACGGATGCAGGATTTTTAAAAAACTTAAACTTGATATGTTGACATAATGCCAATATATCAAGTTTTTATTTGTTAAAAATTAAGCAAATTTTTTGATAATGACCAGAAAAACGATTCATTTAACCCAAATAACTAATTTACATAATATACGATGAAAAAATTATGTTTTTTGCTTGACAGAGCTCATATTCTGATTTAAAATTGATTTAGATAGTAAGGAACCAAAACAAACTAATTAAGAAAGGATGTGAAATATGCCGACAAGTATTGGTTTAGATATTGGAGGAACAAATATCTCAGCTGTTATATGCGATGAATACGGAAACATCATTTATTCTTGTACTAGAAAAAGCGATTATTATGGGGATCAATACCTAAAAAATATAGAAGATATAATTGAAAACGTTTTAAAAGAGAGCAAGACAGATATATGCGGAATCGGTATCGGAGTACCAGGTACCGTTGATTATACTACTGGAAATGTTATTGTATGTCCGGCCTTTAACTGGAAAAATGTTCAATTAAGGGATCATATAGAGAATAGATTTGGAATTAGTACATGTATTGATAATGATGTGAATGTATGGACTTTGGCAGAAAAGTATTTGGGAGCAGCAAAAGATTATAATGACTTTGTAATGATTACTATTGGTACGGGTATTGGATGTGGATTATACCTTGGAGGAAAACTGTACAGAGGGCATAGCTTTGAAGCCGGTGAAATAGGATACTTACCTTTATCTATTGAAGCTTATAATGATACATATAGCGAAAATAATTTTGGTTTCTTTGAACAAAAAGCATCTGCATCAGCCACAAGCCGTATTTATAAAGAAATCACAAATAAAAATATAGAGTGCAAGGACGTTTTTATACAAGCAAAAAAGGGAGACGAAGTTGCTAAAAAAGTAGTTGACGATGTTTATAAATACTTAGGCTTAGGGCTGAGCTCCATTTTCTGTATACTCAATCCCCAAATGGTTGTAATTGGCGGTGGAATGGCAGGCGAAGGCGATGAATTTTTATATGAAGTAACGAAGAACATTAAGCAGCTAATACCATTAAACGTAGAGATTAGTCTATCAAAGACAAAGAAGTTTGGCGGGGCTGTTGGAAGTGCGTTAAACTTTTTTAATAGCTGCGTTTGTAAGTAAACAAAACAAACCAATAAAAGCAAATTATGGAGCTTTTATTTCTTAGTGATATTTTAATACATATTAAAATATAAGGTTACCTTTTTTAGTAATCCCTGATTATGGTGAAGTTAATAGAAGTCAATATGAAAGGAGGAGAATATAATTATTATCAAAACTTCACAAACTCAGTGAAACGAAAAAGGAGTATAACCAAGATACTATCTGTATAAAAAGGGGGATATTATGTTTAAAAAAGTATTATCTATGATTTTGGCAGGTTGCATTTCAGTTTCTCTTTTAGCTGGATGCGGAGGTAATGAAGCTACAAGTGATTCATCAGCAGCAGCTACAAACACTGAGGCGGCAGCTTCAACGGTGGCAGCAGCAGAACCAGTGACAATTGAGTACTGGCAGTATTTCTATGAAACAAAAGTTAACTTAATGGACGAGCTTATTGCAGAGTTCCAAAAGAATAACAGTAACATAACAGTTGTTCAGAAGCACTTCCCATATGACTCATATCAACAGAAGGTTGCTGCTGCAGTATCAGCAGGAACTGGACCAGATATTATCAACTTGTATTACGGTTGGGTACCTAAGTATGTAAAATCAGGTACATTACAACAGCTTCCTGAGTCCTCATTCTCCGCTGAAAAAATTGAGAGTGAATTCGCGCCAATGGTTAAGGTAAATAAGATAGATGGTAAATACTACACTATTCCAACAGCAGTTCGTACATTAGGTCTTTTCTGGAACAAAGATATTTTCAAGGCAAACGGATTAGATCCTGAGAAGCCACCACAGACTATTGAAGAATTAGTTGACATGGCTAAGAAGACTACAAAGGTTGTTAATGGAAACTTAGAAATCGAAGGACTTACATTCCAGCCATCAGGTCAGTTACATGCATGGTTCCGTCCTGTTCTTCTCAAGCAGTTTGGACAAGAGCCTATAAGTGAAGATCAGAAGACAGTTCAATGGAATGCTTCAGAAGGTGGATATCAGGCATTTGAATTCCTAGTAAACCTTGCAAAGGTTGAAAAGGTTGGAGAAAAAGACTTCTACACAGATGATTCTACAGCATTTATCAGCGGTAAAGCAGCTATACATATTGACGGTTCATATCGTTTAGGTTCATTAAAGAGCCAGGCAAAAGATTTAAATTATGGTGTTACAGTTCTTCCATCACACAATGGTATTAGTACATCATTTGGATCTTTCTGGACAAATGGTATCACAACTAATGCTAAAGATGGAAAGCTTGATGCATCAGTTAAGTTCCTTGAGCACTTAACATCAGTTGAAACTATGAAGGCTTGGACTGAAAAGATTGGTGAAATTGGAGCGAAGAATGAAATAGCAAATGATCCTGAACTATTAAAGGATGAGAAGTTGGCTCCATTCATTCAGCAGTTACCAATAGCTGATTCATACTTCTATGTTGATGAAGATGCTGACAGAAAAGCATTAATGGATGCTATAGACGAAGTACTCTTAAATGATGTAGATCCAAGAAAAGCACTTGATGATGCAGTAAAAGAAGTACAGGCATTATTGGATGAATTCTGGGCTAAATAGTACACATAAAAATTTATTTATGTAAAGTAATTTCTTAGTAGTATTGCTCGGTGTGTCAATTTTTATTGATACATCGGGCAATATATCAATAATACGTGTTTAAGCCTTTAGAACCTTAAGCTAAAAGAAGGAGGGCTCTATGAACCTGAAACTAACAATTAAAGGAAGACAATCTATGTGGGCTTATATATTTATATCAGTTCCAGTATTGTTCTTCATATGCATTAGAATATTGCCTACATTATATGCATTTAACGTAAGTTTACACGAATGGGATTTACTTTCAAAAGAAAGGCCATTTGTATTTCTAGATAATTTTATACAATTATTCCAAGATGAAGTTTTCTATGCCGCTTTACTCAATACAGGAAAATACATATTGTTTGCAGTACCTATAGGACTTGGTCTCAGCTTAGGTATAGCACTTTTGTTAAATACAATCACAAAAGGTGCATCACTATATAGAATGGTTGTTTTTATCCCGTATGTAACATCTGTTGTTGCTGTCTCATGGGTATGGAGATGGATGTTCATGAAGCAGGGCGGTGTTGTAAATAACATTATATCATTATTTGGTATTGCAAAGCAGCCTTTCTTGGATAGTACATCGCAAGCGATTTTTGTTGTAATTTCAAACGTAATTTGGCAGGCACTTGGATTCTACACAATCATTTTCCTTGCAGGAATAAAGCAAATTCCACAGACATATTATGAAGCTGCAAAAATTGATGGAGCTTCTGCATGGCAGAGATTCAAGAATATAACTATTCCAATGTTAAATCCGACTATTGTATACCTATCTGTAATGGCTTCAATTCAGACTCTACAAGTATTTACACAGGTATTTAACATCACATCAGGTGGACAGGGAATTGCAGGCGGCCCACTGAATTCAACAGTAAGTGTCGTGCTATATATATATCAATTAGCATTCGTTAATTACAGAATGGGTTATGCAAGTGCTGCTACAGTTGTTCTATTCATAATTATACTTAGTGTATCGCTATTCCAAATGAAAGTCTTGGACAAAAAATATGATTATTAATTCATCGGATACTAACAAAAAGGAGGGGGAAGATGCGTAAATATAGCAAAGTGTTTACATATATATTCCTTACTATAATTGGTTTTATAATGATATTCCCTTTTTTGTGGATGCTATCAACTTCATTGAAAACAGGAGTAGATATTTATAGTCCATCAATAATTCCAAAAACCGTAACATTTGACAATTATGTAAGAGTAATAGAAAACTCAAATTTCTTACTATGGTTTAAGAACAGCCTTGTTATTGCAACAATTACTACAGTATCTGTTTTGTGCTTTGATACTCTTGTAGGTTACTCATTTGCAAAACTGCCTTTTAAAGGTAAAGGTTTTCTCTTCGTTCTGATTTTATCAACGCTTATGATTCCAACAGAAATGTTGATCATACCTTGGTATATGATGAGTACTACATTTGGTTGGCTAAATTCCTATTGGTCATTACTTTTCCCTGGTCTAACATCAGCCTTTGGTATATTCATGATGAGACAGTTTTTCATGGGTGTTCCCGATGATATACTTGAGGCGGGTAGAATAGATGGACTATCCGAATTCGGTATTTTCGCGAGAACAGCAGTACCAATGGTTAAGCCTGCTATGTCAGCATTGGGAATATTCACATTCTTAGGAAACTGGAATGCATTCCTATGGCCAGTAATTGCAGTTGACCAGGCACATATATATACACTGCCAGTTGGGCTTGCACTATTCTCAGGAGAATCCTACAATCAATGGGATCTTGTAATGGCAGCTGCCAGCTTGGCTACAATACCTGTATTAATAGTATTCTTCTTCTTCCAGAAACAGATTATTGAAGGAATTCACATGACTGGTTTAAAAGCATAAGAAGGTGATAATTTGGAATTTAAAGTAATAGATTCTCATGTTCACTTTGATGTAAAAGGATTTGATATAGTAGAATTTGAAAAAAGGTATATTGCAGAGTATGGCAAAGATAAGTGGCTGACACTGCAAGCTAAAAACCAATATCAAGGTAAAAAATGGGCAGAAGCATGGGGGTTTCCCAAACGAGAGCCAACAGATGATGATGTAAGAACAACTTCTGCCCGTTGGCTTGAAGAAATGAAGAAGCATAATATTGAGCGACTTGTTTTTGTTACAGGTGGCAACAATGATATTCTAAGTAAAATAATACAGGAACAACCGGAACATTTTATTGGATATGCACATCATAATCCTTTTGCAAGTGATAGTGCTTTATTATTAGAGTTAGCAATATCTGAGCAGGGATTAAAAGGATACAAAATTATTGCTCCCGATTTACCTGGGAAAATAAATGATGCTTCACTTGAACCAGTGTGGAAAGTAGCTGAAAAATATCAAATCCCTGTTCTGATTCATTTTGGAATATTGGGGGCGGCTGGTGGACTTGCGTCACATGTTAACATTAATCCTATGATGATACATGATGTAGCAAGGGCACATCCTGATATTTCGTTTATCATACCTCACTTCGGATGTGGACATCCTCAGGAATTATTGCAGTTGGCATGGGTTTGTCCTAATGTTTATGTTGATACCTCCGGAAGTAATCAATGGGTTCGCTGGATGCCATATCCATTGACAGTTAAGGACTTGTTTCGTAAGTATTATGAAACTATTGGACCTGAGAGGATTATTTTTGGTACAGACTCTGAGTGGTTTCCACGAGGGTTTGTAAAACAGTACTATGATGAACAGCGAAAAGACTGCATTGAATTGGGTATGAAAGAGAATGAGCTAAGATTAATTTTTAGAGATAATATTGCTAGATTGCTAAAGATCGAGGAAAAATAATGGATGAACATATACGCAGTATTTTAGACAATGAGATTAAAATGACAATGGGATGTACTGATCCAGGTGCTATAGCATTTGCAGCGTCAAAAGCAGCATCCCTTTTAGATGGGGAGTTAAGAAACATTAATATTGTTCTTAGTAAGAACATCTATAAAAATGCTGCGTATGTTGGTATTCCCGTTATAAAGAAGTTTGGTATTGAATACGCTGCAATACTTGGTGCAATTATCAGGAAGCCAGAGTTAAAGCTGGCTGTTCTTAGTGAAGTAACTGAAAGCCTAAGTAGTAAGGTAACTGATTACCTGAACACCATTGATGTAAATATCGCATATTCCGATATTGATGAGCCATTATATATAAGTGTTGCTTGTAAAAGCGATATATCCAGCGTCAAAGTCGAAATAAAAGGTGACTATGATTGGATATGCCATATAGAAAAAAATAATGAGATACTATTCCATAGTGAACCAGTTAAGATATTTGAAAAGTATTTTTGTGAGAGCTTTAATTTCAAAGATATTTTTAGTAATGTTGTAAATGGTCAGATGGATAATGAAAATATACTGCAATACGAAGATATAAATAAAAAAGCTGCATTACATGAAATGTCAGAAGAAACTAAACACTATCTTCAAAGGTTAACCCAACTTGATTCTATTCCAACAAATGATTTGGCCAATATAGCTAGAACATATGTGTTTAATGCATCACGGATGAGAATGTCAGGAGAGAGGTTTCCAATTGTTAGTGTAGCTGGAAGTGGAAATCTTGGTATTTTAAGTATGCTTGGTGTATCTGCAGTATGTGATGTACTAAAAAAAACGCCGAAAGAGAGACAGATAGCTTTATGTCTATCAATATTGACGGCAATATACATTAAAAGCCAAATGAACCGTCTTACTGTAATGTGTGGTACAGCAGTCGCAGGAGCAGCCGGAGCTGCAGCAGCAATAACGTATTTACTTGGTGGAGGCTGTTTAGAAGCTGAGAATGCTATAAATACTGTTATTGGCAGTATTGGGGGAATACTATGTGATGGGGCAAAAGAAAGCTGCTCACATAAGGTTAGCTTCGCAGCACAATGCGCAGTAGTAAGTGCTTCACTTTCCTTGGAAAATAGGGGGATACGAGCAGGTAGCGGCATTATTACTGATAATATTGATACCAACATAAAAAACTTAGGCAGGATAAATAATTTTGGTATGAAAGAAGCAGATAATATAATGCTGGAAATACTCAGCACACAGAAAAGGTAGAAATTCTGTAATATTTGTTATAAAATAGTTGGCGTGGTAAATAACAAAGGAGTGCAAAGAAGATGATAAAGGGAACGCCAGAATATATAAAGTTAATGAATAGAAATACTGTCCTTTCACTTATTGTTAAAGAGAAGTCTATATCAAGAGCTGCTATTTCAGCTCGTACCAATTTGAGTAAGTCAACAGTTTCTTCAATTGTTGATGAACTACTCAAAGAAAACATTATTAGGGAAAAAGGCGAAGGTATTTCAACAAAACTTGGCGGCAGAAAACCTATAGAACTGGTGTTTAACCCATCTGCAGGATATATTGTAGGAATTGATATTGGTGCTTCAAAAAGCATCTCTGTTATTTCTGATTTATCTGGCAGAATTTTATCAAAAGAATTAACACACAAAAGAAATTGCGATGAAAGCAGTTATTTGAAGGATATCATAAAAGTAGTGAAGGAAATGGCAGCAAAGCAAGGTGTAGAGGACAAGCTTATAGGAGTTGGCGTTGGAATTCCTGGTACAACAGACATTGATCAGGGCATAGCTAGATTTGTACCCAAACTAAATTGGGTAGATTATCCTATACGGGATGTACTTGAAAAGGAGTTTGAACTAGACGTTTTTATCGATAATGACGTAAACATGGCTGTATTCGGTGAAAAGTGGCTGGGCATAGGTAGTAAATACAACAACTTTGTATTTATCTCTATTGGAGATGGCATTGGAAGTGGAATAATAATAGATAACAAAATCTATAGGGGGCACAATTATACAGGTGGCGAGATTGGATACCTTGTTCTTTCAAAGGATGCTCTTGAAACTGAGAGATATACGCCTGATGCCTATGGATATTTTGAAAGTGTCGCATCTGGAAGTGCAATTGAGAGAAAGCTTGGACTTAGTTGTAAGACAGTATTTGAAAAAGCATCACATAACGATATAGAGTGTATTGAAGCAGTCAATAAAATGATTGAATATCTAAGTATGGGAATCGCAAATATAGTAAGTGTACTTAGTCCACAGGCTGTAATTATTGGCGGTGGCGTTTCAAAGGCTGGATTGGGTTTGTTGTTGTCGATAAGAAAAGAAGTATCCCGACTTACTCCTGTAAAGACAGAAATTGTTCTATCGCAATTAGAGGAAGATGCTGGTGTAATTGGGTGTGTTGGCTCTGTATTGGCAAACAAATATGGAATTAGCTTTTATTAAGGAGGAATTCTATGTATACAAGAGAATATGTTGAACAAATGGATGGCACACAATTCCCTGGTAGAACTTTTCAGGACTGTGTACTGGCTCCAATATTTGATACTCAGAAAAACTATTATGCAAAGCCATTTATACAAATAAGCAAAGCTCATGCAGTTATGCTATATGAGCAAAAGATTATTACATTAAAAGAAGCAAATGATATCTTGTCCGGTCTAAAAGAAATTGATTTATTGGACATGAGTGACAGGCAGTATGACCCATCCTATGAGGATATGTTCTTTATGATTGAGCATGAACTGGAGAAGCTAATCGGTAAGGATACAGCAGGAAGGTTACATATTGCAAGAAGTAGAAATGATATAGATATATGTGAATTCCGTATGGTGCTCAGAGAAAAGATGCTTGAGGTTATGCAGTACTTGAATATATTCAGAGAAGTATTACTCTCTATCGCTAAAGAAAATATTAACACAGTTATGCCTGCTTATACTCATACTCAACCAGCTCAGCCTTCAACACTAGCTCATTACATTCTTGCGTACCAGGATTCACTAGAGAGAGATTTTGACAGGCTTGCACATTTAATTAAAACAATTAACATAAGTCCTCTTGGCGCAGCAGCAATTACAACTACAGGATTTCCAATCAGCAGACAGAGAACAGCTGAATTGCTAGGTTTCGATGGATTAGTTGAAAACTCTTATGATGGCATTGCTGGTTGTGACTATCTTACAGAATGTGCATCAGTACTTATGATTATGAACACTAGCTTATCAAGGTTTATGAAAGACACCTTGGATTTCTGTACAAAGGAGTTCAACGTATTCTATCTTTCTGATCCATACGTTCAGGTGAGCAGTATTATGCCTCAGAAGAGAAATCCTTCTTCTCTTGAGCAAACAAGGCCTGCAATAAGTAAAGCTATCGCTGAGTCGAAATGTGTTTTTGATATACTACATAATACACCATTTGGAGATATAGTTGATACAGAAGAGCAGCTACAGCCTCATTTGTATGATTCTATAAAATATACAATCAGAGCATTTAAAATGCTTAGCTCCGTTTTTGCTACATTGAAGGTAAACAAGGACGTTTTGTTTGACAGAGCACATGAGGGATTTATTACAGCAACTGAACTAGCTGATATATTGGTAAGAGACAAGGGGCTATCCTTCCGTCACAGCCATAAAATAACCAGCACAATTGTTAAATATATGGTTAAAAACGGTAAGAAAGCACAGGATATAACTCCTCAAATAATTGCTGATATTTCACAAGAGGTACTTGGACGTGCTATTGATTTAAGTGTTGCTGAAATTGAAAAGGCTCTTGATCCTGTGAACTTCGTAAATGTAAGAACTATAACTGGAGGCCCTGCCCCAGTTGAGACAGAAAGAATGCTAGCAAACAGTTTCAAGGCTCTAGAAGAAAACAAGCAAATAGTCAACGAACATATAGGGAATTTAAAAGCAGCAGATGAAAAATTAGCACAAGCGGTGGCAAGTATTATCGCTTAATATGAACTTTATCTAGAATTTTCTACTGCCGCACAATGATAAATCGCTTTTTATTTTTAGCAAAGGCTAATCTAAAATGCAGTCATTGTGCGGCTTTTGTTGTCATTTTAAGATCTTTTAGTCTTTATGACAGATTATTTACCTCACACATTATTATATATATTAGGAGGCTTTATGTTTAAACTAAAAAGTATTAAAACAAAGTTGATTTTACTTTATGGAGCATTGATATTAACAATATGCATAGGATTTAGTGCTATAGTGTATTTTTCAGCATCTGACGCACTTGCAACCAATATTGATGGATCACTTAAAGAAGTAGCAAATGAAGCTTCAAAAGTCATGTCAAGTAGAGTTGAAAGTCAATTAAACGTACTCGAGGCATTTGCTCAATTAGATGTAATAAAAAATATGAATGTTCCGGTGAGGGAAAAACTTGTATATATAAAAAGGGAATCAAATAGATGTGGACATTTGTGGATGAGCTATATAGATACCGATGGAACCGAATATACGACTCTGGATAGCACTGAAAATGCCAAGGATATGGAATATTTCAACAAGGCTATTTCTGGCCAGCGTGTGGTTTCAGATCCTTATATAAGCGATGTAACGAATGATATAATTGTTTCATATGCGGTGCCTATTATTGATAAAGGAAAGGTAGTAGGAGTATTAGCTTTATCTCGTGATGGCAATGAATTGAGCGAGATGATAAAAGATATTAGATATGGTGAGCAATCAGCGGCATTCATGGTAAACAATAAGGGTACGACGATTGCAAACGAAGACCATAAACTTGTAGTTAATATGAGCAATACAATAAAAGAGGCTGAAACAAACTCATCTCTTAAGCAAATGGCAGACATTTCTTTGAGAATGACAAAGGGAGAGTCAGGAGTTGGAGAGTATACCTATAAAGGGGTAACTAAGTATATGGGATATGCTCCTGTACAAGGTACGGATTGGTCACTTGCCATAACAGCACCAAAATCAGTATCGATGGCGGGGATTACTATGTTGCTATTCATTATTCTCAATGCTTCAATTGCCTTTATATTAGTTAGCTTGGTAATTACATTTGTAATTGCAAGGAACTTTTGTAAACCTATTAAGGCTGCTTCTGAGCACCTAAAAACTATAGCAGCTGGAGACTTTACAAAAGAGGTACCGCCGGAATACATGAAAAATATAGATGAAGTTGGGGTACTGGCTAAGTCTATAGATACTATGCAAAAATCTTTAAGAAGCATTATTAAGGATGTTGTTGAACAATCATCAGATGTTAGTAATATGCTTACAAATATCAATACAGAGGTGGAAGAACTCAATAAAAACATACAAGAAATATCCGCTACTACTGAACAACTCTCAGCAGGAACGGAGGAGACTGCTGCTTCCACACAAGAGATGAACGCTACGGCTGAAGAGATAGAAGTGGCTATAGAATCTATAGCTGCAAAGGCACAGGAAGGGGCAGTAACGGTAAATAGTGTTAGCGACATGTCGGAAAAAATGAAGGAAAATGCTTTTTTATCAAAGACGAGTGCTATGGAAATTTATATAAGAAATAAAGAGGATTTGAAGAATGCAATTGAACAATCAAAAGCAGTGAATCAGATTAGTATTCTTTCAAAAGCTATACTGGATATAACCTCTCAGACAAATTTGCTAGCACTAAACGCATCAATTGAGGCAGCACGTGCAGGTGAGGCAGGGAAGGGATTTGCTGTGGTAGCTGATGAGATAAGAAAGCTGGCTGAAGACTCTAAAACAACGATATCAAGTATACAAGAAGTAGCAAGTATTATTTTGAAAGCTGTAGAGGCTTTATCTATTAGCTCAGCAGAAATTATGGACTTCATTGATACAAAGGTTATGAATGATTATGACTACTTGGTCAGCTCAAGTGATAATTATAATCAAAGTGCTTACAACATAAGCAATATTGTAAACAACTTCAGCTCAACAACAGAACAATTGCTTTCCTCCATACATAATATTGTAAATGCAGTTGATGCAATTGCAATTTCCGCAAATGAAGGGGCGCAGGGGACATCAAATATTGCGAATAGTGTTGCATTGATTGCACAAATGTCCAATACAGTAATTGAAAACTCTGATTTGGCAAGGACAAAGTCCGACATGCTGATAGAACTTGTTTCAAAATTCAAAATATAAATTATGCTAAATCTAAAATAAACAGTTAAGATCATAAAAGCACAATTTAGTTATTGTAATAGTTGGTTAATTTGCTGACCCTAGTATGTTAGATATTAATTAACTGACCCTATTATGTTAGATATGATATGATCCTTCATAAACAGACAAGGTAAATACCAAAGTCTACTTATGGAGGATTTATTATGTCAAGGCAAAAATATAGCCCTGCACTAAAATATCAAAATTATGCTAAGAAATTGACAATGGGCATATCAATGATTAAGGTCTGACTATTTTTGCTCGTGGAAATACACTCTTGGCAAGACTTTTGTAAGGGCCACTCATGTCAATTACTACATGTTGACACTTTTGTGATTCTTGTATTTAAGAAATATTGAGATAAATTACTGCCTCTTTCTAACGATTTTATTAAAATATCTTTTAGGCCTAGGCCAGTCAATTCTTCTGTATAATTAGTATAGAGCATAGTTAAATCTCCTTTTAAAGTGTTTGTGTGGTAACTCCATTTTACTAGAGATTTTAACTTAATGCTCTTTTAGTTTGCCAAAAAAATGCTGGAGCGATAAATTCTTTTCTTTTACCCACAACTACCCACAACAACAATTGACATAGAGCCTGTTTAATTAAAAGTTTACAAGAACAAAAAAGAGATGATGCCAGAGGCATCATCCCTTTTTGTTTTATATCTAATTATTACTGCTTCTGTGAAAGAATATTTACGAACATACGGTAAGCACCTGGTGCCATAGCCTGCTGGAGCTGACGGTACCAAACTATTGAAGTATAAGTGTAAACACCCTTACCATAGTTAGTTGTCAACCACTGTCCGTCTTGTACTATATCAGAGCCCTTATCAATTGCTGAAACGAGCTTAGTGTACTTTGGATCTGCTTCTGAAATGTTGTAGATACTACGTTCCTGTACCCAACCATCCCAGTCAGATTCAACTATCTTGTTTGGAGTGCTGAATACCTTGTTAGTTGGATCAAGTATAGTCATCTTAGCATCTTCTTCAACTACACGCCATGTAAGAGTAGGTGAACCTATCTTTAATGGATATGGAGCGAAGCTAGGTTGCCATTTATCTGCTGCACTATTCTGGCTATAGTTAACAACTAGGTTACCACCCTTTTCTACGAAGTCGAGTAATCTGTTGTTTGCAGTAATGAGTGCTTCACTATCTCTGTAAGCACGAATTCCAAGTACGATTGTATCGAACTTTGAAAGGTCTCCATACATTACGTCATTGTCACCGATAACTGTTACATCCATACCGATTTGCTCTAAGTACTTGTAAACTTCATCCTTACCTGAATCAAAGTATCCAACCTTGAGACCTTCAGGTAATATTACATTTGCAGATTGAACTGTTAAAGCTGCGTCATATAGGTAGTAAGTAGTTCCAATATGGTCATAGCTGATAACCTGTACTGTTTGGTCGCTTACCATATTTGCGCTTGTAGCCTTAGCCTTTATAGAATATTGCTTTTCATCCTTTAGGTTTGCTGGTGGAGTAATTGTAAAGTTAGCAGTCTTATTCTGATTGTTACCAGTAAACTCAATAGTTACTTGTTTTGGTTCAACTGTCCATCCTGATGGAGCATCCAATGTTACAGTTGTTGAAGTCTTGCCAGTAACATATGACTTAACACCAACAGTTACAGGGATTGTAGAATTTGCAACAGTAGTATTGAGTACATAGTTTTCTGGTGATAACTGTAATGAGTATTCAGGCATTACAGCAAATAATTTCTTAGGTTCTATAGTTGTCTTTGAAGCAACTCCATCAACCTTATAGCTAACAGTTGCAGTCATTGGAATTTCTGCGTATGGGTGGTATAAGTCTGCATCCTTAGGTATTGAAACTTCGTATTCAAACTTTATTGTTTTGTTATAATCAATCTTTGAAGCAGTTGTTACCTTTGGTGCTGAAACTGTCCAGCCTGCTGGAGTGTTAAGCTTAACGCTGAGGTTCTTAAGATCGCTCTTTCCACCATTGTACAATTGAACTGTAACCTTTGTGCTCTGTCCTCTTGCTACTTCATATGAAGCAGGAGTAATAGTTGCGATAAGGCTTGAGCTCTGCGCACTTACTTCATAAAGCTGATTTAGCTTTGTATTAAGTCTGAAAGTTAAATCGTATTTATCTTCTTCAGATAGTTTTGATTTTTTTACAGTATCAAGTCCCTTAGTAACATTAGCTATCATATCATGAGTAGCACTTGTAACCTTAGAATTAATTGGATATGCAGCAACTATCTTATCAGCATCGTCCTGAAGAGAATTAAATAATCTGTAAATATCCTTATTCTTAGCATATTTTGCAGCAAGGTCAGTGTATGTCATTTCAATACCATCAAACATATCTTCTTCTTTATCAGTTAATTTCTTATCCAAAGAAGTAGCTATTAGTGTGTGGTATGAAGCAGCAGTTGCACTTACATCAGTTACTTTACCCATACTCTGTGAAATATGGAAATAACGTGAATTCTGTCCAAACTGGTCATAAGTTAAGCCAAGAATTTCATTAAACAGGGTGTAGTCCATTTTTGCTGTGTGGTTATCAGCTGTACCAGTATCATAGAGCTTCTTTGCCTGATAAGGACGTAAGCCAGCCTTTATCTGATCTGGATATGCGTTTGGATCAGCAGCTCTCTTGAATGCTTCAGCTGTGATTATATTAGTTGCCTGGTGCTGACCATGTTCAGTAAGAACATTGTTTGCAGAGTTGAATACTACGTCAGGTCTGTATGTACGGATAGCACGAACAGTTCTCTTGATTTGTTCTTCAACGTCCCAGATAGCTAATGCTTCTTCACCTAGCTTAGAAAAACCGAAGTCAATAGCAGTGTTGTCGTACTCTTCGCAGATCATCTCTAGTTCTCCGCCAATCAAGTCCATTGCTTCTTGTAGCTCTCTAGCACGAACAGCACTATAAGCAAAGCCTGCTTCACTACCTATTGCGTTCTGTCCGCCTGCACCGTAAGTAGTGATTAGTGCAACAGTTTCAGCGCCCTTTTCGAGTAAGCAGTAAGCCAATAATGAATTACGCTCATCATCAGGATGTGCACCGGTGTCCATTATTGTAGACACACCTGTTATTTGTTTGATAGCCATCCACAATTTTTCTGCTCCTCTGTCATTGGAGTTCAGGTTAGTAGCAGAGGCATCCATAGGTGCTGCAATTGATACTGCGAGTGCTAGTGATAACGCAGCGGCAATTGCTCGAGTGATTTTTTTACCCATTTTCATTTAAAATCTCTCCTCTTGAATATATTTTCTGTAGTTTTTAAGTTTACTTAAAAACTATTACAGACTAAAAATAAAAAAACAATAAATCAAACAATAATTAATAAAGTTTATTAATAAAATGCTATAAAATATAAACACCTAAGTTATTTATATTTCAACTGCGATATTAAGTTTAATCTGGTAAATTAAGTAAAGTTACGATAGGAATATTTTTTTGATGTACTCATTTGTAATAAGATGGGATGCACCTATAATACCTGGTTCATCACTTTTGCACAAATCAATATTCACATCTAGTGCCGATAATTTATGAAATTGTTTCAGAACTGCTGTTACTAACTCTTCTCCTAATAAGTCAACTATAATTCCTCCTAGAACTACTTGTTTAACATCAATAATACTTATTATATTAAGTATTGTCATACCGAGATATGGAGCAATATAATTAATAATTTCATTTATATTCACTTTATTTTTTACTCTGTTATCAAAATCTTCAAATCTCTCTTGCAATGCCTGGATATTTATTAATGATTCAAGTGATCCAGGTAAACCATCGGACGTTTTAAAATTATCATCATATACAAGAGAACCTATTTCGCCAGCATTAAAATGCTTTCCAAAGCGAAGCTTACCATCGAGAATAATTCCACCGCCAAGACCAGTACCTAAAGATATATAAACTAGGTCCTCATTCTTGAGCTTTCTTGTTATGTATTCTCCAATTGAAGCTGCATTAACATCATTGCATAAATAGGTTGACATATTTAGTGACTGTGTAATTGTTTCAGTAAAGCTATTTAAGGGATAGGTATTGTTAACGCCTACTAGAGGCCCTAAACGAATCTCATTATTATCCATATCTACTGCACCAGGAAGACCAAGACCTATCCCATGAATCTTATTCTTTGGCACACCCGACTCATGTATAAGACTTTCGACGTTTTCAATTAATACTCGGGAAATTACATCTGCAAAGTCGTTTTTTACATGAATTGTTTTTTTAAGGATAATTTCACTGCTAACATTAACTATTCCCATTTTGAGATAATCGCCTTCGTACTCTACGCCAATAGAGTATGCGAAGTTTGGGTTAAATCTAAGCATTTGGGGCTTTCTACCAAGTGCTGACTGTCCCTCTCCGGCGTTTATTATAAAACCATTGTCACATAAATAATTAGTAATCTTGAGAACAGTAGGTGCACTTATACCAGTCAACTGTGTTATTTCAGAACGTGAAATCTCACCTACATTTGCTATGAGGTCAAAAACTGTCTTTCTATTCATATCTCTCAAGTTAGATGCTATATATGGCTTCATAATTAATCTCGCTTAACTTAGATAATATATTTTTTAAAGTCATTTATTAATTACGTTAATTATATAATTCAAATTCACCAATGTCAACCTAGTATTGTACATTTTTAAAAAATAATTAGAGTTATGTTAATTCGATTTTGTTACATATTACGAAAAAACACAGACTAGAGAAATGCTAAGAATATTGACATGTAAAGTATTCATAAATATAATAGATGTAAATTATACATAATATTACTTTCATTGTAATAGAGGGAGTAACGTTCTGAATTGCAGATGGCTAATCGTCAATACGGCTAAAACCTCGGTTATCCAACAATTCGTGAGACTCTGAGGCAGGAAATATTTTGCTGTTTC
The DNA here is from genome assembly GCA_023439045.1 of Bacillota bacterium. Taxonomy (GTDB): domain Bacteria; phylum Bacillota; class Clostridia; order Acetivibrionales; family DSM-1351; genus Ruminiclostridium. Next base: position 223,960 of record JAEXOY010000043.1, on the reverse strand, counting down.
AGAGTTTTTTATAAAATATGAACTAATGAGGTGGAAATGAGAAAGTTAATACTTGCACTCAAAGCTATAATTATCGGAGGCTCAATGCTAGTTCCTGGCGTGAGCGGGGGCACCATGGCATTGCTGCTAGGAATTTATAATGATATGATTTCAGCAGTAAGCTCATTTTTCAAGGACAAAAAGAAAAATGCAATTTACTTATTGTTTATCGGGTTATTTGGAATAATTGGTATGGTGCTTTTTGCCAAACCATTATCCATACTCACAGAAAAATATAACTTTATTATGATGTATTTTTTCCTAGGAGCTGTTGCGGGAAGTGTACCATTTATATTTAGGAAGGCTCACGAGACAGAAAGCAAAAAGGCATACACTAGTCAAAAAATTATAACAGCTGTAGTATACGTTATAGTGGGTATTATATTAGTAACTCTACTTGGGATGATACCTCAGGATATGATGGACTTAGGTAACTGGAATGGGGTAGGTGGGTATGTAATGCTGTTGTGTACAGGAATAGTTGCAGCAGTTGCGCTTGTACTACCTGGGATTAGTGTTTCGTATATGCTTCTGGTATTGGGCATGTATGAAAAGACTATTAATTCAATTACCAACTTTGAGGTTGAATTTATTATGCCTTTGGGGATTGGATTATTGCTTGGCATAATACTTACTACAAAGCTTTTGGAAAATGCTCTGAACAAACATCCAAGGCCAACTTACCTTATTATATTAGGATTTATTATTGGTTCAATGGTAAGCGTATTTCCGGGTATTCCAAATGGAATTTATTTGGTACTTAGTCCTATATCATTTGTGGCGGGGTTTATGTCAATTTATTTATTAGGAAAGCTTGATAAGGAATAAATGTAAACTTGAAAATTGGAGAATGTAAAAGATTGATAATCGATAAATGTAAAAGTTTGATAATCGATAAATGTAAAAGTTTGATGAGTAATAAGCTTGACTAATTATGAGAAGACCATACAGATGTTAGCAGTAAGCCTTAAGAGGTATATGAGAAGTGTATTAGTGCCTTGACATAATTAGGTATTAATATTATAGTATAAAGTTAATAAAGTAGTATTGGAGGTGGGAAAAACATGGACGATGGTGATATACGAAGTAGTAACGCACTAGTAAGAATTTTAGTAAAAAGTAAAGGTAAGTCAAAGAACTTTTTCTACAGACGGCCTTAAAATATTATAGTGTATTAATTTATTTTTTTATTATAATATTTTGGGGGAGAAAAATGTTAACAGAGATTATGCTTTTACTAATTCTTATAGTGCTAAATGCTTTTTTTGCAGCATCAGAAATAGCTTTAATTTCTATAAACGATAATAAGATTAAACTTATGGCTGAGGGTGGTAATAAGAAAGCTATATTGCTGAAAAATTTATTGGGGGAACCTAGTAAGTTTCTTGCCACAATTCAGATTGGTATTACTCTTGCTGGATTCCTTGCGAGTGCTTTTGCTGCTGAGAGTTTTGCTGGTCGCTTGGTGGAAGCTATTCAAAAAACAGGCCTTCAAATACCCGCAGCAGTACTTAAAAATATTTGCTTAATAGCAATTACTTTATTGTTATCATATTTTACACTTGTGCTTGGTGAACTAGTTCCTAAAAGGCTTGCAATGAAAAAGGCTGAATCTATAGCTATGTTTGTTGCCAGACCTATTTATCTCATTTCCTTATTGGCGTCTCCTTTCGTTAAATTCCTTACATTTTCTACAAATACAATTGTAAGATTATTTGGTGTAGATCCAAATGAAGAAGATGAAGAAATAACAGAAGAAGAAATTCGTATGATGGTGGACGTTGGTGAGGAAAAGGGCACTATTCATGAAAATGAAAAAGAAATGATAAATAATATTTTTGAGTTCAATAATAAGACAGTTGCTGATATAATGACCCACAGAACAGAGATTGCAGCATTGCCGATTAACGAAACGCTTGAAAACGTTATTGCTTTTGTTAAGCAGGAAAAGTATTCAAGAATACCTGTTTATGAGGATGATATAGATAATATTGTGGGAGTAATGCATTCCAAATACTTAATTGATTACTTATCTAATGGTAATCCAAAAGAAGATTTTAGCCTATCAAATATTATTCGAAAACCCTATTTTGTTCCTATTTCTAAGAAAACTGATGAGCTTTTTGCAGAACTGCAAAAGAGCAATACTCACCTTGCAATAATAATTGATGAATATGGTGGTACTGCTGGAATAGTAACATTAGAGGATCTACTTGAAGAAATAGTTGGGAATATATTTGATGAGGATGATGAAGTAGAACGAGATATTGAGAAGCAGGACAACAATACATTTATTATAAATGGAACAACAAGCCTTGATGTGGTAAGTGAATTCCTAAATGTACAATTGCCTATTGATGAGTATGATACCTTAAGTGGGTTTATTATTGGAGAATTAGGACGCATACCCAATAAGGGAGATGACCTTACTTTAGAGTATAATAATTTAATTTTCAAGGTTAAAGAATTAGACGATAAAAGAATTGCTAAGGTTAAGGTTTGTGTAGAATTGTAGAGATAAATTTGCATTAATAAAATAGTAGTTTATAAACTTATTATAATATTCATACCTATTCAGAATTAATTAGGTTTGAATATTTTTTTTGATGAATAATATTGTGTAGTATTTTGCAATATTAATTATTTCTTTTATCTATAAATTTCTCTATAATTAACTTATGATACCAAAATATGTATTTGCTATTGTTTAGGAGAAGTTCAATGAGAAGTATTTTTGTTCCGCAATGTTCAAATGGTTCCATCTTTAAAGGCAATTGGAAAAAGTGTATAGGTACTGGCAGGCTAGGTTTAGCCCTGCAAAAGGAATATCAAGATAACCTTGAATATGTTCAGGAGAATATAGGATTTTCATATATAAGAGGGCATGGTCTTTTGCATGATGATGTGGGAATATATAGAGAAGACGAAGTAGATGGTGAGATAAGATCATTCTATAATTTTACATATATTGATCGTATATTCGATTCCTACCTTGAAAAAGGGTTAAAACCTTTTGTAGAGTTTGGCTTTATGCCTTCAAAGCTGGCTTCAGGGGAGCAAACAGTTTTTTATTGGCGGGGAAATGTTACTCCACCAAAGGATTATGAGAAGTGGGCGCAGTTAATTAAGGCTGTTGTAAGCCACTTTATATCCCGATATGGTATTGATGAGGTGCTTACATGGCCATTTGAAGTGTGGAACGAACCAAATCTTCAAGTATTCTGGAAGGACGCAGATAAACAGGAGTACTTTAAACTATACAGGGTTACTGCAAAAGCTGTTAAAGAGGTGGACGAACGTCTTCAAGTTGGAGGACCGGCTATTTGTGGTGGTGCTGATCACTGGATTACGGATTTTCTGGAGTTTTGCGACAAGGAAAATGCACCTGTTGACTTTGTATCAAGGCATGCGTATACATCATCTCAGCCTATAGTTAGGACTGCGCAGGTTATGTATCAAGATATATGGGAAGCAGACTATATGCTAAATGAGTTCAAAGAAGTAAGGAAAATGATAGATAATTCTGCATTTCCAAACCTTCCGTTTCACATTACTGAGTATAACACCTCATGGCATCCTCTAAATCCGGTACATGATACAGCTTTTAATGCTGCATATCTTGCGAGGATTATTAGCGAAGGTGGAGATTATGTTGATTCCTTCTCATATTGGACGTTTAGCGATGTTTTTGAGGAAGCAGATGTGCCTAGAGCTCAGTTCCATGGTGGGTTTGGATTAGTGGCTCTAAACAACATTGCAAAGCCTACGTTTCATATGTTCTCATTTTTTGCTAAACTAGGCGAGGAGCAGTTATATAGGGACGAGAATATAATTGTTACAAGAAGACCCGATGGTTCAATTGCCTTGGTAGCATGGAATGCGGTAGCTGTTAACGATGGGGAGGCAGAGAAAGAATTAGAGGTTATTATTCCATTTGAGCAACCACTAGCTTTCATAAAAAAGCAAACTGTTAATGAGAAATACGGAAATCCAATGAAAACATGGATTGATATGGGTCGCCCTAGGTATCCAAGCAAGAGTATGATCAGAACATTGCAACAGGTTGCACAGCCAAAGCTTTCTACCAATAGTAGCAAGCCCGAGTCTGGACGCCTAAATATTAATATTGTTCTATCAAGAAATGAGGTTACGTTGATCGAAATATCAGCGATGACCGATGAAAGTAATTCCTACATTGGCTTAAATGATGATTTGATAGGCTATTATACAAGTAGTAAAAAGGAATAAAAGTATTGTATATATTTTGCTGCGTCAACTGCCGTTTTCCCTAATATGAACTGCGGTTGGCGCACTTTTTGTTCTTAAGGAAAACAAAAGTTGTGCTCTTTATTATAAGCTATTCAAAACGATATGTGTTTTTATAAGCAGAGGGTGTAATGCCCTCTTCCTTTTTAAACACTTCAAAAAAATAGTTTTGGTTTTCAAAACCACACAATGTCACAATTTGCTTTAAAGGCAAATCTGTTTCCAATAGTAGTCTTTTAGCATATCCAATTCTTTTGCTGTTTATATATTCAATAATGGTTTGCCCTGTATACTGTTTGAAAATTTTACACAAAAAATTCGGACTTAACCCGATAGAATTAGCGAGTTCCTCTAGCGTAAATTTCTTTGAGATATTGTCGTTCAGCATTTTTATTAGCAAATTAAGTCGCTGACCGTAAGTACTAATAAGCCTCTGTGATTTAGTTGGGTTATTCTTTTCTGACGGATTTCTTTCCTGTAAAATTCTAAGTAATATTTGCATTAGGCATGTTTTTAGTATGAACTGATTTTTGCGTCCGCCAGTGATAAACGCGTTATAGGCCATTGTAAAGCTATCAATATAATTTTCCAACCTGATATTATTTATATAGGGCTTAAAAGGTAAACCTGAACAAGGCTTATTAGGCATAGTTGCAAGAGAATCCCAAATTCCGCCATTAACATAATCAGGCTCTCTATCCTGATTGTAAATAAGGTCAAAGGATATCAGGTAACAGGCGTAAGGCGGGAACCCTTGAACAACTGCTCCTGGCTCCCTGAAATATATACAGGGACCTGTAATAGGATATGTAACGTTATTGAAAATAATATGCCCTGAGCCTTTTAAAATAAGCTCTACCTCGTACCATTTTTCCCGTCTTCTGGCATAGGGCGTGTTATCAGCATTATTAATATAAAAAGCGCCTAAAACGTATGGATTTATATTGTCGAGTGTATTTTCCGTCTTCATATTAACCTCATAATAAAGTAAAAACAAAATTGTGTAGTTTTTATTATCCAAAAATCTAACTAGCCAAATAAAATTACGTAGTGTTTACATAAATTATCAAATTATATAGTCAAATAAAATTGTGTAGTATTTATTAAAATTAATAATTTATTTAGACCAAATAAACACGTATAATCTATTATATCAGAGTATATGCTTTTACTTCAATTATGAAAGGGGTAGCCAAATGGAAAATAAGCAGCAAGAGATTAATTACGGGGATTCAAATCTCATAACAAGAAAGTATTTTGATTCGTTACTGGTTGAAATGAGAAATATTGACAGTGTGGTACCATCTACTAAATTAGAGTTGTATGGAGAACACTTTGACACTCCTATAATGATGGCACCACTTTCTCACTTAAACAGTGTGTGCGAGAATGGCATGGTTGAGATGGCCAAAGGTGCATTAGCCACAAATGCTGTGAACTGGGCTGGTATGGGAGATGAAGCTGAGTTGGAGGCAATTGTATCAACTGGTGCTCGCACAATCAAGATTATTAAGCCGCATGAAGATAATGACTACATATTTAAGAGAATTGAACACGCAGAAAAATGTGGAGTAATGGCAATGGGAATGGATTTGGACCATTCCTTCGGTGAAAATGGGCAGTATGACAACGTTTTAGGATTAAAAATGGCTGCTAAGTCGCTTTTTGAGCTAAAAGAGTTTATTAAAGCTACAAGACTACCCTTTATCGTGAAAGGTGTACTAAGTGAACAGGACGCCTATAAATGCCTGGAAGCAGGTGCTAAGGGAATTGTTGTCTCCCACCACCATGGAATTATGAATTATGCCATACCCCCATTGATGATTTTGCCTAAGCTCGCAAAGCTGGTGGAAGGTAAGATACCAATATTTGTTGACTGTGGAATAATGAGTGGAATGGATGTTTTTAAGGCTTTGGCTTTAGGCGCAACTGCAGTATCAGCGGGCAGGGTAATAATTAAGCCATTGGCTGAAAATAAGTCAGAAGGCGTAAAGAATCAGATACTTAAGATGACATATGAGTTGGCAGGGGTAATGGCTAGAACCTGTTCACTTGATATAAAAAGTATCGATCCTTCCGTTATTTGGACACAAAATGGAGTAAGGTGCTGTGAGCAAAAGTAGCATTGTGAGCAGAAGTAGCACTGTGAGCAGAAGTAGCACTGTGAAAGAAGTAGCATTGCTAAAAAGTAGCACTAGGAGCAAAGTATAAATTAAAATATGTAGAAAGGAATGTATTGATGCATTTTTTAATAAATGCGTCAATACAACAATACTTATGAGAATTGGCGGAGCAATTGAGAGACCGTACAGCAATCCTGATGAGTGGTACAAGCTGGTGAAGGAGCTTGGCTATAGAGCAGTTTTATCGCCAGTTGATTTTACAGCCAGTAAGGAAGAAAAAAAGGCTTATATTGAATGTGCAAAAAAGCATGATATCGTTTTTGGTGAGGTAGGGGTTTGGAAGAATACAATCGCTATAAATGATCAGGAGCGAAAAGAGGCTATAGAGCACTGTATAAATCAGTTATATCTTGCAGATGAGCTAGCAGCAAACTGTTGCGTTAATGTTGCGGGAAGCAGAGGGGAAACCTGGGACGGGTTTTATGCAGACAACTATTCTAGCGATACATATGCATTAATTGTAGAGTCAATAAGAAATGTGATTGATGCCGTTAAGCCAACAAAAACCTTTTTTACCCTGGAAACTATGCCGTGGATGGTACCCGATTCACCCGACCAATACCTTCAACTAATCTGTGACGTTGACAGAAAAGCATTTGGCGTGCATCTGGATTTTGTTAATATGATAAATTGTCCAAAACGGTATTTATTCCGTGACCAATTTATTGAAGAGTGCTTTAAAAAATTGGGACCTCATATCAAAAGTATTCATGGCAAGGATGTTATCATGGAAAATGCCTATACAACTCTGATTCATGAGACTATGCCCGGCAATGGGGTTATTAATTATCAGAAGGTTGCCAGACTGTGCGAGTCATTAGGTCAGGATACTACGCTATTCGTAGAACATCTACCAGACTTTGAAACTTATAAGCAGGCAGCTGATTATGTTCGGCAGCAAGCCGCTTTAGCGGGTGTGAAGACTGAAGGGAAGTAGGGCTGATTATTACACCAAAAAGCAGCTTTAGCAAGAGTGAATCCCACAGAAAAGTGAGCAGCCCGACTGAAGTAAGCTAAAGGTAGTAAGCTAAGACTAAGTTAAGCAATCGGTACATATTTTAAAATAGAAAGCGGGTATAAAGATGCAGGGAAATGCAGAAATAGCAGAGCAACTCTTCAAGCAGGGTTACAATTGCTCGCAGTCTGTTATAGGTGCGTACTGTGAGAAGTTGGGGCTGGACTTTGAAACGGCCATGAGATTGTCGTCCTCGTTTGGCGGCGGAATGGGAAGATTGAGGGAGGTTTGCGGCGCAGTATCAGCGATGTTTATGGTGGCAGGCCTATTAGAGGGTTACTCTGACCCACTGAATAAAGATGCGAAGAAAAAACATTATGAGCTGATTCAAATGCTGGCTGAAAAGTTTAAAAAACAAAATGGTTCAATTATTTGTAGGGAACTATTAGCGCTGGATGAAAAACGATCAAGCCCTGTACCGGAGGAGCGCACTGAAACCTATTATATAAAGAGGCCATGTGCTGAACTGGTAAGATGTGCTGGAGAGATTATTGATGAGCACCTTAAAGGTTAAATTTTAAAATTCAAATTTTAACACTAGATAAAAATAACAAGCGCTTGTATAATTATATATTATTAAGCATAATCATACAAGCGCTTGTTAAATATTGGTGCAACAAAACCTATTTGATCAGCTAGACCAAATAGGTTTCACATTACATACTTCTTATCTATTATTTTAGTAACAATCTAGTAAACCATGTATATTTATAACCATTTTTACTGTAACCATTTTTACTGTAACCATTTGTACCTGTAACCATTTGTACCTGTAACCATTTGTACTTGTAACCATTTGTACTTGTAACCACTTAATGCTTCTAACTATTTTTAGAACGACTAACATACTTATCCTCAATTGTTTAGCCTTACCTAGTCTGATACTGAGGATTTGATCCTAATTTGACTTTCACCTCCAAATCTTTGAATTCGTTTCCGTTGGCACGCTTAACAGTTATTGTAGCTTCGGTACCAGCTCTTAGTGATACAAGCTGTGACTTCAGCTGCTCCATAGATGTGATAGTCTTTCCGTTAATTCCAACGATGATATCTCTTGCTTGTAAACCATAGGCTTCAGCTGGTGAACCTTTAGAAACTTCACTTACATATACTCCAACAGGAAGGCCATAGCTTTGTGAAATTGCCTCAGTTACATCCTGCCCCATAATTCCTAAATATGCCTGATCCTTCTCAGGTACTTCTTCCTTGTTCATCAAATCATTAATAATAGGTATTGCCTTTGAGATAGGAATAGCATATCCCATTCCTTCAACACCTGTTGAAGAGTACTTAACTGAATTAATACCGATTACCTGTCCATTTGCGTTTAATAATGCTCCACCGCTGTTACCTGGGTTGATAGCGGCATCTGTCTGTAAAAGAGTCATTGTGTAATCTTCAGTTTGTACCTTGCGATCTAATGCGCTGATATATCCTACTGTTACCGATTGTCCATAACCCAGTGCATTTCCTATTGCTATAACCATTTCTCCTGCCTTGGCTTTATCTGAATCACCCAAGGATGCCACTTTAATTTTAGATTTTGTTGCATCTGATAGTTTTGAAAAGTCTACGGCTACCACTGCTAAATCATTGCTAGGGTCGGTTCCCTTAACCTGAGCCTCAGCTGATGTACCATCGACAAACTCTATTATTACCTTATCTGCATTAGATACAACGTGATTGTTTGTTGCAATCAGAACCTCCTGATTATTCTGGCTTATAATTATTCCTGAACCGCTACCTTCTTGCTCTTGTTGGAATGCTCTGCCAAATATACTGTTAACTACTGTAGACTTTACATTAATTGATACAATGGATGGCATTGCTTGATCTACTACACCAGAAACATCAGTAAGTGTTGTTGCCTGTACAGTGTTTGCCGACAGAAGTGAACCAGTTTGAATGGTAGCAGATGGAGTACTTTTAGCCCCGCTGTTAAATGCTTGATTTGCTGCAAAGTATGTTCCGCCTGTTGCAATACCAAATACAAGTGCAAAAACTATAATCTTCATAAAACCAGCAGCAACTCTTCTCTTTCTTTTTGGAACATATTCTTGTACGTGTACCTGTGGATCAGGACTCTGTGAGAAATTATAGCTGCCATTATAATTATTATTCTGGTTATTTAGATTATAACCATTACCATTATTTTCAAAGTTGTTATTAAACATATCATTATTCATATCTTTATCTCCCTTCTTTACGTTGCTTTGATTTACTTTATGCCTATATGATAACAAGTAATTATGAACGAATTATGATTAAAATATGAGCAATCTATGTAATTACTGTTAACAATTTTTTAAGTAATCATCACTATTCCATCACACATAAATGTATATTAATTGGTATAATAAGTATGAAAATAAATGATAAGCAGGTGCCTACAATGTATAAGATTCTTGTTACAGATGACGAGGATAAAATTCGTGAAATTATAAAGAAGTACGCAATATTTGAGGGACACACTGTTGTTGAAGCAACCAATGGAATGGATGCTGTAAACAAGGTAAGGCAGCAAGACTTTGACATAATTATTATGGATGTAATGATGCCTGAGTTAGACGGCTTCTCGGCAGTTAAAGAAATCAGAAAGAAAAGTGATTGCCCTGTTATTATGCTTTCGGCTCGTGGAGAAGAATACGATAAAATTCATGGCTTTGAATTAGGCGTTGATGATTATGTAGTAAAACCATTTTCTCCAAAAGAGCTTATGATGAGAATTGATGCAATTATGAAGAGAACCAGTAAAATGGAGAAACGTGATTTATTTGAGAAGGCAGGGCTGGTTGCAGATTTTACTGCTAGAAAGGTAATAGTTGATGGTGAGGAAGTAAGTTTAGCTCCAAAAGAGTACGATTTATTATTTTATATGATAAAAAATAAAAACATAGCTCTTACGAGAGAAAAGCTTTTGTCAGAGGTTTGGGGGTACGATTTTTTCGGTGACGATAGGACTCTCGATACTCATATAAAGCAGCTAAGAAAATCTTTGGGGGAATATGCCTCTTATATTACAACGTTGAGAGGTGTTGGTTATAGATTTGAGGGATAATATGAAGAAATCAAGTCAAAGCATAAAAACAAAAATATTTATATATCTTCTTTTATTCAGTACTGTACTTCTAATAGTATTCTGGCTTTCGCAAGTAGTTTTTCTAGACAGCATTTACAAGGCCATTAGAACCAACGAGGTAGATAGTGCTGTAGCTACAGTTGTTGATAACATTGAAAGCGATGACTTAAAAAGCTTATTAAGCTCTATGGCTACAAATCAAGAAATTTTTGTAACTATAATTGATAGTGATAAAAATATCATTTACACCAATAACGTATCCAATTTTAATAAAGAGTATTTACATCAAAACGGACTATTTGATAGTTTGAGATCTAAGGAAGGAATAAGAGGAAATGGAAGGCCGCAAGAAGAGCGGAATGATAGAATAAGCATTAAGAGGCAGGAAAATTTAACTCTGGAAAATGGAAAGGATATTACTATACTGCTTGATGCAGTAGTATCTCCAGTAAATGCAACAGTTAAAACATTGAGGATAATGCTTTACTTTATTACTATCTTTATGGTGGTGTTTTCAATAACGCTGGCCCTGCTTATCTCAAGAAGGGTGTCTAAGCCCATTGAAAAGCTAAATGAAAGCACAAAATTACTGGCTACTGGAGAGTATAATGTTACCTTCAATGGAACTGGTTATAAAGAAATAAGTGAGTTGTCAGATACTTTAAACTATACCGCAAAGGAACTCTCAAAGGTTGAGTCTCTAAGACAGGAATTAATTGCAAATGTCTCCCATGATTTACGCACTCCACTTACCTTAATATCCGGTTATGCGGAGGTAATGAGGGATTTGCCGGGAGAGAATAATTCTGAGAACGCCCAGATAATAATTGACGAAACAAAGCGGCTTACAACACTTGTAAATGATATGCTCGATACCTCGAAATTGCAGTCAGGTATACATGAGCTAAATGCTACACAATTTAGCCTAACATCAAGTCTTGATAAAGAGATTAATAGAGTTAATGAATTAGTTAGGGTGCAGGGCTACACTATTAAATTTAATTTTGATCAGGATGTCTCTATAAAAGCGGACGAAATAAAGATATCACAAGCCTTTTATAATTTACTTACAAATGCTATTAATTATACTGGAGAGGATAAAAAGGTATTTGTAAAACAGATTGTAAATGAAAGTGAGGTCCGAATAGAGGTAACCGACTCAGGTGAGGGTATTTCACAGGAAAATCTTCCGTATATATGGGATAGGTATTATAAAGTGAGTAAGAATCACAAGAGAGCTGTTACTGGAAGTGGACTGGGGCTTTCAATAGTAAAAAGTATTATAAGCTTGCACAACGGACATTATGGGGTAACTTCATCAGTTGGAAAGGGAAGCACGTTCTGGTTTAGTTTACCTAGGTAAAAATAGGGTTTGGGCCTGGCAAATAAGATGCCGGGTCCTTTTTTGTTGTCCACCGATATTAATTTTAACATTTTATAAGTCCTTTAGATAAGTCTAATATTCATTTAATCCCCCTTTCTTCTTCGCAAAATCCTCACATTATATAACTATAATCAAAGCATGAATTATTGAAGGAGGTTATGAATATGAGTTTAAAAACATTCAAAAGATATGAAAAGAAATATCTGCTTAATAAAGAACAATTTGTAGCCTTATATAGTAAGCTACAGCAATATATGAAGCCTGACAAACATTGTAAGGACGGCAACAATTATACTATTTACAATATTTATTTTGATACTGATAACAACGATATTATAAGACATTCGATTTCTAAGCCATATTACAAGGAAAAACTCAGGCTTAGGAGTTACAAAGGAAACATTAAGCCACACGATATAGTTTTCCTTGAACTTAAGAAAAAGATTGGTGGAATTGTCAACAAGAGGCGTGCGACTATGACACTAGCAGAAGCAAATACATTCATTGAAAAAGGAATCACTCCTACAAATACTGACTATATGAATAACCAAGTGTTGCAGGAGATAGCATACTTTCTAAAAAACAATGCTGTTAAACCAAAGGCATACATCGGCTATGACAGGATAGCGCTATTTGGGAAAGAAGACAAAAACTTTAGAATAACTTTTGATTACAACATTAAAACTAGAAGGGACTTCCTGAGCTTGGAGCAAGAGGGCTTTGGAACACCGCTTCTAGACGAAGACACTTATCTTATGGAAGTTAAGATCAATGGTGCAATTCCTGTATGGCTGGCAAGAGAATTGTCTGAGCTTAATGTATATAGCAAGGGGTTCTCAAAATATGGAACAGAATTCAAACAATACCTTCTGGATAGATGTGTACAAGATGCAGATGATAATATAGTAATTAAGGCTTGCTAGGTAGTTTCTATATAAGATAACAGTGAGCTTATACAGAATAGCAGGTGGTAGCTATCAAGATAACATTGAGCTTATACAGAATAGCAAGTCGTAGCTCTACAAAACAACAATATACTTATACTGACAAGATGATTACAATAAATAAGGAGAAAGTTTATGGATTTTATTTTTACATCTGCGGTAGCAGATACACTTTCTATATCTAGCACATTAACAGTTATTCTATCAGCAATATTATTGGGATTAATAATTAGCAGGGTATATATACTGACGCACAAGAGAGAAGGATATTCACCCAGCTTTTCAATAACACTTATTATGCTGCCTGCCATCATCTCTATAATTATTTTGCTTGTTGGCAATAACGTTGCGAGAGCTTTTAGCCTTGCAGGCGCTTTTAGCTTAATTAGATTCCGAAGTGCGCCAGGTGATCCAAAGGATATCGCTTATGTATTCTTTACCCTTGGTACTGGCTTGGCTTGTGGAATGGGTTATATAGGATACGCGACTGTATTTGTAATAGTTATGTGTATCGTAATGGTAATACTAACATCCATAAATTATGGAACTTCAAAAAATAGTTTGATGCAACTAAAGATTACTATCCCTGAGGACGTTGATTATCAAGGGCTTTTTGATGAGATATTTGATGAATATACAAAAAACTATAAGCTACAAAAGGTAAAGACAACGGATTTTGGAGCGCTTTTTGAGCTTTTATATACTTTGACACTAAAAGAAAATATTGATCAGAAGAAGTTTATTGATAGATTAAGATGTAGAAATGGGAACTTGAACATTATTCTTACCACAAAGATAGCTGATGATAGATGAAGTTATTAACAATCAAATAAAATTAGATAAATCAGATTAATATGATAGACTTATTAAAGGAGGGTTTAACATGAAAAATAGAGTGAAAATTATTCTTGTAGCTGGTTTAATAGCTGCAATGCTCGCTGGTTGTTCTACTGGCAATAATTCTACAAAGGATACCGCAAATGGTACTTCAGCCAATTCTTCACAAATGCCTAGTGCGACCACACAGAATGATAATTCAATAGTAGAGCCAATCACTGATTATTATACTGCTACAAAGATTACCCTTACAGATGGAAAGGATCATAATATTACCAAGGGTGGAAAGTATTCTATAAGTGGTACACTTAGTAACGGTAACGTTGTAGTTGATACTACTGATAAGGTCTACTTGGAATTTGCAGGGGTGAATATAACAAATAGCAAAGGACCTGCTCTTCAAATAAATAACGCAAAAAAGATTACTTTAACACTGAGAGAGGGAACGGAAAATAGCCTTACTGATGGAGGCGATAATGAAATAAACGCTGCGCTATTTTCTAATGATACTCTTCTCATTGAGGGTAACGGTAAATTGACTATAACTGGTAACAATGAACATGCTATAGAAAGTGATGATGATGTTGTAATAAATAGCGGTGTTGTTGTTTTATCAGCAAAGAATGATGGAATTCATGCCAATGATAATATTACTATCAATGGTGGAGAAGTAACTATAAAGACCGCAGTTGAAGGTATTGAGAGTAAGGGCGATATAGTGATTAATGATGGAAGCTTAAATATTTCAGCAAGTGATGATGGACTGAATGCAGCTACTGGAATTACCATTAATGGTGGCAAAGTCTATGCGGTTTCTTCACAGGCAGATGCTCTTGATTCAAATGGTACTATAAACATTGCTGGTGGCGTTACAATATTGCAGGGCTCCAGGCAACCGGAAGGTGGTATTGACTGTGACCAAAACAACTTGACAATTACTGGGGGTACTCTTCTAGCAATGGGTGGTTCAAATAGTACTCCAACAGAAGCCACCTGTACTCAAAACACTGTAATGTTGGGGGTTACTTCACAAAATGGAATAATTAATATTCAAGGTGATGACGGTTCAGTTGCAACCTTCAAAGTAGGACAAAACGCGCAAAGTATTGTTTTTAGTTCTCCAAACCTTAAATCCAATCAAACCTATAAAGTATATACTGGTGGTAGTGTAGCTGGTGGAAGTGACTTCAATGGACTTTATAACGGTGAAACCTATTCTGGGGGAAGTGAAACTGCTAGCTTCACAACAAGCAAGATTGTCACTATACAAGGCGGTAGCTTCGGTCCCGGAGGAGGCGGTGGAAAGGGAGGACGTTTTAATAATGGCGGTGACAGGCCAAATGGTGTTAAGCCTAATAATGGTGAGAAACCCAAGAATTCAAACCTTAAAGGATAAGTGTGCAGCAACACCCTATGTACACAACTAATAATATGAAAAAAATAGCTATTTTTATATAGCTATTTTTTTATGGTAAAATTAATACTGTATAAATGAGAAATGTGTAAAAAAATATTATTACTATCATATAAATTGAAGAATAGTTGAAGAAAGTATGTTATTAATATAAGCAATAGGTAAGGGAGGACGAGGAATGTTCAACATATTGGTAGCTGAAGATGATCAATCGCTGAGAGATTTATTTTGTACTGTGTTATCAAAAAACGGATTTCAATATTATGAAGCGAAAGATGGATTGGAAGCTTGGGATATTATTGAAAAGCATTATATTGATCTTATGATTTGCGATATAATGATGCCCAATATGGATGGATATGATTTAGTTAAAAGTATACGTGAAAACGGTTATAACATACCTGTTTTAATGATTACTGCAAAAGATACATTTGAAGACATGAAAAGTGGCTTTGCAGCAGGAACAGATGATTATATGGTAAAGCCTGTAAACGTAAACGAGATGATTTTGAGAATAAATGCTCTTTTAAGGAGAGCTCAGATTGTAAATGAGAGAAAGCTGCAATTCGGGAATATGGAATTATGCTATGATGAGCTTACAGTATCAATCGACGGTGACAAGATGGTTGTTCCGCAAAAGGAATTTTATGTACTTTTTAAGTTGTTATCCTCCCCAAATAAAGTTTTCACCAAACAGCAAATAATGGATGAGATATGGGGAATGGACACAGAAAGCGATCCGCATACTGTAGATGTTCATATTAGTAGGCTGAGAGAAAGATTTAGGGATTATTCACAGTTTGAAATTGTTACAATCAGAGGACTGGGTTACAAGGTGGTAAAGCATGAATCTTAAACACAGGGATAATCATAAAATATCTAGCATTTTTACTTTAATCATGATTACCATAATTACAATTTCAATGGTTTTATCTTTTATCATTAATTATTATTTGTTGCGTTTGGAATTCAATCCTATAACGGGAGCTCTGACATCAACCTATTTCATTGCCTTTTCTAGTGTAATAGTTGGTATGGTGATTTCATCATACACTTCAAAGCGAATACTAAGTCCTATTATGAAGATTAATGATGCAACAAAAAAAGTAGCTAAGGGTGACTTCAACGTCAGACTTGAAGAGAATAGTGTTGCAAATGAGATAAGAGAAATATCACAAAATTTTAATATAATGGTTAAAGAGCTATCCAATACCGAAACACTTCAAAATGACTTTGTAAGCAACGTGTCGCACGAGTTTAAGACTCCTTTGGCTGCGATTGAAGGTTTCACAATGCTATTGCAGGACGACACTCTTTCCCGAGAAGAACAAAAAAAATATATAAATAAAATCCTAGAAAATACTCATAGACTTACAAATCTTACTCAAAGTATCCTTTCTTTATCAAGGCTTGAGAACCAGGAGATTGTAATGCAAAAAGAGCATTTTCAGTTAGACGAGCAAATACGCTATGTACTGCTGGATTATCAAGATAGATGGGAAGAAAAAAATATAAATATAGATCTAAACCTAGATGATATCGTATTCTTTGGAAATAAGGGTTTATTGGCTCAGGTATGGAGTAACCTCATAGATAATGCTATAAAGTTTTCTAGCATAAATGGTACTCTCTCCATTATGTGTAGTGTTGTTGAAAAAAGTGTAGTGGTTGCAGTGACAGACAGCGGGTTAGGTATGACAAAGGAAATTAAAAAACATGCATTTGACAAGTTTTTTCAAGGAGAACACTCTCATAACGGGAAAGGTAATGGCTTAGGATTGGCACTAGTTAAAAGGATTGTAACGCTTTGCGACGGCAAGGTTTACATAGAAAGCGAAATAGATAAGGGAACTACGGTTACTGTTGTTCTAAAGATTGAATAAAGTTTCCAATAAAATAGATAAAATAACAATGCAAATAGTTAAAATTAACAATAAAGTATTAACATAAAAAAGTAAAAAATAATAAAAGAAAGTGAACATTCACTAATGGGGTGGTAATCTATGAAGAGAAAGACGTTGTATGAAAAGTTTGAGAAAAAGTTATACAATGAAAAACTAATAGGCAGTTTTAGGGAGCTAATTTATCAAAGCGCTGATAAATTTGCAACACGTCCTGCTTTCCAATTGAAAGAAAAGGATGGGAAGTATAAGTATGTTACTTATGCACAGCTAAAAGAACAGTTCAGGATATTATCTTCGGCCTTGATTGAAAGAGGGCACTGGGGGAAGAAAATAGGTATCGTAGGTAAGAATAGCAGTAGCTGGGCTATAAGCTATTTGTGTGCAGCTACTATTGGTGTTGCTGTTCCAATGGATAAAGAGTTAAACGCAGAGGATATTAATAGTTTTATTGTTGCAGCGGAATGTACAGCTGTTTTGGCTGATGAAGATATACTAAATAAACTTAGTCCACTTTGTAGTGATAATGTAGAACTGATTTCCTTGCAAAACATAGATGATATAATTAGTGGTTTCTCAGGTGGGATAGATTCAAGGATTGATACTTATCAACCCAAGGACGATGAAATGAAGGTCTTAATATTTACGTCTGGAACTACTGCTAAATCTAAAGGAGTTTGCTTATCGCAAAAAAATATTTTATCTAATATTTATCAAACAGTACGTATGGTTAAAATAAGACCTGACGATAAAACCTTATCAATTTTGCCATTACACCACACCTATGAATGCACTCTAAATAACCTTTTAATGTTCTCAAGAGGCTCTTGTATCTCATATGCAGACGGTCTGACCAAAATTCCACAGAATATGATTGAATATCAACCAACAGTACTTGTGGTTGTACCAGCTCTGTTGGAGATGGTTATGAAGCGTATAAGAAAAACTGTTGCAAAGCAGTGTCCCGCACGATATAAGCAATATTTTGAGGATTATTCATTTGCTGAAGCACTGAATAAAGTACCATTTTTTATAAAGTATGCTATTTGCCAAAAGGTAAGAAAGTCTCTTGGTGGTAAGCTGAGAGTATTTATAGTTGGAGCTGCTGACTTAGCACCCAAACTAGTAGAGGATTATCTTGCACTTGGAATTAGAACTCTGCAAGGCTATGGACTTACTGAATGTTCACCACTGCTTGCTGGCAATAACGACTTTTATCTCAATGCCAACTCCACAGGCATAGCTATCCCTGGTGTGGAGATAAAGATAGATAACCCTGACAGTTCGGGTGTTGGTGAAATTATCGCACGCGGAGATAATATAATGCTAGGATATTACCGTGATGAGGAAGCAACTGCAAGGGTTATGAGAGATGGATACTTCCATACAGGTGACTTAGGATGTATGGACGAAGATGGTTACCTATATATTAAGGGTAGGCTAAAGAATGTAATTGTAACCAGTAACGGCAAGAATATTTATCCAGAAGAGATTGAGACTCGCTTAAAGGAATATGAAGATGTGAGTGAAGTATTGGTTCTTGCAGCAAAAGGTAAGGATAATGAGGTATGCGTAAAAGCTAAGGTTCTTCCAAATCTGGATAATTTAATACAAAAGGTTGGACATTTACCAAATGAGGAGGAGATCCATGCAGCAGTTAAATCCATAATTGAGGAAATCAACAAGAAGCTGCCTAGCTATAAGCATATCAGGATTATAGAGATTCTCTCAGAAGAACTTGAGAAGACCTCTACCCGTAAGATTAGAAGATATGGAATGAATCTTGCGTAATATTAGAAGATATGGAATGAGTTCTGAGTAAGAACTTTAAGCGTAGTAAGTAAGAGGCTGTATATGTACTTATAAAGATTAAAATGAACATAAAAGGGGCTTACACTTTTGAACTGCCTTCTAGAATTAGCTTTATTGTCTAACTTTTGAGGGGTTCACATTGCTAAGGCCCCTTATTCATTTTCTCTGTTGACAGTTATTAAGCATATAAATACAATTTAGATTGAGTTGAGTGGAGGCAAATAAACATGAAATCAAACTGTGAATGCTGTATTAACTATATTTATGATGAGGAATATTGCTACTATAAATGTGAGATTGACTTAGATGAAGATGAAATGCACAAATTTATTTCAGACTCATTCAAGGATTGTCCTTATTTTCAATTTAATGATGAGTATAAGACGGTGCGCAGACAAATTTAAGCAAATAAAAGGAATAGGTGTTGTAAATTGGCATAATGTTTAATATAATCAAATTCTAAAGGGGGATGATGAGGGTATGAGGCTTTACATGAAGCAAAAGCTTTTTTCTTTTAAAGATCAATTCACTATAAAGGATGAAAATGAGTTTGATAGGTACTATGTAGAAGGGGAATTCTTATCCCTGGGGCATAAACTGCATATTTACGATTCTAATCAAGTAGAAGTAGCATTTGTTAAACAAAAACTGATGACCTTTTTGCCTAGATTTGAGGTGTACATAAACGGTAATCTTGCTGTAGAGGTTGTAAAGGAGTTCAGCTTTTTTAAACCTAAATATTTTCTGAGAGGAATAGACTGGACAGTTAGCGGGGACGTATGGTCACATACCTATACCATCAGTGATGGTTTTAGTCCTATTGTAAATATAAGTAAGGCATGGTTTACATGGGGTGATAGCTATGAGTTAGATATCAAAGATGGTATAAATGAAGTTATGGCTGTCGCTACTGTTCTAGCAATAGATTGTGTTCTAGATGCAAACAAAAAATAAATAGTGATTACATTTTAATGTATATATGTAGTCTCCCGCACCTTCAGCCTTATAAGTGGGCTGAAGGTGCGGGAGACTGGCTTTATAGCCGGTTACTACCTATGAACTATTTTCTGCTTGAAGATTATTGTGCCTCGAAGCTTCCGCAGTCTGTGCACTCAGTTGTTTTTGCAACTGACTCATGTTTTACAACTTCAATTTTATTCAGGGTGCAGTAATTATCATCCTTGCAATGGTATTTACACTCTGTTACAGTACAACCGATACTTGAATTGTGATCCATTTTGAATTCCTCCATTAAAATAGATTTAACTTCCTAATTATCATTACCGATATAGTCAAAAAAAATAATTAGAAAATTATGCCTATAAAAACCTATTATTTATATAGGAATTATATTGATTTATTTTAATAATGATGATAATATATATAAAATGAAAAATATTCCCAACGAAGCTTGGTGGAATAAAAATATTAAATGGGAGATGATATTAATGGGTAAAAGAAGTTTTAAATTTGACACATTGCAAGTTCATGCAGGCCAAAGTCCTGATCCGGCTACTGGCTCAAGAGCAGTACCAATCTATCAGACAACCTCTTATGTATTCAATAATTCTGAACATGCGGAAAACCTGTTTTCATTGAAAGAATCAGGTAATATTTATACAAGGATAATGAATCCTACCAACGATGTATTTGAACAGAGAATTGCAGCACTAGAAGGGGGTGTTGGTGCACTAGCCGTTGCGTCAGGTTCTGCTGCCATCACCTACTCCATACTAAATATCGCAGAAAGTGGCGATGAAATCGTTGCTGCGAGTACATTGTATGGCGGTACATATAATCTGTTTGCTCAGACGCTTCCTAAACTCGGAATCAAAACAGTGTTTGTTGATCCTGATGATGTGGAAAACTTTCGAGCAGCAATTACAGATAAAACAAAGGCTGTATTCATTGAGACAATCGGCAATCCAGGTACTAACATTATTGATATTGAGGCGGTTGCAAACATTGCACATGAGAATGGTATTCCCCTGATTATAGATAATACCTTTGGTACTCCATATCTGATAAGACCAATAGAGTTTGGAGCTGACATTGTGGTACATTCAGCCACCAAGTATATAGGGGGGCATGGTACTTCGATTGGTGGGGTAATTATTGACTCGGGCAAATTTGATTGGGCGGCAAGCGGGAAGTTTCCGGGCTTGACTCAACCAGACCCTTCATACCACGGAGTGAAGTATGTTGAGGCTGTTGGGGCACTGGCATATATAATCAAGGCGAGGGTAACACTGCTAAGAGATACCGGAGCTGCTATAAGCCCGTTTAACTCCTTCCTCCTGTTGCAGGGGCTAGAAACACTTTCTCTTCGAGTAGAGCGGCATGTTTCAAATGCAATAAAGATTGCGCAGTATCTGAAAAATCATCCGCAGGTTGAAAGTGTAAATTACCCTGGACTTGAAGACAACAAGTATTATTCTCTGGCAAAAAAATATCTTCCGAAGGGTGCAGGTGCAATATTCTCCTTTGAAATAAAGGGTGGAGCACAAGCTGCGAAAAGCTTTATTGATAAGCTAGAAATATTCTCATTATTGGCGAACGTTGCAGACGCTAAGTCGCTGGTTATTCATCCTGCCTCAACTACCCATTCTCAATTAAACGAACAAGAGCAAAAAGCGGCGGGAGTAACAACTTCTCAAATAAGACTATCAGTTGGAATTGAAGATGTTGATGATTTGATTTATGACATTGAGAATGCATTTGAACAAATTAAGTAAAAATCTAGATACAGGGTTGGTGTAGAATTTAATACATCAGCCCTATTTTTTTATTAGTAGTGTTTCTGATGCTTTATGAGTTGCTGAGTTTTTTTGTCTCTGTAGAGTTGCTGTACTTGTTTATATCGTATTTATGATATAATTTGATTTATTGTTGAAAAAGGATATTAACAAGACTAAAATTAGCTTAGCAAGAAGTAAAAAGAATATTTAGAAAAGACATTTTAAGTGGGCAGGGGATATTATGGATATTAGTTTTAAAGAGATGACCCAGGAGCATGTGGCACCGGTATTGGAAATATATAATTACTATATTAGAAATAGTACAGCTACATTTCACAAAGCTGAGCTCAATGAGGAAGAGATGCGTAAGCTCCTTTTTCATGAGAATCCCAAATATCGAACCTATGTTATACTTTTGGACGAATGCGTATGCGGATATGTGCTGCTTACACAGCACAAGGTAAGACAGGCGTTCGATTTTACAGCCGAGGTAACACTGTATTTAAGGCATGACTGTGCTGGAAGGGGCATTGGAACTAGGGCTCTTGAGTTTATAGAGCAGTATGCGAGAACAACAGATATACATGTATTAGTATCAACTATTTCCGGTGAAAACGAGAGCAGTTGTAGATTATTTGAAAAACAAGGATATGAGAAGTGTGCCCACTATAAAGAGGTAGGGCATAAATTTGATAGATGGATAGACCTTGTGGTGTATCAGAAGATAATATCTTAACTTATGGGACAAACCACATGATAATATCTAAGCTTATGGGCAATCACATGATTATGCGGAGGATTTAAATTGAACATATTATCAGCAGAAAATATCTCTAAGAGCTACAGTGAGAAAAGACTTATAGAAAACGCTTCTATTGGTATAGATGAGAATGATAGAATTGGCTTGATTGGGGTCAATGGAACAGGAAAGAGTACGCTTCTTAAGGTTATTGCAGGAGTTGAAAAGCCTGATAGTGGTAGGGTTATTATGGGCAACAGTGTAACTGTTGGATACTTGCCTCAGAACCCTGTATTTAGAGAGGGAGAGACTGTAATTCAGCAGGTATTTACAGGGCACTGGCCTGTTATGAAGGTACTTCGTCAGTATGAGCAATTGATTGCAAAGCAGTCAAGTGGTATGGACAGCACAACAGAAAAGCAGCTCATTTCAATAATGCAGCAAATGGACGAGTTGGGGGCATGGAACCTGGAAAGTCAGGCAAAGACTGTACTTTCAAGACTGGGAATTGATAATTTTGATGCAGAGATTTCCACTCTCTCTGGGGGACAGCGAAAGAGGGTTGCCATGGCAGGAGCTCTGATTAGCCCTAGTGAACTGCTGATATTGGACGAACCTACAAACCATATAGATAATTCTACTGTAGACTGGCTGGAAAAGTACCTGAATGCAAGGAAGGGAGCACTTCTCATGGTCACACATGACAGATACTTCCTTGAGAGGGTAACCAATAGAATAATAGAATTGGACAACGGAAGGCTTTTTAGCTATCAGGCCAACTATAGTAAGTTCCTTGAAATGAAGGCCGAACGTGAAGAAATGGAACAAGCCTCTGAGAAAAAGAGGCAAAATCTACTTAGAAATGAGCTTGCATGGATCAGAAGAGGAGCGCAGGCTCGTTCTACTAAGCAAAAAGCACGAATAGACAGGTTTAACGCACTGAAAGATATAGAGGCACCCAAGGAAGATTCCTCAATTGAAATAAAAGTAGGAGCAGCTCGTTTAGGAAGAAAAATCATTGAACTCAATAGTGTTTCCAAGGCTTTTGGAGAACTGCAAGTCATTAAGGACTTCAGCTATATACTGCTCAGAGATGATAGGATAGGTATTATCGGACAAAATGGTGCGGGCAAGTCAACCCTTTTAAACATAATAGCGGGCTTGCTAAGCCCTGATTTAGGGTCAGTTGAGATAGGCCAAACTGTCAAAATTGGATTTTTTACTCAGGAATGCAGTGATATGAATGATAATCTTAGAGTAATTGATTATATAAGGGAGCAGGCGGAGTATTTGGAGACACAGGAGGGGCAACTAAGTGCATCTCAAATGCTCGAGAGGTTTTTATTTCCTCCAACAGTACAATGGACTCCTATTTCAAAGCTTTCGGGCGGTGAAAAGAGAAGGTTATATCTCTTGAAAATACTTATGGGTGCACCTAATGTTTTATTGCTGGACGAGCCTACAAATGACTTGGATATTCAGACATTATCCATACTTGAAGACTATTTAGAGTACTTCCCAGGTGCAGTGATAGCAGTGTCTCATGACAGGTATTTTCTAGATAGAATAGCAGAGAGAATCTTTTCCTTTGAGGGAAACGGCTTTGTGAGACAGCTCGCAGGAAATTACACTGACTATGTTCAATATATGGAGGGCTTCGAAGAGGCTGCGGATAATAAACAAAATGAAAAAGTTGATGGTGCAAATACTAAAGTTAGCTCTGAGGCAGAGGATAAGAGTGGTCAGGAGCGTCGAAAAGAAAGACCTCTTAAGTTTTCGTACAAAGAGCGGAAGGAATTTGATGAAATTGATAGTGTTATAGAAGAGCTTGAGCAGCAGCTTTCAGATGTAAAAAAGGAAATTGATAATGCTGCTAGTGACTTTGTAAAACTGAATGAGCTTTTAGAAAAGCAGGCAGAAATTGAGAAAAATTTAGAATATGCTATTGAACGTTGGACTTATCTAAACGAGTTGGCTGAAAAGATTGCAAATCAGAGCAAGTGATATAAATACTCTATAAAATTAAAACCATGCAGGGGGGCTCTCCAAAGCATGGTTTTGTTTTATATGGCATATTAAGCTCGTTTGATCAATGTCTTAAAGCATATTTCATTATCTAGGCGTACCTATTGGCGATTTTATGCCTGACATAGAAGAATTTTATTTGCCTGAAGAATAAGGATTCTTATTACCCTGGCGTCTTTTTTGGTAAGATGAATCGCTACCTTTTGCTCCCCCATTATTACGATCAGACCCCTTTGAGTACTGGGTTCCAGAGGAACGAGAACCTGACGAACGAGAATCGCCAGAGCGAGACCCAGTTGAGCGAGATCCAGTGGAACGGGATCCACCTGAACGGGTTTCTTCAGAAGAACGAGACCCTGATGAGCGATATGAACTTGAGGAACGGGATGCTCCTGAAGAACGGGATTCTCCTGAGGAACGAGATTCTCCGTTGCTTCTCTTTCCACTTTTCCTAGGTGTGGACTGCTCTATATTAATCTTCTTGCCTCTGATTTTAGAGTTCTTGAGCATATTTATTACTTCAGTAGCATATTCAGTTGGTACTTCTACAAAAGAATATCTATCCAAGATATCTATAGATCCAACGAGATTTCCAGACATTCCGGTTGATGAAACAATGCTCTCAACAATATGCTTTGGTTGAATGTTTGACTCGCTGCCGATGTTAATAAATAATCTTGTCATATCTGCTTTAGAAGCAGAAGTATTCTTTACTTCTTCAATTTCTTCTGTACAACGCTCACAACCGGTTTCTATCGCATACATTTTGAAAAGTGCAGCAGCAACATCAAGGGTAGTGAGGAATTGCTGATCTTCACTTTGAATTTCATCATTATACTCTTCAATGAATTTGTTTATATAGCTGGTATATTTGTTTATGTTTTCATGTTGAAGGTTTTCTTTCAATGTTTTAAATGCATTTGACATACGCTTTTCTTCTAAATCTGCTAGTGAGGGAACCTTCATGAGGGTAACATTTGTTTTTGTATATCTCTGAATGTCCCTCAACTTATAAATTTCTCTACCCCATACAAAGGTAAATGCCTTTCCTGAGCGGCCAGCTCTACCTGTTCTGCCTATTCTATGAACATAGTACTCTTCATCACTAGGAATATCATAGTTGAAAACTGCCTCCACATCGTCGACATCAATACCTCTTGCTGCAACATCTGTTGCCACAAGGATATCAAAGTTTCCTTTTCTAAATTGCCCCATTACCTTGTCTCTTTGCTCTTGTCGCATATCGCCGTGTAATGCTTCTGCAGAAAATCCTCTTGACTGAAGGTTGGAGGTTAATTCGTCCACTCGTTTCTTTGTATTACAGAAGATTAATGAGAGCTTTATGTCATGAGTGTCAATAAGTCTGGAAAGCACCTCAAGTCTTGAGGATTCTCTAACCTCAAGGTAATACTGCTCGATACTAGGCACGGTGAGTTCCTTGTGAGCTACCCTTATATGAACAGGGTTCTTCTGATATTTATGAGTAATATCCAGTATCTCCTTTGGCATAGTTGCAGAAAATAATATAGTCTGCCTTGACTCAGGGATTTTTTCAAGTATGGTATCTATATCTTCACGAAAGCCCATGTTGAGCATTTCATCAGCTTCATCTAGTACAATCATCTTGAGCTCGTCAAACTTTAGGGTTTTACGTCTCATATGATCCATCACTCTTCCGGGAGTACCTATTATAATCTGAGGGCGCTTTTTGAGAGCAATTATCTGTCTATGTATTGGCTGCCCTCCATATACAGGTAGAATCCTAATACTCTGCTTATACTTTAGTACATTTCGTAACTCTTCGGAAGATTGTATTGCAAGCTCTCTGGTAGGGGATAAAATCAAAATCTGTATTGAATCAGATGCTTCATCAATTATTTCTACAGCAGGGATACCAAATGCACATGTTTTACCTGTACCGGTCTGTGCTTGTCCGATAAGGTCCTTTCCTTCTAATATATGGGGTATAGATTGTGATTGGATTGGAGTTGCCTCTTCAAATCCCATTTCAGCAATCGCTTTTTGCACTTCTTGAGACAGTGCCAAATCTTTAAAACTTAAATTTTCCATGTGTTTTCCTTTACCTAATAAATTTACATACTATTCTATGATAAATATTATTTGCAGTTTTTGCAATGATTATTTAATTTGTATTACATAAAGTTTGAATATATTTTGTCAGTTAGTTATAATCTAAGAAGAATCTATATGATTTATTGAATTTTTCTATTTATAAAGCTCATAATAATTTTAAATTTATTATACTCTGGGGGAAAAATATGAAGAAATTTGCATTTGTATCTGATTTTGACGGCACTTTGACTGATAAAGACTTCTATCATATAGTAATTGACAAGTATCTAAGTGATTGGGGCAGGCCCTTTTATGAAGAGTGGAGAAAAACCAAGAAAATAAATGTTGAGTTCCTTAACAAGATATTTGGTTCAATGGATAGGGACGAAGAAGAGATACTTGAAGATATTATGGAAATACCATTGGACCCTTATGCCACACAATTTATACGCAATGTTGAGCAAAATGGCGGGGATTTTTATATCTTGAGTGCGGGTACATCTTATTATATTAATAAATTATTGGAACACTTGGGAATAAATAATGTTACTGTTATTTCAATGCAGGGTATCTATAAGGATAGAGGAATTGAAATAATTCCAGATAAGGAAAGTGAATACTATTCAGATATTTTTGGACTGGATAAAGCAAAGGTAATTAGAAAGCTTAAGCAACAGTATAATAAAGTGTTCTTTGCAGGGGATAGCGAGCCAGATATGTTAGCTGCAAAGGAAGCGCATTGTGCATTTGCAAAGAGTCAGCTCCAGGACTTGCTAAAAGAGGAGAATATCGATTTTGTTCCCTTTTCAAAATACATTGAGGTAGAGAAGTATTTGATAGAAAACAGATTGATCTAAAGGAGTGGTTTGATATGGGGACATCGGTTCATCGCATTGCTATCCCTAATATACTTGAAGTTGACAGGGATACACTATCTAAGACTGGGTTACACATTGAAAGAGCAGGTATATGTAAGGTTGTAATCTTTTTCGGAGAGGGAATCAGAGAACTTTTTGGTGACAAGGTAATAGAGTCTATCAAAGAGAGAAAATCCTTAACCTTGTTGGATACTTATGATTATGATGACATAAGGTTGGAGAATCTTACAACGCGCGCATTCTCCATTCCTTCAAATACCAATGCAATAGTTGGTATTGGTGGTGGAAAGGTGTTAGATGCTGCTAAATATGTAGCATTTCTCAACAACCTGCCCTTTATAAGTATACCTACTTCTACATCGCATGACGGATTTGCAAGCTCTGGCTGTTCATTAATCATAAATGGACGAAGAACATCTGTACATGCGTTTATGCCGTTTGGAATTATTGTAGATTTATCAGTGGTAAAGAATTCCCCTGTTAAATTTATCTACTCGGGTTTAGGGGATATAATATCAAAAATCTCAGCTGTCTATGATTGGCAGTTTGAAGAAGGGCACAAGAAGGCGAGAGTTAATGACTTTGCGGCTATGATGGCAAAAAAGTCTGTAAATAGTATTGTTAGAATGCCTTACACAACTATTACAGAGTACTTCTTCCTCAAGGAAATGGTAGACTCCCTCACTATGAGTGGGGTTGCTATGGAGATTGCGGGCAGCTCTGCTCCAGCAAGCGGAAGTGAACACCTTATTTCTCATGCACTAGATAAAATACTTGAGCGTCCGCAGCTGCATGGTACACAGGTGGGCATAGCTACCTATTTAATGAGTCTTGTTCAAAATCATAGATACGAAAGAGTGGAAAAATTTTTGACGGACACAGGTTTCTTTGACCATGTTGAAACATTAGGTATGAAGGCTGATGACTTCGAAAAAGCAATAGATATTGCTCCAAGCATTAAACCAAACAGATATACCTATATACATGTGGAAAGCAATAGAAAAAAAGCAAAAGAGTATTTAAGGGAAAATGAAATTTTGAGCAAAATCCTAAAATAACATTCCAATAAATGCAAATCCGACTTTAAATATGTAAAAAATGATGATAAAATAATATAAATATATTGTTATTTTTAGTTATTTTGTCGATATACCTATGGTATACTAATAAAGTTTGGAGATGTTCAATGGTATTACTTGCAACACAACAATTCAATATTATTATTTGCGCTTTTCTACTTCTGTTTTCTATCTATGTTTTTAATATAGTTGATAGAAACTCAAAGATTAGTAAGCTTTATATTGTGATGTTGTTTATTGGAATACTAATGACGGCTATTGAGGCTGTTAATAGCTCTATAGCAGCAACTTGGATTTCTTCTATAGGACTAATAATGCTTCCTATACTAACATACCTATATTTGAAATTTATACAAAATTATTTTCCGCATAGTAAAAGCTTTCAAACTATATGCTGCAAGCTGATTATAGCTCTGCTGGGAATTAATCTTTTACAGGTTATTGTGCTTCGATATTATCCCCAATCTCATAATGTTTCGATGGTGCTTTCAGTTATTATTAGCTTAATTCCAATCATTTATGGAATACTGTTTTTAAAACGCCACAAAAAAATGCTTTGCCTAGGTGAATACTATTACATGATATGTGTTTTGGTGGTACAAGGGGGAATTATTGCAGGTCAGGCAATATTCTTGATTACAGCATTCTTGTGGAGTATTAGCTCCATTGTTATTATCTTTATGTTTATAGTTTTGCAGCAGAGGGAGCTTTTCAGGGATACACTTACGGGAGCAAGAAACAGGAGAGCATTACACAAGTCCATTAAGTCATACATAAAGAGTAAAAAACGCTTTTCCCTTATAATGATAGACTTAGATTTATTTAAGTCTATAAACGATACATATGGGCATGCTGAGGGAAACTATGTTTTACGCGTATTTGTAGTTTTACTGCAAAAGGTTTTTAATAACACTGGCGTGGTAGTAAGAATTGGTGGAGATGAATTCAGTGTGCTAGTTGATGAAATGTCATCTGATAGATTAGAAAGTCTGATTGGTAAAATGGAGGATGTTGTAGATAAGTTTAATAGAAAAAGAATTAAGCCATATACTATCAAATTTAGTTACGCATATGGTACATATTCTGACAACACCTTAAGTATTGAGGATTTTATTAATGAAATAGACTTAAAAATGTATAAAAATAAAAAAGAGAGAAAAACAGGTAAGGTTAAGAGAATTGATTTATAAATTTTATTTTGAGGGGGTATCATTATGATTCAATGGAAAGATGAGTATTTAATTGGAGTACCAGAAATTGACCTACAACACAAAAAGTTATTTGAAATTGCAGATAGTATTTATGATTTGGTAAAAAATCAGTTTGTAACTGATAAATACGACAGTATATTAGATCTTATAGCAGAACTAAAAGACTATACTGTTTTTCATTTTGAGCAGGAAGAGAAGTATATGCAGTCCATAGGGTATAAAAAGTTTTTTACCCACAAGGTTGAGCATGATGATTTCGTGGAAAAGATTAACAGTTATGATCTTAGCGTACTTGATGAAGACCAGGATAAGCATCTTATAGATATATTGGATTTTGTAGTAGACTGGATAGTACAGCATATCTTAGAAAAGGACAAGTCCATTCAAGCGGGTGCATAGTTATCTAGTAAAATAAGCATGTTTGTCATAATCAGGAGAGTAGAAATATGTTAATGCACAAACAAATCTGTGCTAAATATGTCAACTACATAATTAGACCTGAGATTATGTTTGTACACAATTAATCCTTTGGGAATATGTTTAATCTTCCTTTCTGGAGGTATATATACATATGACAAAATGTTATATATATATATTAAAAGGAGCGGTGAAGTATGAAAGTTATTGTTTTGGGATGTACTCATGCTGGGACATCAGCAATTGTAAATATTAAAAGCTTGTATAGTGATGCAGAGGTGACTGTTTACGAAAGAAATGATAATATTTCTTTTTTATCATGTGGTATAGCACTTCATGTTGGAGGGGTTGTTAAGGATCCAAGTGGACTATTTTATTCTTCACCCGAAAAACTTGCTGAAATAGGTGTTACTACAAAAATGCTACATGAGGTTATTGATGTTGACACTGCAAACAAAATAGTCAGCGTTAAAAACCTCGAAACTGGTGAAGTTTTTACTGACTCTTATGATAAGTTGGTAGTTACTACTGGATCATGGCCAATAATTCCGAAGATTCAGGGCATAGACCTTAATAATGTTCTTATATGCAAAAATTACTCACATTCAAAGACAATCATAGAAAAGGCAGCCACTGCTAAAAACATTATTGTAGTAGGTGCTGGATATATAGGAGTTGAGCTTGCCGAGGCGTTTGCTTCTTCTGGCAAGAAGGTTACACTGGTGGACGCTGAGGATAGAATTTTGAGTAAATACTATGACAAAGAGTTCACTGATATATTGGAAGCAGAACTAGAGAAAAATGGTGTTGAATTGGCTCTTGGACAAATGGTGCAGAAATTCAATGGTGATACCAGTGTTAATTCCATTGAAACAGATAAGACTACAATAGAAGGCGATTTGGTAATTTTAGCAATAGGTTTTAGACCTACTACTTCTCTTTTTGCAGGAAAGCTAGATATGCTACCTAATGGAGCTATCTTAGTGGATGAATATATGCATACCAGCGATAAAGATATACTTGCAGCAGGTGATTGCTGTGCTGTTATTTATAACCCAACTGGTAAACATCAGTATATTCCTTTGGCAACAAATGCAGTTAGGATGGGAGCTTTGGTCGCTAAGAATCTTGATGGGAACAATATTAAATACATTGGAACTCAGGGGACCTCAGCTATCAAGATTTACTCAAAGAATTGTGCTTCCACTGGTATGATTGAGACAATAGCTAAGTCAAGTGGGTTCGAAATTGAGACAGTTTTACTTACTGAGAGCAATAGACCAGAGTTTATGCCTACTTACCATGAGGTTCTTCTCAAGGTAGTATATGACAAAAATACTAGGAGAGTACTTGGAGCACAGATAGTATCAGATTTTGATATGACACAAACAATGAATACCATGTCTGTTGTGATACAAAATAAAATGACTATTGATGAGTTGGGCTTTATAGATTTTTTCTTCCAGCCACACTATAATAAACCTTGGAACATTCTGAATACTGCAGGACTAAAGGCAATGGGAAAATAGAATATGTTTTTGCTACAATATAGTTTTTGTTGAGAATTAACCAAAAACGTAAAGATATTTAAGACGAATAGGCTTTTTAGCTTATTCGTTTTTTTTAGAATATAGTAATTTATAAGTTTTAAGCACTGAACGGATTTGCGAAGTAAATTTTCTTGTGGGGCTTTAACTTTTTTTTGCTCTTATTCATAACCTTCTTTTTGCTCTTGTTATCATGCTTTATAATAACATTCATTTTGGTCCTATTATCATGCTTTATCATAACATTACTTTTTTTTCATTTTATGCTAAAATATGAATGTATACAATTATTGGTTAAAAAATAATTGTATACAGCTAGTTTCTCAAAAATATCAAAGCTTATGTGGAAAGGTGTTTTATGCATAAGATACTTATTGTTGATGATGAACCAGCACTTCGTGATCTGGTAGAGCTTATACTAAAAAGAGAAAATTATGATGTAACTACTGCTGTAGACGGTAAATCTGCTATCAGTTTAGCCGAGAAATTTAGGCCCGATCTATTACTTCTTGATATTATGCTTCCTGACATGAGCGGTTATGAGGTATACAAAAAGGTAGGAATCCCTAACAACATTCCAACTATTATGCTCACCGCAAAGAATGAGATTGTAGATAAAGTTATCGGCCTCGAGCTAGGAGCAGATGACTATATTACAAAACCCTTTGATACTATGGAGCTTATTGCAAGGGTCAAGGCAGTGCTAAGAAGAGTATCTGGTAATAAAAAAGCAGAAACAATATTACATAATGATCTTCAAATTGATTTCGATAATATGATTGTAAGGAAAAATGACCAGGAAATTGTACTTACGCTCAAGGAATTTCAACTGTTGGAATTGCTGGCGAGAAACCCCAAGAAGGTATTCACTAGAGATGATCTACTGCAAAAGGTATGGGGCTTTGATTATATGGGAGATAGCAGGGTAGTGGATATTTGCATCGCCAGGCTCAGAAAGAAGATTGAAACAGACTGTAGCGAACCAGTACATGTGACTACTATTTTCGGAATAGGCTACCGATTTGGAGGGAACAAATGAAGTTTGGAACAAGACTTTCAGTTTACTATGGACTTACATCTATTATAGCAATGTTTATAGTTGGATTAATTGCTACCATTTCCATACATGGTATATGGATGAATACTGTGATTGACGAGCTAACTGAGCAAAATGCCAGAACACAAAATTATATAAAGCAGGTGATTTTACTTGATAATCCAAGTAATGATAACCTCAGCACAACTATAGCCAGAAGTATAACTGGAAGCTTGAGCCCTGGAATAGGTCAAATACAGCTTTATGATGAAAAAATGTCTTTACTCAGCGGGCTGGTAGATGTATTTGAGCAAGACGGGTTTATAAAGCAAAGGTTTAAGCAGGATATATTAGAGCCTGCTTCTCAAGGTAATACTGTCAAAGAAATTCATAACAACGTCTATTACTATGCATCTCCAATAATAATTGATAGTAAACAGGTAGGCACATTAGTTATTAACTACAAGTTAGGCTTACTTGACATTATTCTTTCAAAAATAGTATATATTTTAATATTTGGTGCAGCATGTTTTAGTCTAATTATACTATTGCTGAGTATGTATATTTCTCGTAAAATGGTAAATCCGATTAAGGAGCTAGTTAGTGTTACACACAGTTATGCCCAAAGAAATTTTCCTCAGTACAATAACAACAGGCAGGATGAATTAGGACAGCTAGCAGAAAGCATTAATGACATGGGAATGCAGCTAAAAGATCACATTGAGAGACAGAAACAATTCGTTTCAAATGTTTCACATGAACTGAGGACACCATTAACAGCTATTAGAGGATATTCAGAGTACTTAGCAGAAGAGTTATATGATCGTCAGGATTTAGAAAAACCGTTATTTCATTTGATAAATGAAACAGATAGACTGTCATCACTTGTAAATGATCTTTTACAGATGTCAAGAATGGATTCATATCAAGAAAAGTATCATTTCAGAGAAATTAATCTATCAGATATACTTAAGTCATGTATTGACAATATGAATCAAAGAGCTAATAGAAAGGGACTAGCATTCAATACACATATAAACCCTGATGTTTTTATATCGGGGGACAGCGAAAAGCTTATTCAGGTATTTGTGAATATACTTGACAATGCCATTAAATATTCCACTGAAGCTAGTGCAATTGATGTATTTTTGCACAAGGAAGATGGACAAGCTGTTGTTGTTATCACGGACTATGGTACAGGGATACCTGAGGATTCACTTCAAAAGATTTTTGACAGGTTTTACCGGGCTTCAAATGTAGCAGGTATAAGTGGGAATGGGCTAGGACTTGCAATATCAAAGGAAATAATATCAATGCATTCTGGAAGTATATCTGCAGAAAATGCTGCTCATGGTGGAGCCAAATTTACCATGACATTTCCTATAGTTGTTACAAATTTGATACAAGTTTGAATTAAGGTGGAAACAACCCCTAGATATAATAAGAGCATAGATAAAAAAAGGGGGAACAAGTATATGAATAAACTATTTAAGATGACATTAATATTAGTATGTTGTGCTATGTTATTTAGCGGGTGTGGATCCAGCATGGATGGAACCAGCATGGCTGAATCCAGCATAGCTGCAAGCGAGTCTACTATTGCGGCAGGAACAAGGGATAATAATCAAGAAGGTGATTTACAAGTTAAGGATAGTGGTACCACTACAAATGTAATTATCCCACAAAATGACATTAGGATAGATTTTTCAGATGTAGGTGATACAGAGAGACAGCAAAATACAGTAAATGATTCAAAAACTTCTTCAAACAGGGATACTTTATTTAAAGATTATGGAGTAAACCCATTCATTGATTCCCAGGAAAGCCGCTTTTCCACATTTGCTTTAGATGTAGATACCGCATCATATACCAAGGCAAAAAGCTACATAGAGTCGGGGAGCCTTCCACCAAAGGACAGTGTAAGGGTAGAGGAATTCATAAATTACTTTAAACGGTCATATCCTCAGCCCTCAAGTGATGACAAGTTTTCAATATATACCGAGATGGCTCCATCTGCATTTAACCGAGGATATCATGTTCTTGAAGTAGGAATTCAGGGCAAGAACATAGAGGCCGGTATGATGAAGGATACCTGTCTTACCTTTGTAATAGATGTATCTGGCTCAATGGATATGGATAACAGGTTAGGGCTTGTTAAGAAGAGCCTAAAGGTACTTATAGGACAAATGGGAAGAAACGATAAAATAGGCATTGCAGTATACGGTACTAATGGAAGAAAACTGCTGAAGCATACTAGTGCTGCAAACAAAGAAGAGATATTGTCAGCAATAAGTGAATTAACTCCAGAGGGCTCAACAAATGCTGCAGAAGGCTTGCAAATAGGCTATAAAATGGCAGCTGAGGCTTTTATACCTGAAGGAAATAATCGCATCATACTCTGTACCGACGGCTTGGCGAATGAAGGGTTGACCGATGCGGAACAGATATTGAAATCAGTAAAGGAGTATAAACAAAAAGGTATTACACTTACTACACTTGGATTTGGGATGGATAACTACAATGATATATTCCTTGAAAAACTTGCGGATAACGGTGATGGGAACTATGCATACATAAATGACATGGACGAAGCCGAAAGGGTTCTCCAAAACCAAATGGTAAGCACTCTTCAGATTATTGCAAAGGATGCAAAAGCACAGATAGAATTTGATAGTGATACAGTAAAGAGCTATAGACTTATAGGATATGAGAATAGGGTACTCAACAAGGAGGACTTTAGAGATAACTCTGTAGATGCTGGAGAGATAGGCGCCGGACATGCAGTAACTGCTCTCTATGAGATTAAGCTCAAAGAGAATACTACAGACAATGTTGGTACAGTACGGTTGAGATATAAGGACGTTGATAATAACAAAGTCAAGGAGGTTTCAAAGGACATTAAGACATCATCAATTTGTGATAATTTCTATAATGCTACGCCGAGATTTAGATTCTTGAATATGGTTTCTCAAACAGCTGAAATTCTTAGAGGGAGTCCATGGGCTAGCAACACAAAGCTTGAGGACGTTTATAAAATACTCACAAAGAACATGGACGGTTTACAGATGACCAAAGAGGATATGGGCTTTGTAGAGATGGTCAAAACTGCTATGAATATAGATTGATAAAAAGGTGACTGGTGTGGTGACTGAACTGACCCCAAAAAGTTAGACTAAAAAATCTAACTTTTTGGGGTCACCACATTGGTCCCTCCTCTTTTTCTTTCCAACCTACACATCAATGACCATTTGCTTGTAGTCCAGGTTCTTAAAGCCTATTTTCTCATATAAACGAATGGCAGCTGTGTTACTATTACAAACTTCCAGTCTGTAACGCTTTACTTTGCTGTTATAATGCTCAAATATGAACTGTAGAGTCTGAGTACCAATGCTTTTGCCCTGATACTCCGGTTTGACATATAGCTCTTCTATAAATGCCACCATTCCATCAGCCTCATTTGAATAAGTAAAGGACAGGTTCACATAACCTGCTATACGCTCGTTATACATAAGCATATATGCAGTTATATAAGGACCTTCTTCTATTATCTTATCAAAGGATCTTTTTGCCTTATCCCTAGAGATATCATAGAGAGTTGCACCCGTATTATAAAAATCACAACACATTGTAATAAATTCATCTTCATCTTTAACAGAAAACTTCCGAATACTTAACATTTATTTATCTCCAGTATTTATTTGTCTTCCAGTATTTATTTGTCTTCCAGTATTTATTTTGTAAACATAAAGAATAACATAAAATGTACTAATTTTCTACTCTATTTTAGTAGCAGTTTTATAATATATCTTGGTTGAGATTATATTTTTATTATGTTATTCTAGTTTAGTTATAATCATTCTAATGAAATTATATTTAAGGACAAATAGGTGGGTGATAAACATACCAATGAAAGATAAAAATTTAGGGCAACAATACCAAAATAAAACGCTTATTCTAATAAATGTTGTATTGCTAACTTTTATGGCTTGTCTTGACAGCAGCATTGTAAATGTAGCCTTGCCAGTAATGGCTCAGAGCTTCGATTTAGGCATGAACTCAGTATCAATTGTGGTTTCTAGCTATCTAATTACTATATCCGCATTTATTCTTATATTTGGGAGATTGGGAGATATAAAGGGTAAGGTTAAAATATTCAAACTGGGAATAATAATTTTTACTTTGGGCTCTCTATTTTGCGCACTTGCAACTAATTTGTGGATACTAGTAGTGGCTAGAATTATAAAAGCATTTGGAGCTGCAGCATTTATGGCTACAAATCAGGGCATAATCACCATGGTATATCCTCACAACCAGAGAGGGAAGGCTCTTGGTGTGATTGGCTCATTTGTTGCGTTCGGAACACTAGTTGGCCCGCCACTAGGTGGAGTCATTGTAAACAGCATAAGCTGGAGATATATCTTTCTTATAAATATACCTATCGGGATATTTGCCCTAATAATGGGTAAATGCGTGCTTCCAAAGGACGGTGAGCTTGCAAATGATAAGTTTGACTTCAAGGGTGCAGCTCTGCTCCTTGTATCAATAGTTACGTTGTTTGGAGCATTGCTTGTTGGCGAGCAATTCGGGTATACCCAATACTATGTTTTGGTTGGCTTTGCCATAGCAATTATATCATTTATAGCGTTTATATTTGCAGAAAAGAAAGCACATACTCCATTGCTGGAACTTTCATTATTCAAAAACAAGCTTTTTAGTGTGAGTTTGATTTGTGCTTTTATAGTATTTATAACTATAAGTGTGTCCAATATAATATTGCCTTTTTATTTTCAGGATGCACTGAAGTTGTCACCTGCAATGTCAGGAATGCTTCTTATGGCCAGTCCTCTTGTTTTGGCAGCAGTTTCTCCACTCAGTGGCTATTTGTCAGATAAAATAGGATCGGAGATTCTGACGTTTATAGGATTAAGTATTACGTGCTGTGGCATGATTCTAATGTCAACGCTCTCAATAAAGTTCTCCCCAATCGCAATTGTTGGTTTTCTTTCGGTTTTATCACTTGGAAGTGGGATGTTTCAGTCGCCTAATTCGTCATTAATTATGTCTTCGGTTGCTAGAAATAGATTGGGAATAGCGGGCAGTATAAATGCATTTGTTAGAAATTTAGGTATGGTTGTAGGAATTTCCTTTTCCAACATAATTCTTTATCAAACAATGAGCTTCAAACTAGGATACGCAGTTTCTACATTCTCAAATGGCATGGAGGAAACCTTTGTATTTGCAATGAAAACAGTATACTTAGCTGCTGCAGGCCTTACTGCTGTAGGCGCAATTATTACTGCAGCAAGATATATTGTGTACAGGAAGAGCAAGAAGGAAGAGATGACACAGTTAATGATCGACTAAATAATATTATATAAGCAATAAAGGCTTTGCTATAATACAATAAATGAAAAGGCTACTACACTCCTGTTAAGAGTTGCAGTAGCCTTTTTTACGTACTATTCTATTCTTGTGAACTTTTTATACTATTCTTCTGAGCTTTCTATATTATTCTTCTATACTATGCTGCTATACTATGCTTCTATTCCATGCTTCTATTCCATGCTTCTATTCTATGCTTCTGAACTTTGTGTAAGCTTTTCAACTGCTTTTTCACTGATATTGTCAGGAGCTTTTTGTGGAGTTGACCCCGGTGCTTCTTTTATTAATTCCTTCAATGAGCCCACCATACCCATGAGAGCATTAGCTTCAAAAGGCATAAACACCTTGTTTTCGCCTTGTGCCATTTTATCAACAGCCTCTATATATTTGAGTGAAAGAATGTTTGAATCAAGATCTGCTTCCTTTAGGGCGGTATATATATATTTAATCTTAACAGCATCTGCCTTTGCAAGCTTTTCTATTGCTTCAGCTTCACCTTCGGCCTGTCTGATTTTTGATTCCTTAATGGCTTCCGCCTCTAATATTGCAGACTGTTTTGCTGCTTCTGCACGGAGAATAGCGGATTCCTTTAATCCTTCTGATTCAGTAATAGCAGACTGCTTTTTACCCTCCGCCTCAAGTATTACTGCTCTCTTTTGGCGCTCGGCACGCATCTGCTTTTCCATTGCATCCTTTATGTCCTGTGGAAGATCAATGTTTTTTATCTCAACTCTTTCTACCCTAATACCCCATTTATCGGTAGCTTCGTCTAATATTAAACGTAGCTTTGTATTTATGTCATCTCTTGAAGACAATGTTTTATCGAGTTCCATAGTACCAATAACATCTCTCAGAGTTGTGGTTGTTAGATACCTGATTGCTTGTACTACATCCGTTATTTCATATGTTGATTTAAAAGCATCAGTTACCTGAAAATATACAACAGTGTCAATGGACATAGTTACATTATCCCTTGTGATAACAGGCTGTGGGGGCGAGTCAATTACCTGGGTTCTTAAGTCAACTCTTTTAACTATTTTATCTAATATTGGAATTACGACATTGAGACCTGAATTTAATGTTGCTTTGTATTTTCCGAGGCGCTCAACAATTGCCACCTGAGACTGTCTCACTATTTTCAGTGACATTAAAATAAGTATTACTACAAGAAAAACAAGTGCGAGCATTACATACTTAAACACAGACATCATTCCTTTCATTACCAGTTATTTTTTTGCTTTACTACTAGCTTTACTCCATCAACCCCAAGGACGATCACCTCGGTGCCTTCAAGAAGTTCGTATCCGTCACTGCAAACTGCAGTCCAAGTATCACCGTCAACCTTAACCTGCCCATATTGCGACTTAGTAATATCCTTAACTACAATTCCGTTCTTATTTACCATGGCATGCACATTAGAGGGTTGTGATTCCTCATCAATTTTAAAGAATTTCTTTAGTACTGGGCGGCCAAAAGCCGCTGTAATCAGGGATGTGAGACAGAATACCAACAACTGAACACTAATTGAATCAGTGAAAATCGATACAATTCCAGTTACGATAGCTGCAATTGCAAAGAAAATCGCAACAAACCCCATTGTTAAAAATTCAGTAATTAGCAATATAATACCTATAATAATCCAAATTCCCCAACTCAAAATAGTTCACCTCCTTGATATTAATGTACCATACAATGCATGACTATTACAAACCTTTAACCAAATATTACATGTTTAGGTAAAAAATATAACTTTCTCTATGAAAAGTGTATTATACCACTTACTACAAGCAACCTTACTGCAAGGAAACATAAAAGCTAACACTCAATATAAGCAACCTTACTACAAGTAAACATACTACAAGCAACCTTACTATAAGACCAACACTTGCTATAAGCAGCAAAAAATTATTTAGTAAACTAAATATATTTTATGCTACTGACGAATATTTGATGTTGTATGTCAGAATATTTATTAATTTATAAAAATAGAAAAGTAGATTATTTGTAAAAATACATAATGGATTTTGAGTAAAAATGAAATAATGAATATGAAACAATCAAATTTTAAAAAACATGTTGGAGGTGATTAAAATGGCAAAGAAGGGGATGAGAGCATCCTATGAAAGTGATCATAATAATTCTGAAAGCAAGTTGAAAAACGATGTAGATCCTGTACCTGAGATACAAGGCAAAGCCAAGAATGGAAATAAAAAGGCAGGTCCGATGTAAATTATTATTTTGTCATAAACTCCAGCATGAACCCCAGATTAAGTATAAGCCCTGTTCTAGGAAAAATCTATTTATGTCTGGAGTTTATGACCCTGAAAGCATTTATTTGCATAGCTAACCAAAAAAATTATTACTAACGAATAAATAACTAGTTAATTAATTCAGCTAACGTTCTTTAATTACGGGACTTCTTACCAAAGTTAATTATGAGCTTACCTTCATCCCAGGTTATAAAATCACTATTTGAAGCTTTGATAGGAGCACTATCATTTACTACACTTCCTGTTCTAAATACCGATAACATCAAGCCAATAAGCGCCATATTTATAATAGTGGCAG
Organism: Bacillota bacterium; assembly: GCA_023439045.1. Lineage (GTDB taxonomy): Bacteria > Bacillota > Clostridia > Acetivibrionales > DSM-1351 > Ruminiclostridium. The sequence goes on along the minus strand of JAEXOY010000043.1, from coordinate 183,393 downwards.
TATTCCCATATGAGACTAAAGGAAGTGATATGGGTGCAAATAGTATAAAGCCCAGATTTGTAAGAACATATCCTACTGCTTGCAATGTAAAGGTAAGTACTACTGATAATGATACCAGTAAGCCAAGTGTACTTTTTTGCTTTAAGCTAAGAATAAAGCCCTTAGCTATAAATAGCACTATTATAGCCATTATTACAATAAATGCAATCCAACCAAATTTAAATATAAGGTAGGTCAGACTAAAGTCGGTATCAATACCGGGTAATGGAAAGAAGCCCTGTAGATCTTTGTACTGGCTAGGCATTGTTCCAGTGCCAATAAGCTTTGAATTGCCTAGTAAGGCTCTTGCAACACTACATTGCCACCCATGACCTAAAGGATCTATGGAGGGGTCAAATGCGACCTTTAGCCGTGTACCTAATCTATATGAAAGATTGAAAAGCACTAGTGCAAAGGATATTAAAGTGGGGATATATACCAATAAATAGCCAAACAGCTTATTTACTGCAAACCAATTCTTGTAGATTGCAATGCTTAGAAGTATAAGCCCCGAAAATACCAGCAATAAAAAACTTGCTGCTGAGGGTATCGAGATGGTAATTAATGCTGGAAGCAAGACTGAAATGCCGCAGAGTATTATGCCTAAGTAGCCCTTACCTCTTGCCCAATATATAATGGCAGCAAAGGCTAAAGGGAAAAGTAGCGAAGCATAAACCGTATAAAAAGCGGCTCCTCCAATATATCTGGGTGATGCAAAAAATATTACTATGGCAAAAAGTATTATTGCTGCATATACCAGTCTAGGGTATTTTGCAATGATAGAGAAGTCTAGGAAGTAGGCAATAAGCATTACTCCCAAACCAATAAATACTGACAGAAAAACTCTCTTTTGAGTAGGGAAGCCAGGTTCATGTATCATGTATGTATTAATGATATAACCAATTAATACAAGCACTACAGTCAAAGACAGCATTGTCCATTGGGCTTTTGGTCTGTGAGTTCGGTCTAATTGTGTTCCCACTACGACAGGGTCACCCATCTGTTTAATGGCATTATCTGTAGCTGTTACTTCGTCCATACCACTCAAGAGATACGCTTCCTTTTGGTCAATAATATGAGACTCTATTTCTTCGGAGATATTAGTATGTGCTTTTTTCCATCTGATTTGCTCGCACACAGTTTTTGTATATTGCTTTATCTTATCAAATTGTTCCATAGCTGATGCCTCCGCCTAATACTTTATTTACTGCCTTAGTATAGGCATTCCATTCATGACGCTTATCGGTAAGCAGCTTTTTTCCCTTGTTGGTGAGGTGATAATGCTTCCTGGTTCTCCCGTCCAAGGTGCTATCGTATGAGCTTACCATTTCATCCTTTTCGAGACCATGAAGAATGGGATATAAGGTTCCAGCTTTCAGAGTAAAGGTATCATCCGACCTGTTTGCCAGTTCCTCAATCATTTGATAGCCATACATATCTTTATCCTCCAAGAGCTTTAAAATAAGCATTGTAGTGCTTCCTGTTAAGAGTGCTTTGTCAAGTCGCATAACTACCTCCTATATATAGATTATCTATATATAATATATATCGACCATCTATATATGTCAATAGTATTATTACGTTGTTGTGTTTTCACAACAAATAATCCATTTGACAGTTACTAGCTAAGTATTTGAGTTATAATACAATCTGTAACCAACCATATACCAAAAAAGCTACCGTGTCAGGGAGATTTTTTGGTATACTAAAATTCGAAATCTCTAATACCAAGGCATTTTTTATTTATTAACAGTGATTAAAACCACTGTAAACAATTAAGTGTTACATGGAGGAATTAATATATAATGAGTACAAGCAAGGACTACTTAAAAAGCATAGCAAACAAGTACTTTGATGGAGATGTTACTATTTTGAAAGGTAGATCAGGCTATAATAACATAACCCGTTTCATTACAAAAGAACGCAGTAAGTATGTGATGCGTGTATATTGCCATAATGATAATGATAAGATTGATTTCGAAATTGCAGTACTAAACAGACTACTACATAGCAAAATACCTTTTTTAGTGCCAAAGCCTATGGCCGCGAAAGATGGTAATTATGTGGTAATGGCACCTGACGAAAAGCCGGTTGTAATGTTTAGTTATATAGAGGGAAACACTCCGGACTTGAAAACTCTAAGTGATATAGAACAATTGGGTAAAATAATCGGACAATTGTCAAAAGGTCTTGCAGCACTTGATTTGATAGAGAAGCTTGCTTATACACCATATTATAAATTACAGGAAGCTTATAACGAGTGCATGGGAGAATACCTGGATAATTTCTGTAAACAGCCTCCGAGGAGATTTATAAATCAAATAAATGAGCTGAATATTATTAATAAGAGAATTAATGAAGTTTTCAGTATAAATCTATTGCTAAGTTCTCTGCCCCATCAACTTATCCATGGTGATGTAAACAGGTCCAATCTTTTGGAGGACTCAAAGGGCAATATCAATGCAGTGCTGGATTTTGAGTTCATTACCTGGGACCTAAGAGCGATGGAGTGTGCCGTATGTATCTCTGACCTATTATGTTCAATGCTTAATTCAGCAGGCCATGACAGTGATACTACTGAACAAAATAGCGATTACATTTTGGAACAGATAAATGCAATTTGGAGAGGCTTTTCAAAGGAGCTCCAGTTAACTAATGAAGAAAAAGAGGTGTTGCCGCTATTAATTGAGCTAAGAAGGCTAGATGTTTTCTTACACTTCTTGTTAAGAATGAAAAACAGCATTGATAACGGCATAATGAATGCAGAGGAAGTGCTTGCTGAGCAGATTGATAAGACAGCTGGTATTATTAAATGGGTAGATGAAAATGAGCAACAGCTGGCGCGTATATTTTATAACAGCTCCAGCAGTTCAGCAGGACTGTTTAAAATGTAGTCTGCAGCTATTGCGTCGGCATTGTTGGAACCCCATTTTGCAAGACCAAATTTTACGCCTGCATTTTTTGCACACATGCAATCAAACTGGGTATCTCCTATATATATACTCTCTTCTGGGCTGGCACCCAGCTTTTCTAGCATTTTTAAAAGAGGCTCTGCATTTGGCTTATGAAGTGTAGTATCATCCGAGCAAACAATATGGTCAAAATATTTCAGTAGAGGTCTCAAGCCATCATCAAAATCAACCTCATAACCGCAGCGTGAGGTAACTATTCCAAGAGGTAATTTTCTTGCAACCAGTTCATCTAGTAATTCAGTTATTCCAGGGAAGGTTGTACACTTTCTGAATCCCTCAATAAGATATTTATAGTAGCTTGCTTGTGCTGCCTCAATATCTGTAAAGCCGTATTTTTCTAAAGCCTTTGGAGTTGGTACACCGTAACCTTTTAGAAGCTCCTCGTGTGTAAAATATCTCCCGTATTTCTCAAAGATCACAGATTGATAGGCGAAATTAACCGCCTTCTCGTTGTTCATTAACGTACCATCGACATCAAATACTACATATTTATACATTTAACTATCCCCTTTAATTGGCTTAATAAGTACAGGAATTATTATACCAATCAAAGCAATGGGAGTAAATGCTATTAGGATTTTTGTAGTGTGAGTTGTCACGCGACCCATTTTAAGGTTTGAGATATAATCCGATCTAGAAGCTGACACATAATCGTATCTGATAGCTGACACATAATCGTATCTGATAGCTAGAGGTAATACTATTTGGCACCTGAGATGTAATACCTATTTAGGCTGAGAGGTAATGCTATTTGGCAGCTGAGATGTAATACCTATTTAGGCTAAGAGGGAATGACTACTTGGTCGCTGAGAGGTATAGTTTTGTAAATCCGAATAGTATTGCAAATGTAAGTATTGTAGGGATTACTACCTGGAAAACCAATAAATTGGTGGGTATTAGTATAAGTGAAAGCCTGCAAACCATAAAAGCAGTTACTCCAAAAATACAATAAACGGATATCCTTGTTAGGTAAAAATGCACTTCACTTGTCTTTCTTATTTCCATTACATTAAGAATGAATGCAGTAATAGATGTAATTATTAGAGAGAGTCCATAACCATATATATTGAGTTCGGGTATCGCAGTCAATATGTATACTAATATTAATCCTTCAACGGCAACAATTGTTGAGTTCCTAAGGTTCACATTCTGTTTTCCCAATCCATTAAGTATACCAAAGGATGTGGAGGTTACATAACTAAGAAAGCAAGATATACCTGCAAACATTATCATAGGAGATAAATCAATTCTACCGTAGAAGAGTAATCCCAACTGCTTCGATAGTCCTGTGGCTATAGCAAGGGTGCCAAGACCCACTAAAAATGAAATTCTCAAAACCTGTGAAATTCTGTGTTGGGTGCTATAAGCATCTTTTTTACTGAGACTCAGTGACATATCAGGTATTAGTACTGTCATCATGGAGCCAACTATAATAAAAGGAAGATAAACAGTGGTGAGTGCCATACCTACAAACTTTCCTATCAAGGCAAGAGCATTTTCATAATCAAATCCTGCAGAAACCAACCTTCTAGGCAGGATAAGGGTTGAAGCGGTATTGAGTATTGATGAAAGCACTCCATTGATACAAAGGGGGAATGAAATGACCAGGATATCGGCCAGCAGCTGCAAAGGATTCTTTACGGCAGTTTTTATTGGTTTGACTCGTTTTATGGAAAAACGATAGCTGCTGGCAAGCATTACAAGGCTTATTGCTTCTCCTATACACAGCGCAAAATATGCCGCACTAACCGAGCTAGTGACATCAGTAAGATTGAGTATCACTATTGTAGCCATGAGAATGGATATACGAATACACTTTTCAAGAATATCAATAGCTGCTGGGACAGTAAATTTCTCAAATCCGTAGAATACTCCTTTTACTATGGCCGACATTGGTATAAAAACTAGCGCAGGGCAAATGATTTTTAATGCATCAGTAGCACGTGAATCCTTTATAATTAAGCTACTTATGTTTGACGCATTAATAAAAACCAGAAATGCTACAAAAACACTCCAAAGAAAAATAAAAATAAAGGCTACTTTTACTGTACGATGGAGATTACGATAATCCTTTTTGCTGTTATACACTGCACAGCGCTTAGATATGGCAGTAATTAAGCCGTCGCTGGTTAAACATACCATTAAGCAGTAGATTGGCATTACAAGTCCATACAAACCAAGGCCTTCCGGTCCAAGCTTTTTTGATAATACTATAGAAAAAGCAAAGCCAATAAATCCTGTAACAAAATTTGATAATGTAAGTATTGCAGAGTTTTTATAAAATTTATCAACACCCATAAAAAAATAACCCCTAATAAACCGCTGTTATTAAAGGTTATTCTTTATATGGACAATATATGATATCTAACACAATCTCTACAAATGCTATTTATTAACCAAGTAGTAAACAAACAGCACCTGAATGACAATAATAAAAGGTATTAGGGTCATAAAGTACCAGTGTTTGGTTTTATGGTTAAAAGTCAGTAATCCAAGGAATACACCTATACCCCCACCAAGTATAGAAAGCAGGAAAAAGGTGCGTTCAGGAATTCTCCATAACCTATTCTTTGCTTCGTACTTATCTAACATGACCATAACAAAGCCTAGAATATTTAAGAATAAAATTATGTACGGCAAAAGTTCAATCATATTACCAATCCTTTTATAATATTATTACAATATAATAATACAATAAAAAACAAATAATTGGTATAAAAATTTGTTATTGCAACAGTTTAAAATAGTACATTTTTCTTTATTAAATTTGTTTATTGACAGAAAAAAATGTATATGGTAATCTTGCATAAATATCATTATGGATAAAATTACTATTTGTAGAATGGAAGGATGGATTTTTTATGGCTAGTGGAAAAACTAATAGGTATTCTGTTTTAGCCGCAGGTGCAATGATACAGCTCTGCATAGGTATCATTTATATGTGGAGTGTGTTTCAAAAGTATGTAGTGGCTTCATTTGGATGGGAGGATGCACAGGTATCCCTCACACCATCAGTTATGCTAGGTTTCTTTGTTATAGGTATATTAATAGGGGGGAGAATACAGGACAAAACCAACCCTAGATTAGCAGTAATTATTGGTACAGTTGCATTCTGTTCCGGTATGCTTATAACATCTTTTTTACCAAACGATTACCCTTGGCTTTTGTACATAACCTACGGTATTATTGGTGGCTTTGGAGTAGGTGTTGCATATACAAGTACGTTAACCTGTTCACAAAAGTGGTTTCCAGACAAGAGGGGCTTTGCTACAGGAATGATTGTATGTGCATTCGGATTTTCTCTCGTAGTATTTACTTTTGTAGCTGAAGCGCTTTTGAGCAACCTCGGTGCAATAGTAACGTTTAGAATCTTTGCAGCACTATTCTTTGTAATATGTATTAGTGCTTCATTTTTTATCAAGAACCCACCTCAGGGCTATTTACCTGAAGGCTTTACACCATCTCAGGCTAAGGCTGTAGAGGGGAAGCAGTATGCTACTGGTGAAATGCTTAAAACCCCACAATTTTATCTGATTACACTATCACTCATGCTTGCTACTCCAGCTTATTTTATCTTGAACCCTTTACTAAAAACAATGGGAGTTGAGAGGGGGCTTTCAAATAATCTTGCACTGACGGGTGTTATGATTACGGGTATTGCAAGTGCGTGCGGAAGATTGGTTGCTCCATGGCTTTCTGATAAATTGGGAAGAAAGATTACTATATTGATACTTATAGCTATAACTACTGTTGCTGCATTAATCCTTATTAGTGCAAAGAGCATTCTATTCTTGGTGCTTATAGCGTTTATTGCCTTCGCTTACGGCGGGTATTCTGGAGTATATCCAGCTCTTACAGCTGATTTCTTTGGTCTAAAAAATGCCGGAGCAAACTATGGCTGTGTAATGTTAGGCTTCGGTACTTCTGCAATTGTTTTCCCTATTATTGCAAAGTATCTAAGAACTAGCAAGGAGATATCAAACGGACTGCAGATATCATTTGCTATAGCTGCCGGGGCATGTATTATAGCAGTAATACTTGTAGCCATGATTAAAAAGAGAAATGAGGCTTCAAATCAGAATAAAGAGCTGAATATGTAGGGAAAGAAAATCCATATATATAAAACGGGGGAAGGTTAAAATGAGTAGTTTTGAAAATGTTACAGTGATAAAAAAGGCAAATGTATACTTTGATGGAAAGGTTACTAGCAGAACAGTTATTTTTGCCGATGGGGAAAAGAAGACGCTTGGAATCATGATGCCGGGGGAGTATGAGTTTGGTACTGGTGACAAGGAGATTATGGAGATATTAGGGGGCAAGCTCAAGGTTTTACTACCTGACCAAGACAATTGGGTAAATATAGAAGGTGGTCAGAGCTTTGAGGTTAAGGCGAATTCTAGCTTTAAGCTTATAATATCTGAGCTAACAGATTACTGCTGTTCATACATAAAATAATTATAGTACATCTATTCTTAAGTGTATTAAACATTATTTTTAACCACATTAAAGATTCGATTAAATACAAAGCCACCTTTTTAGGTGGTTTTTATTTATGGGCTTTAACCTGTTGAGAGCATACCTATCCTATGAGTCTGTTAAATTTTTTTAATTTCTTTGGAACTTTTTTCGACATTTTACGTCAAATAGTATTTGTTGGCTATACATAGCTTTTATTAAAGTAAATATTGGCTTGTTGGCTATAGTATAGCTTTTTTAAAGGCATAGCATAGCTTGTTAGTAATGGCAATAAAGGCTGACAAATACACCAGAGATAATAATAGGGGGATTACATGAAAACAAAAATTATTTGCATGGCACTAAGTGCAATGATAGCTTTTTCTATGACGGGATGCGGAAATAATGAGGCTAACGGAGATATAGCGCAAAATACAGCGACTACACAATCAACTGTGACAGGGGACTCAGGTACAACTGCCGACTCTACTAACTCAGCGACTGAATCCACAAACACAGAGGCTTCGCAAGATTCTACAGCAGAAGAAAATGAAAAGGTACAGACTCCGGAGCAAAAACCGGCAGAGGATTCACAGTCAGAGTCAAGTGCATCAAATTCAACTGTATCAAAGCCAAGTGCTTCAACACCAAGTACATCAAAGCCAGTTGATGCATCAACACCGAGCGTTTCAAAGCCAAGTGTATCCAAACCAAGTACATCAACTCCAAGTACATCAAAACCAACGGAGCCAAGCACAAAACCATCAGAGCCATCTGCTGAAAAACCAGCTGCGACAGCGCTTTCAGCTTCTGAGGTGTTTGATAAGATATTAGCAGGAATAGAAACTCCAAAACTCTTAGACATGGACGCAGATATGTTTAAGGACAAATATGGATTGGACGCTTCGTTATTGGACAGCTATGTTGTTAAAAAGCCAATGATGAGCGCAGTAGCTTCATTGGAATATGCTGTATTCAAAGTTAAGAATGTAAATGATGTTTCAAAAATAGTTGATGCTTTGAATAAGAGAGGCGCAGTAATTGAGGAGCAAGAAGCATGGTATCCTGCTGAAAAAGACTATGCTGCAAACAGAAAAATTGTTTCAAAGGGTAACTATGCAATACTGATGATAAGTGATAATTCTGAAGCAATAGTCAAAAACTTTGATAATTTAATCAAATAACACAAATCATAATCAATATTAGTATGAAATAAAAAAAGCCTCGGAAAGTTATCATCTTGCCGAGGCTTTACAATAATAGACACGTATTTTTAGTTTATTAATGCTTGATCTTTTCATTTTACATGTATATAAGTATTCTGATTTTGCATAAAGCTTAGTCAATTTCTAGAGAGGAAGAATTAGATGGTATTTAGTAGTTTGCTATTTATGTTCATATTTTTACCAGTATTTTTTGTGATATATTATGTATCTCCAAAAGGCATCAGAAATCTTGTGCTGCTCATTGCCAGTCTGATTTTTTATGCTTGGGGAGAACCCATATATATATTTATCATGCTTTTTTCAACGGTATTTGACTATATCATTGGATTGTTTATTCATAGATTCCGAGAAAAGAAGTCGATTGCCAGGATATTCTTGATAACCTCTGTTGTGGTTAATTTATCCTTGCTTGGATTCTTTAAATATACAGATTTCTTTATTTCAAACATAAATGGTATATTTGGAGCCTCAATTGGACTTTTAAACATTGCTCTCCCAATAGGTATCTCTTTTTATACCTTTCAGACAATGTCATATACTATAGATCTCTATAGGGGGAAAATAGGTGTACAGAAGAATATTATCTCATTTGGGGCATATATCTCAATGTTTCCCCAGCTAATTGCGGGCCCAATTGTAACCTATTCTCACGTGGAAAAAGAGATAAACCAAAGAACAATTAGCTGGGACAAGTTTGGCGAAGGCACCATGAGATTTATTGAGGGACTTGGCAAAAAGGTGCTTATAGCAAACAACATTGGACTTTTGTGGGAAAATGTCAAGGCACTGCCGCAAAGTGAGCTTACACTTGTAGGTTCATGGTTGGGCATAATGGCCTTTGCTCTACAGCTATATTTTGATTTTAGCGGTTATTCTGATATGGCTATAGGATTGGGAAAAATGATGGGCTTTCAATTCCCTGAAAACTTCAATTACCCATATATATCAAGGAGTATAACGGAATTCTGGAGAAGGTGGCATATTACTCTGGGGAGCTGGTTTAGAGAGTATGTATATATTCCATTAGGGGGAAATCGTGTAGGCAGTATCCGGCTATACATGAATTTATTCGTAGTATGGTTCTTAACTGGCTTCTGGCATGGTGCAGGTTGGAATTTTATCATCTGGGGTTTATACTTTTCAGTACTGTTAGTTTTGGAAAAATCCTTTCTTATTAAGGCTTTTGAAAGGCTACCAGCATTTGTTTCCAGAATTTATTTGATTGTAGCAGTTCTCATTAGCTGGGTGTTCTTTTCACTTGAAAAAATGGATCTCATAGGTCAATATCTGAGGACTATGTTTGGACTGGGAGGCACTGAAATAATCAATAATAATACGCTATACCTCATACTGAACTATTTGGTGCTATTTATTATTGCTGTTCTGTTTGCCACACCATTAATGGATAGAATGAGGGGAAAAATAAATAGATGGGTTCTGTATGGTTTCTATATGACGGTACTATTTTTGAGTACGGCATACTTGGTAGATTCAACATTTAATCCATTCTTATATTTTAGATTCTAAGGGGTGACTAGTTTGAAAAAGGTATTATCTATATCATTTGTTATATATTTATTTGCACTGGGTATTTTGATTTTCCTTATACCAGATAAGGTCTTTTCAGAGCTGGAGAATCGTACACTTGCACAAAAGCCTAAGTTCAATACTGAAAATATACAATCAGGGAAGTTCGCCAAGGGCTTCGAGGAATATGTTTCGGATCAATTTCCTTTCAGGGACCAATTCATTGCAGTAAAAACAGCAAGCGAAATACTACTGCAGAAAAAGGATAGTAATGGTGTTTATATTGGCTCTGATGGGTACTTGCTGCAAAAGTTTGAAACCCCCGACTTAGAGCTTCTAAAAAGAAATATTGGATATATTAATAAATTTTCGAGGAATTTTAATGTTAGTCTTATGTTAGTTCCTACAGCTACAAAAGTACTGGAAGATAAGCTTCCTCTTTTTGCGACACCCTACGATGAAAATGATTACATTAATGATGCACAAGCTTATCTGGAGGATAATATTAACCTTGTAAATGTGTACCCTGCTCTTAAGGAAGCAGAGAAGGAGTATATATTCTACAAGACGGACCATCACTGGACAACGCTTGGTGCGTACTACGCATATCAGCAGTACTGTATACAAAGTGGTATTGCTCCAATGGATATCAGCAGCTTTGACATAGTAACTGAAGCAAAGGAATTTTATGGCTCCCTGTTCTCAAAGGGTAACTTTACATTTGCTACACCCGATGAGTTAAGCATATTTTATCCTAAGGAAGCAAATGCTGTTACTGTAGAGTATATCGCAGAAAACAAGAGTACAAATACTATGTATGAGAAGTCTCATCTGGAAAAGAAGGATAAATACAGTGTATTTTTAGATAATAACCACCCTGCTATTAAGATTAGCACTTCTATAAAAAATGGGAAGAAGCTAATGGTTATAAAGGATTCTTATGCAAACTGCTTTATTCCTTTTTTGGCGAACCATTATGAAGAAATATATGTAATGGACCTGAGATTTTTAAACATTTCTATATCAGACTTTGCCAACACTTATGGAGTAAAGGACGTATTAATCCTATATAATGTACAGAACTTCGCAAAGGAAACATCATTGTCACTTTTGAAATAAGCTTTGTCTGCTAAATGTTTTTTGTTATAATTAGGCTAAAAGATGATTTTAATCAAAAGAGATAGATGAATTTAATTAAAAGAGGTATTAAGAGGTATATATGGATTTAAGCTTTCTTAGTCAGGTTTTTAAGTTTTTATTGATAATAATAATTTTTGTTATCATTGTACAGGTACTCAGGATAATGTCAAGAGAGGTTAAAAAGAGTACCCCTGGCAATGCTGGCAATCTTGGCTGGAGCATTAGAGTTCTATATAGTACTGATAATGCAGGGTTTCAAGAGGGCTATGAAATACCCATATCCAATAAGATTACTATCGGGCGTAGTCCGCAAAACAACCTTGTTTTGCCTGCAGCATCGGTATCGTCCTTCCATGCCCACATTACTTATTCGGATGGTCGGTATACTTTAGAAGATTTGAATTCAACTAATGGAACATTTGTAAACGGTGTTATTGTTAACAAAAGAATCCTTCAATCGGGTGATGAGATTAGAATATCAAATACGGCATTCACTGTAGTTGATTGATGTTTTAATGCATTGGTTATGCTGTTTGATAGAAGTTTCAATGCAACGGTTATGCAGTCGATAGATGTTTCAATACAGCGATTACTGTGGTATATTGAAGGTTTTTTAGTACAGAGGTACTCTAGTTCATTGAAGTTTAATACAGTGGTTACTTTAGTTGGGTAGGGAAGGTTATATAATGAGTAAAAAACTCAGATGGCTTCAATTTACAATATATCTTTTTATATTGACTGGTTTTGCAAGTGTATCTGTAATAAGTGGAGAGTTTGAGATAATGCCTGTGATAACAGGCCTTTGTCTTATATTAGTCAGTATAATCAGTACATGGCTGCTAAAAAGGTATTATTCGTCAGGAGACAGAGTTATTTTTCTGGTTGTTATACTGCTGTCCTCTATAGGACTTATCATGCTTACCAGGTTGGAAAGGGATTCCGGTATAAAACAGGGGATATGGCTTCTAATTGGAATTACTGCCTTCTTGGTAATCGTTATATTTTTCAAAAAAGGCCTGATAGGAATTGCAAAGCTCAGGTACTTGTTTTTGGCTGCGACCATACTTTTTATGGGGCTTGCCACCTTTTTTGGTACCGAGATATATGGAGCAAAAAACTGGATTTTGATTGGGCCGGTAAGCTTTCAGCCCTCTGAATTCGGAAAGATTTTTCTTATACTGTATCTAGCTAGTGCACTATCCCAGGGACATTCCTTTAAAAAGCTGATGGAACCGGGGATAGTTGTTGTAATTTCACTTGGTTTTATGATGCTTCAGAGGGATTTGGGTACTGCCTTAATGATATTTGCTATCTCGGTAACGCTGGTCTATCTCGCTACTTCGAAAAGATTATATGTAATTATAGCACTGGGTCTTTTTATCCTTGGCGGAACAGCAAGTGCTGCTATCTTTTCTCATGTAAGGCAACGATTCGTTATTTGGCTGGACCCCTGGCCCTATATTTATAATGAGAGTTATCAAGTGGTTCAATCCATGTATGCTATAGCTACAGGAGGTATGTTTGGTACGGGTTTGGGTTTTGGGCATCCTGAATATGTAGCAGTAAATCAATCAGACTTTATTTTTTCAGTCATATGTGAAGAAATGGGGCTGTTTATGGGGTTTGCAATACTCATACTGAACTTTATCTTGTTTTATAGGTGCATAAGAAGCTCTATATTAGCAAATAACAACTTCACAAAACTGTTGACTGCAGGCTTAAGCGTAATGCTGGCAACACAAACGCTCGTAATAGTTGGTGGGGTAACAGGATTTTTGCCGCTTACAGGTATAACACTACCATTTGTAAGCTATGGAGGTACTTCCATACTTATTTGCTATCTTGCAATAAGTATAATTTTCAAGATATCTGAAGGCGAAAGAGATATAAGTGAACAAAGAATATACAAGAGAGGGGACTAAATGGATAAACTCACAGCAAACATAAAACGTGTAATGATTGTATTTCTTGCAGTTTTCTTACTGTTGATGGGGTACCTATCCTATTTTACCCTTGTAAAAGGACCTCAAATTGTTACTAACACTGATAATAAGAGACTTTGGGATATAAGAAATCAAGTTGAGAGAGGAACCATATTCGACCGTAACGGCAAGGCATTATCTGTCAGTGAGAAAACTGATGATGGAAAGTACAAGAGGGTTTATAAGGGAGGGGCAGCTACGGCTCATGCCTTGGGGTACTTTGATGAGAGATTTGGAATAACAGGGATTGAAAATCTTTATGATCAAAGGCTTTCTTCCAATATTTCCACATCTTTTGTAGCATGGCTTGCAAATGGTTTTAAGTCAACCAACAAAAAGGGTGATGATGTTTATACAACACTTGACTACAGCTTACAAAAAACAGCCTATGATGCAATAGGTGATAAAAATGGAGCAGTAGTAGTGCTCAATGCAAAGACTTCGGAGATTCTAGCATTAGTTTCCAAGCCATCCTTTGACCCAAACAAGCTATCTCAAAACTGGGACGCTCTCAATAAGGACAAAGATATCCCTCTTTTGAACAGGGCTGTATCAGGAATGTATCCGCCTGGTTCTACATTTAAAGTAGTTACAGGTGTTAGCGCACTAGACAACATATCAGGAATCGAAAATGAAGTGTATGAAGATAAGGGAAAGATTGACTTAGGTGGAGGATATACCCTAGCAAATGATAATAATAAGGTTATGGGTAATATAAATTTACATGATGCCATGGTTCGCTCAAGTAATGTATACTTTGGTGAGCTTGGAATCAGGCTGAATAATGACCTTTTTGATACAGCACAGAAGTTCATGTTTAATAAAAATATTCCTTCTGATGGATTAATTATTGATACAAGCAGATTCCCGGATTATTCTTCAAATGAAAAGGGAAATCTGGCTCAGACAGGAATAGGGCAGGCTGAAATCTTGGCAACTCCAATTCAGATGGCGCTTGTAGCACAGGCGGTTGCAAATGATGGCATAATGATGAAGCCGTCACTGGTTTCAAAGGTAACTGACTATAATCAAAACACTATTAATAGCTTTAAGCCCGATGAGATAGCTACTATTTCTAATGCTGAAAATATAGGTAAAATAAAACTATATATGAAGGAGGTAGTTTCAAAGGGAACGGGTACTCGCGCACAGGTAAAAGGAGTTTCAGTGTGTGGGAAGACCGGAACAGCTCAACACGTTGAGTCAAAAACCCCACACAGTTGGTTTATAGGGTTTGCACCTTATGATAACCCACAAGTAGCGATTGCTGTGCTTGTTGAAGAGGGTGGATATGGTGGGACTGCTGCAGCACGAATTACATCTCAGGTGCTTTCAAAGTATTTTGCGAAGTAAAAATTCTCACTAATTGTATTAAGGATTTTATACGAAGTAATATCTCTCTAATATAATTATATCAAACATTTAGAAAATATATAAGTCTGTAAATTTGGGCATATATACCCTAAAATGATAATGATTGGATATAATATTTGGAGGGATTTGATATGACTAAAAATGGAACACTAGGCAACAAAGAATCAGATGGAGTTCTGGATAATGGACCATTTTATCATGGAACTAAGGCTAACCTAAAAAAGGGTGACTTAATTAAAATAGGTTTTGCATCTAATTATGGTGCATTTAAGAAAGCTAACTTTATTTACATGACAGCAACCTTAGATGCGGCTATATGGGGCGCAGAGCTTGCGGTTGGTGATGGGCAAGAAAGAATATATATTGTTGAGCCTACGGGTGAATTTGAGAATGACCCAAATCTGACGGATAAAAAATTTCCTGGTAATCCAACGCGTTCATACCGTACACGTTTTCCATTGAAAGTAGTGGGAGAAATAGATAAATGGGAAGGACATTCGGCAGAAGCACTAAAAAGCATGAAAGATAACTTAGAGAAGCTCAAAGAACAGGGAATAGAGGCTATCAATGAATAAATAACTACAAACAAAAGTGTTGTCCTATAAAGCAGGCCCCAATGAGTTGGATATAAAAATCTAACTTATTGGGGCCTGCTTATTTGACCACGTTATCCATATTTTATTATTGGTATATGATGTGTCCTTAAATAGCATTACTTGAATATTACCTTCAAAATTAGTATAGCGTTCAGATTATCTCTAGTGTACAAATTTAGTATAGCTACAAATTAGTATAGCGTATAAATTCAGTATAGCTACAAATTTGTAGCGTACAAATTTAGCATGACACTCAATTGTATATGGCCTTCAAATTAAATGCAGCCCACTATCTAACATAGCCTACAAAATTAGCGAGTATTTTAGCGACCTCCGCTCTATTGGTAAGTCCTTTAGGGTTAATGCCCTTTCCGGTACCATTTACAATTCCATTTTTGGTAAGAGCCGCAATGGCTTCTTTTGCATAGTCACTTATTTGATTGGCGTCCTCATATTTATTGAGATCACTGATGCTTGCCTGTTCAAGTGGATAGCCAACCTGCTTTAATGCCCTGTATACCTGGGCCATCATATCTTGCCTGGAGATATATGCAGTTGGTGAAAATTTATTACCACCCGTTCCTGTAGTAATACCTAATTTCTTTGCTATAGCAACAGGTTCATAATAATATGCACTCTTTGGGATATCATCAAAATTATCTGTTATTTCTGATTCAAGCTTAAGCGTTCTTACCAGCATTGTTATAAAGTCCGCTCTTGTTGTATTGTGTATGGGCATAAAGTTTCCTTTACCATCACCATTAACAATACCTGCCTCGTATAACTTATCTATTGAGTCAATTGCCCACGCAATATTTTGTCCTACATCCTTAAAATATTTGGACTGATATGTGAGCTTCAATCCACCACTTTGATTGTGAAGCCTGTCTAGTGCGGTTATAACATAAACCACCCCATTTGGGTCATTACGGTTAGTATCAGTATATGTCTGCGTTGACGTACCAGCTTTTCGTACTGTTGCAATGAGGTTTTTAGCACTTGAATCAGCAGTAATGTCAATCTTTTCATTTGCTGAATATCTGTATATTGCATAGTAGGCTGTGCTACTAGAGGCATCTTCCCACGTCAGCTTTATTCCATTACTTTGGCTAGCGAGCTTACCTGTTTGCGGTGTTTGAGGTGCTTTACCGCCCTTCCACGGCATTATAGGTACAAGCGTCATTGTTGACCACAAATCATTCTGAATTGTATTAGTTACCTGCTGCATAGTGGATTGGAAGGTATTGTTCATCCTGAACAATATGCTGCCATTTACTTCTTGCTTAGTTGCATTATGCTTAAGCTGCCTTGTCATTTCGGCAACTCCGTTTTCAACAGAAAAATCCTTGTCTGACGTGCTATTGCCTTCATTTATCCTATATAAGGCTTGTCCAATATAGAGGTGAACATTTTTCCCCTTTACTAGATTAGACCACCACTCTACAAGCTCTCCATATGGTGCCGCAGGATTTTCATATGTGAAGTAAATCTGAGGGCAGATATAGTCTATGAGCTCTTCATCCACCCACTTCTTCGTATCTGCATAGCACTTATCATAGTTAGTATATGTTGAATTTGTATTAGAACCTGCAGGATCATCTTTTTTGTTTCTCCATATAGCTGATGGACTTATACCAAATTTAACCCATGGCTTAGCTGAATTTATTTTTTGAGAAAGCTCTTTTACTAAGAGATAGGTATTGTTTCTTCTCCAATCAGCTTTATTTGTAAACTGTCCATTATTATACTTCTGATAAGTGGTATCGTCGCCCATCTCGTTATTTACAGCTTCATAGTAGAAATAATCATCAAAATGAACACCATCGATATCGTATTTGTTTACCACTTCCATTACGCAATCCTGAACCCATTTTCTGGCCTCTGGTATACCTGGGTCTACTACGTATCGGTTGTTTGCAACCTTAATCCACTCAGGATGCTCCTTATATACACTTTTTGGGATATCAAGTGAAGAGGTAACAGCTGCACTTGTACTTGTGGATACCCTATATGGATTAAACCATGCGTGTATTTCTAGATTTCTTTTTCTACATTCTTCAATTGCAAACTGCAATGGATCAAAGCCGGGGTCCTTGCCAAAGGTTCCCGTAAGGTATTGTGACCAAGGCACTAAATCAGATTTATAGAATGCGTCAGCTGTTGAACGCACTTGTATAAAGACAGCATTCATATTCATGGCTACAGCCTTATCAAGCAGTTTTATTAAATCGTCCTTTGTAGCTTGTATTCTCGCAGTGTCATCCTTTATACTGGCAGTTTTACTAGAAGGCCAATCAAGGTTGTAAACGGTGCTAATCCACGCAGCACGCAAGTGGCTTTTGATTACTGGTGTTTGGTCAGGAATATACTGAGAATATTTATCCCAAGCTGCTGCACCTGTTCTTAATAATAGGCTAGTTACCATAACTACCACTAAAAATAGTGAAAATAATGATTTCTTATTTAGTTTAAAATACATTTTTCCCCCTGAAACATGTTATATATAGATATTTTGAAAAATTATGAATAAAATAGATTTTAGTGTAATTCTAATGGATAAATTACTATTATGTCAACTTGATTAGACCATCTGCATATATCTTACAGTTCTTAATAAATCAATAGAAGGCTTTTTTGAAGCTCTCGAAAAATTATATAAGCCTATTTTGTTGAAGTGGTAGCATTGACAAAACTCTTTCCATATAGTGTAATGTGTTTATTTTTTCAGGGTGACAAAATGGATAAAGTGTTTATTTCACCATATAAAGTTATAAGCTGTTACATAAGTGCTGATGCAGAGGTTTATAGTGACGAGTGTGTGAGAGTAGGATTATTCGATGAAGATAAGCTTTATCGTTGCACTCTTTATTTTAACACTACACTTATTGACTGTAGAAACTCTAGTATTTCTTCGGCTGTACTTAGAATGTTTTGCTGCCAAGCTAATACACAAGCAGCATTAACGTGTATCTATTTAAAAATAAACAATTGTTTGACACAGTGCCAGTGTATCGTTACCTCAAGTGGCATATATGAATGGGATCTAACGGAATACATTAAAGGATCTGAAGGGAATATTGATATCTCTTTATTTACTAGTGTAGATGAATACAGTGCCGGTAAAGAATTCTCTTATCATTCGGGATATCCTATAAATTTAGAGATTCACAGTACATGCAGTTATGATGACAAAACATACCAGTGGAGGCGAGATTACCTTAGCACAATTTCAATTAAATATTCGGCATGGCTAAATTGTAGTGGGCTTAGTAAGTACAGCTATAGTGTATATAACTTTGGAGAACATGATGTACAATGCTATATTGAGATTAGCCCGGACAAAAAGTATACATATGTGAGTAGCCCTGTTTATAGTATAGGTCCTAAAGAACTTGTTACTTTTGAACCATATAAATATAATTTCTACATCCGAGTTGCATATAAAAACATGACTTATCCTGCTAATAATCCAATATCTGTATGGTTTCAAGCCCAAAATGCTATTACATAATATATTAACATATAAAAGGGCACCTGAATATATTGATAATAGTTAAAGGATATTTTTAGGAGTGATAATATGCCAGGAATGCCTATATATCAGGATTCCCCGTCCAACTTGAAAAATCAGGTTTACGCAACTGATGGTAGCAACGTTATAAACATAAAGTCAGATGCATCAGGAAGGCTTAAAATTGTAACAGATGCCGCTGATCCCCTAGCAGTTTCAGTAGATGAGGCCAGCGACAGCATTGCGGTTTATGGTAATGATGGCTCAGAGAACAAGATAATTAAGACAAATTCATCCGGTCAGTTGGATATAAGACCTCTGACCAGTTCTGATGAGGTAAGCGTAGTAATAACTCAGGCAAGTGACAGTATTGCAGTTTATGGTAATGATGGCTCAGAGAACAGGATATTAAAGACAAATTCGTCGGGCCAGTTGGATATAAGGCCATTGACTAGTTCTGATGAGGTAAGCGTAGTAGTAACCCAGGCCAGTGATAGTATACTAGTCTACGGTAATGATGGAAGTACTAACAGAGCAATTAGAACCGATTCATCGGGAAATATTCAGGTAAATACACATGTATTTACAAGTGTAAACTTGCTTACAAATCAAGCGACAGGTGACAGTTATGCATATAGTTCAGGGCAGGATATCAGTAACTACAATTCCTATGCTTTTTATGTAGCTAACGTTGGTGATTTAAACGCGGCATCAGTCAAAATACAATTGAGCCCAGACAATACAAATTGGGCTGATGATGGGGCAGACGCTACTATTGCTAAGGGAACGGCAACAATTGTTGCTCCTAATAGATTCTTAAGATACATTAGAATTGCATATAAATCAACAATACCATTAAGCTCAACAAATATTACGTCAGTATTCCAGGCTCAGTCATAATGGATATACCGTCAAATATTTCAGGCTCAGTCATAGTAGAAAAAGTCCCTGCGAGAGGGACTTTTTTACTAATCTCAAATATTTATTTTAGGTTTCTTTCTGTAGAACATAAGCACTATAAGCGATAGTATACTGAAAACGGAAACTGTCAGATACATCTGTTTAAACCCTATATTGAGTGAAGCCTGGAAGGTATCCTCAATCACTGGTCCTAAATCATCAATAGCCTTAAAGTATGCTTGCTTTGACCTATCAAATGCAGCTGGGACAGAATCCTTGAAGACTTTCCATTCTGCAATATTATTGCTTAGATCATCCTTTGCCGTTTTAATTTCCGTTGCAGCTGTGGTCAGATCAGTTTGTTGTTTCTTTGTATCTGCTAGTTGGGTTTCCAACTCGGTCTTTTTAGCAGTCAAAGTGCTAATTTGTACTTCGAGTGCTGCCTTTTGACTTTGGGTATCTGCAAGCTTCTTCTCAAGTTCTGTCTTTTCTTTAACAGCTGCATCATACTTAGCCTGCAAGGTTTTTATGGAGGTCTCCATTGTGGCAATATCTTCTTTGAGCTTAGCAGGATTCTTCATGTATTCCTGCATCTTTTGTGCTACATCGCTTGGCATTCCGGAAGAACTGCTACTAGCTTGAGTACCACTGCTTGAGGACGCGTTCTGTGGAGCACCTGTAGAAGGTACTTGAGTATTATTCGGCATCTGGCCTCCGCTTGGCATCTGACCGCTTGTAATCATGTCATATGCTTTTTTCATCTGAGTAAGAGCAGTATTTTGCCCTTTTAAGCCCTGTTCCATTCCTTTTATTGCAGTCTCTAGCCCTGTAATACCTTTTTTCATACCGTCTATGCCTTGAATCATACCATCAACTGCTTTTGTCATATCATTTACAGCTTTGGACATGCTATCTATTGGTGTTTGTATTCCTTCAATAGCTTTATCCAGTCCAGAAATGCCATCGCCCATTTCCTTAATTGTGCTGTCCATGGAGGTCAAGCCGCTACTCATCCCGTCTATGCCATTTTGAACACCATCTTGTATTTTTACAACTACTGGAGGTACATTTTTATCAAACATATAGTCGGCAATTTTTTTTGTTTTTTCCACTATGTTTGTTACATCCGCTGATTGTAAATCCTTCAAAATATCATCGGGCAAGGTTGTGTTTCCTGTCATATCAAAGTTCATATCTCCCATTTTTGAGAGGTCTGGAATATTTACGTCCTTAAGCTTATCCTTCATGTTTGGGTCGTTTTTCATATCTTCAACGGTTTTTGAAATTTTATTTGCTTCCTGGGTAAATGCTGCATCGGCTTCAGGCTGTGGCAGCATATTCATTAGGTTATCCTGTGCCGTGAGCCCCGCATTTGCCAAAAAGCCTATCATTATAGCTGGTGCAATTGTTGTACCTATTGAACGCATGAGGGATAGGGTTGCCAGTGCAGAGTTTGAGTCTTCCGGCTTTGTATTTGAGAGCATCATATAGTTTAGTGGAGAGCCCATTACAAATCCTAAGCCTGAACCGATAAGTGCCAAGCTAACTATTACTGTGAGAAGATTGCTTACCTGTGAGGCGATAAAGGCTAAGAATAATGCACCTAGCAAGGAAATAAAGAAGCCTCCCATTAGTACCTTCTTTGGACCGTATTTATCAACCAACTTCCCACTCGTTGGGGCACCAATACCGGTGAATATACCCAAAATAGTAACAAAGTAGCCACCGCTACCACTTTTAATATGCAGTGCATTTTCTGAGAATTGCGGTACAAATATCATACCCATCATACATATTCCTACAAATGTAGCTACAATTAGAGTAATAAGAATCTGCCGATCTGTGAAATAGGTAAGGTTTAAAACTGGGTCCTGAGCCTTCCTTTCAATTAATATAAATATTGGCAGCAAAATAACAAAGGCCAAAAGGAAGGGGTACACATTTGTATTTTTAATTGTCTCACTAAAGTTGAAGAAGTCTATATTTTTCAAACCATACAAGAAGGATACAATCATTGTTACTATAATCAAAGTACCCAAAAAATCAATCTTTTTGGAGTCGCCTGGTCTGTGAAGAGGCAGTTTAATTACTCCTAGTATTATTACTACTAAACAAATAGGCAGGTTTATATAGAACAGGAACTGCCAGTTATTTGAACCGAAAATATCAAGGATAGCACTACCAAAGGTTGACCCGAGGATGTTTGCTATACCATAAACGCCTCCGATAATACCTAGAGCCATACCTCTTTTCTCTTCTGGGAAACTTGTTCCAAATTCCGCATTTGCTATTGGCATGATACCACCGCCGCCTATAGCTTGAATAACACGTCCTGTTAGGAGCATTGGAAAGCTTGAAAAGTCCTGTGAGAGACCACATATAAGGGAGCCTAGACCAAATAGTGCAATGCATATAAGATATATGTACTTTCTTCCTAGTCTATCTGCAAGCTTACCTGCTATGGGTATAGCAGCTGCATATGCTAAAGTGAATATATTAATCATCCAAATACCTGTTTTGTCATCAACACCTAAATTTCCCTGTATTATTGTTCTTGCCGGGGTTACAATACCGGTATCAATAGCGCCCATAAATATACCAAGTATATATAAAACTGCAATTAATACCAAACCGTTTGATTTTTTAGAACCTGTTTGCTGCATAAGTTATCTCCTTCTTGTCATTTTAGGTTTAGAATTTAAAAGTACTTCTAATGATGGTGCAATCTCAGAAAAGTTATGCTCACTATCAAAGGAATAGGATAGCAATAAGCGAGCAATAATTTCGCAGAGTGCGCTATCCTTTCCGCCGTCAACAATTTGTGCAATCCTATCGATTAATTGCTGACGAAGACAAACCTTTCTCTCTTTTATCAGATGAAACTCAATATCACTGGTGTTAGCAGGATATGTTTGGAACCATCGTCCATGAATACTGTTCATAAAAATTTGAAGCTGAGTGTATATTACATTTAACTTTTCAATACTTGTTACTGGTGTTCTTATGCAGTGATCTATCCTTCTCAACATGAGATTCCAGTCACTCTGAAGTATCTCTGAAATTATTTCATTTTTGGAACTATAATAGTTGTATAATGTACCTGTAGCAATACCACATGTAGAAGCTATTTTTCGTATGTTTAGTTCTGTGTAACCAGTTTCTTTTAAGAGCTCTCTTGTTACAAGCAGTATATCTTCTTTTACGTTTTCTATATTCTTTGGCATGTCAACCTCCTTTTTTATGAACTATGTTCATATTATCTACCCTTTTTTGTCCTTTTTATACCAGTATTAATAACAAAAAAAGGTTCAATTATGACCAATCTTTTATGCGTTTTTTATATAAGACAGGCAAAAAGGCTTAACCCCCTAAGAAGGTTAAGCCTTTTTGCCTAGCATTTACACCCTGACATCAAAATTCTTCCCAAGATTGGGGCTTACACTTTGTTCCATCATCTGTGTCAAATCAGATGCCTGTTGAACAGAAGTGTTGATAGCCAGCTTGGTTACAGCAAGGCTCATCATCTGATTAGTAGATGCCTGAGCCAAAGAGGTAGATAAAGCAGCAATATCCATTTAAATACACTCCCTTCTTAAAACCTCATTGCTTGGAATATAATTATCGGCAAAAAAAGATAGTGTATTAACAATGGATATTGTGAATTTTTGTCTTGGATTATTGAATTTTCCATAGTGCAAAAGTATAATCAACTTAAGGCTTAGTTTAAAATATCTGGTGTTCTTGTATTTTTGGCAAAACAAAACAACTGAATATGGTACAATTAAGCTCAAATAGGACACAATTATGCTGCGTATATCCAATTTTATCGATTATCATAGATAACCTAATTAATGTCGCATAATTGGGCTTAAAACATTACATATTATGGGGGCTAAAAGTGAATATATACAAGAGAATAATTTGTGGTACGGTGGCACTTGCAATGGCATTGACCTTGTTTCAGGGGCGAGGTGCTGCATATCAGACCATAGCAGAAAGTTCAGAATCAAATACTATAGCGACGGGTGTTACATTGCAAAATGTAACGAGATTCACAGATAAGGGCTGGGTGTACATAAAAGTATTAAAAGCTGATTTAAGCAATCCTAATGTCAAAGCAAAGGTTCTTTCAAGTAATGAATCATTAATAAATCTTGAAACTCTTTCTACTCTTGCGAATAACGAGAAATCAATAGCGGCAGTTAACGGTAGCTTTTTTATATGGTCAAAGCAACAGGGCCTAGGTACTCCAATAGGCATAGGTTTTGAGGATAATAAGTTAACAGGTAGTGAGCTAGATTGGAATACAGCATTTGATAAAATGGCTAATCTCAATATTTTTTCGGATGGTACTTTGGACATATCCTATTTAAAATACCAGGAAAGCGTAGTTGCGCCGAATGGGAATTCATGGCCGGTTGGCAGGATAAATAAGCCATATTATGAGACTTACTCAGATTATTTAGTAATTCAAGATAGCAGATACTCCAAAAATTCAGAAGGGTTATCCAATTTATTTAAGGATTTTGTTGAAGTAGTAGTGGTCGAGGATAAGATTAATGAAATAAGAATCGCACAGCCGTCTACAACAATTCCAACTAATGGATACGTCATCTGTGCAAAGGGCAAAGCGGCAAAATTCCTGACAGATAACTTTAAATTGGGTGATGATGTCAAGAGGCAGGTGGATTCCTCCATTGACACGTCCAAAATACAAGATAGTATCTCAGGGGGTTCACAGCTTATAAAGGACGGCAAAATAGTTACTAAATATACCTTTGGAGATGAGGGGCTTTATCCAAGGACTGCGATAGGTATTTTGAAGGATAAAAAGACTATGGTAATGGTTGCGACCGAAGGTAAGATAGCGGATAGCCCTGGATTAAATATGACTGAGCTGGCACAATATATGCAGGAAATAGGCTGTGATAGTGCTATGGCCTTTGACAGCGGCGGTTCAACCACTTTACTCGCTAGGCTTGCAGGGGATAAAGAACTGAGCGTTATTAATACTCCTTCCGATGGTCAACAAAGAAAAATAGCAAACGGCATAGGAATAGTAAATACAACTGTTTCAACAGGTAAGCTTGCAGGACTTATTATTTCTTCAGATGAGGAGAATGTATTTGTCAATGGAAGCAGAAAACTAGAAATAAAGGGATTTGATTCTAGTTACAATGCGGCCGATTTCAGCGTAAAAGATATAAAATGGTCAGTTTCGGGTGTATCAGGTTATGTAAAGGATAATGTTTTCTATGCAAAAAGTGTGGGAGAGGCTCAAATCACTGCAAAGATAGGAAATATCAGCTCAAAGATAAATATAAGCGTACTATCGTCTCCGGTACGGCTTCAACTTAGCACCAAAAATATCTCAACCCTTCCTGGAAAGGGTACTGAAATTACCGTTTATGGTTATAATAAAAACGGCTATGGCTGTACCATACTGCCAAGTGATCTGAAGTGGAAGCTAGTAGGCTTAAAGGGTAACGTCGCAAATGGCATTGTTACTTTTACAACAAGTGGACAGGGCTATGTTGAAATAGCTTCAGCAAACACCAAAGCATATGTAACAGCAGATATTACACAGCTAAAAAGTACTTACCAGGAAACTTTTGAAAAACAGGGAATATCATTCAGGGTTTATCCGGAAAACGTTACTGGTAGCGCAATAATTACTAACGAAACGTTTGTAGAAGGTAAAAACAGCGCAAGACTTACATATGATTTTACTCAGGATATACAAAACAAGCGCGCAGCTTACATGGTCTTAAGCGGAAGTGGGATTACACTGACGGAAGGTGCGATACAAGTATCCATGAGTGTTAAGGGAAATGCTCAGAACACCAGCTATCTTAAGGCTGAGATTATTGATAATAAGGGCCAGCAACTGCTTGTAAATGTCAAAAAAACGTTTAATGGAAAGTGGGAGAGCGCTGAGGTGGATTTATCCAACATCAAGCTCCCTGCACGTCTTACAAAGCTATATATGATATGTGAAAATCCTGTACCGGAGCAGGGTATTATATACTTTGATAACTTGAATGTTATGCAAACTGTAAAGACCCCCCAAGCAGCAAATAAGTATGCAAACTTAAAGGACACAACACCAGTAGATACTGAAATGAAAAAAACTGCTACAGTAAGCAATGCGAATTCGTTTAGCATGACTGTTTTTCCGCAGCTTCGAGCACCAAAAAACAAGGCGGAAACAGATAAAATAACCAGTGTGTATAAAGCCATCAGTAAAGAAAGTGAAATTGCAGTTGTTCCTGGTAGTTTATTGACCGATAAGAATGGGAAAGCCCTGCTAAACACAAAAGGCGGAGTAATATCAGGGAATAAAAAAAGTGTAGTTACATATAAAAACAATCTGATTATGCAACTATACATAAATGATACAAACAGCTTGAGAAGGACCGAAGCAAGTGCTTGGAACTGGTTGCTACAAACTCTTAAAGATAATAAACAAAAAAACATCTTTATAGTATCAAATGTAAGTCCTTTTGATTACTCTGATGAAAGGGAAGGTCAACTATTGAGGGATACTTTGACAGAGTATTCTAAAAAAGGGTACAAGATTTACTTTATATCTGCTGGGGAAACAAACACCTCGTTTATGAATAGAGGGGTGAAATATATTTCTACAGAGGGGCTTGGAGACAAAAGTACATCTAGGCTTGTGTTTAATATAAAAAATGGAGCTGTCAGCTACTACACAGTTACATCAAAATAGCAGATTAAAATAACTGATATAGGTTCAAATAACCAATCAAAATATAATAACTGATATAGATTTAAATAACCAATCAATGAGTATTATATTTTATTTTGCGCTTGGGTTGACTATGTGCGGAACATATTTATATAATTTATTGAATTGTATTTATAAAACTAAAAAGGATTAGGTCAAATTAGCATGAATTTATTGCAAAAAGAAGGCTATCTTTTATTTGACGGTGCGATGGGAACCTATTATGCTTCTCAAAAGGGCACCAAGCAAGCATGTGAACTAGCTAACATAAATGATGAAGCTACTATTTATAAAATCCATAGAGAATATATTTCTGCAGGCGCCATGGCTATCAAGACAAATACCTTTGGTGCAAATAAGTTTTCCTTGGATTGTGATGATGCACAAAGAGAAAAAATACTTCGCTCAGGCTGGGACCTTGCATGTAAGGCTGTGCTAGATACAGATGTTATGGTTTTTGCCGATATAGGTCCAATTTCTTACAATGAAAGTGAAAACATTGACATTGTATCCGAATACAAGAGGATATTGGATATATTTATTTCTTGTGGTGCAACCAATTTTATCTTTGAGACCTTTGCGCATTATACAGTTTTATTAGATTTAGCAGCCTATATCAGGTTACAGGTGCCCGATGCATTTATCATTACTTCGTTTGCCGTATACCCTGATGGATATACAAGAGAAGGTATATTTTCTGAGGATATTCGCAACGAATTATCAAAAAGCTCATTAATTGATGCATTTGGTTTTAACTGCGTTTGTGGCCCATCCCATATGCTTAAGCTACTGGGGGACTTTGAAGTTAACGGTAAGCCTGTATCCATTATGCCAAACGCAGGTTATCCACTTTCTGACAGGGGTAGAACTGTATATATTGATAACTCTGAGTATTTCTCGCAGAAAATGCTTGAAATAAAAAATGCAGGTGTTAAGATTCTAGGTGGTTGCTGTGGTACAACACCATCACATATTAAAGCAACAGCAGTTATACTCTCCTCTAGCAAAGGTAAGTATAGCAAAGAAGAAAGAATCAGTATAAAGGATAACAAAGTATTCAAACAACAAAATGAGTTTGAACAATTACTATTAAATGGGTATAAGCCTATTTTGGTTGAAGTAGATCCTCCCATAGATACTGACTTTGAACATATGATGAGCTCAAGTATGATGCTCAAGCAGGCAGGAGCAGACATGATAACTATTGCCGACTCTCCACTTGCGAAAGCCCGTGCGGATAGTTGTATGATGGCTGCAAAAATAAAGCGTGAGGTTAATATACCTACAATACCTCATATTACATGTAGGGATAAAAATCTTCTAGGAATAAAGGCTGCACTATTGGGACTGAATATTGAAGGTATAAGAAATGTGCTGCTTATCACAGGAGACCCAGTTGCACAGGTGGAAAGAGCCAGCATTAAAGGGGTATTCAGCTTGAATTCAGCAAATCTGGCAAACTATATAACCAGCCTAAACAGTAACATTTTTGAATCAAACCCCTTTAAATTAGGAGCTGCTGTGAATATAAATGCTCCTAACTTTGATGCTGAGTTAAAAAGATGTCAAACAAAGATTGAAAATGGTGTTGATTTCTTTTTGAGTCAGCCTGCTTATACTAAATATGCCATTGAAAATCTTAGAAAGACTGTGGAAACATTAGAAACTCCAGTGTTTGCTGGTATAATGCCTCTAGTTGGTTACAAAAATGCACTGTTTGTTCACAATGAAATACCAGGGATTGAATTGGATGAACAAATTGTTGAGAGGTTTAGGGACAAAGATAGGGAGGAAGCCGAAAAGATTGGTATTGAACTAGCAGGTGAGATAATTAGTGAGATAAAGGACTTTGTTGCAGGCTATTACCTGATTACACCGTTAAAGAGGACCAGAGTAATATGCGAAATAATCAGAAGAATAAAAAGTTATAATAATAAGATATAAATACAAATTTGTATTTTTATGATAAAATAGATTTTGCTAATTTATATATTAATCTTCATTTTTAACGATGAAAGGATGAAAGTATGAGTAACAAACCGTTGTATGCAGTCAGAAAAATTGTAAACCTAAAGGATATGATTGAACAAAGCGCTAATATTTATAGCGACAGAAGTGCCTTTTTAGTAAAAGAAAAAGGGAATCCTGATTACATTCCTGTCACCTATAGCAACTTTAAAAAGGATATCGATTCATTGGGAACTGCTCTTCTCAGCTTGGGATTAAAGGGCAAAAAGATTGCAATTATTGGAGAAAACAGATACGAATGGGCAACATCATACTTAGGCGTAGTAAATGGTACCGGAATAGTTGTACCGCTAGACAAGGAGCTTCCAGCCAATGAAATTGAAAACTGCTTGCAACGTTCACGAGCAGATGCTGTTATTTTCTCGGGAACGGTACTTGGCAACATAAAAAATGTTCTGAGTAACATGGAAGGCTGCAGTTACTTTATCAATATGGACCTTGAAGAAGACGCAGATGATATTCTCTCTTATAAGCAGCTACTCAAAAAGGGCCAGGATTTGCTAAGCCAGGGGAATAGAGATTTTATAGACGCTAAGATTAATAATGAAGAAATGAGTATTCTGCTATTTACCTCAGGTACTACTGAAAAGTCAAAGGCAGTAATGCTCTCTCATAGAAATATTTGTGAAAATCTTATGGCAATGTGCTCAATGCTATACATTGATGAAAAGGATGTATTCTTATCGGTATTGCCGTTACATCATACCTATGAATGTACCTGCGGCTTCTTGTGCCAGATGTACAGGGGATGTTGTATAGCCTTCTGTGAAGGGCTTAGACATATTGTAAAGAATCTTGCACAAGCGAAGGTTACCATGATGAATGGCGTACCTCTTGTGTTTGAATCCATATACAAACAGCTTATAAATACTGTCAAGAAGCAGGGCGGAATGAAAAAGCTGCAATTCGGTATCAAGCTTACAAATGGGCTTAAAGCCATAGGAATTGACGTGAAGAGAAAGATTTTTGCTCAGATACATGATGCACTTGGAGGGCATCTGAGATTATTTATCAGTGGCGCTGCCGCTATTGACCCTATGGTTGCAAAAGGCTTTAGAGATATAGGCATTCAGCTAGTACAGGGGTATGGTCTGACTGAATGTGCACCTATTGTTGGCTTGAACAGGGATTGCTGGTTTAAGGATGATGCAGCAGGTTTACCCCTCCCAGGGCTTACAGTTGTGATTGATAGTCCGAATTCTGAAGGTATTGGTGAAATAAAGGTTAAGGGTCCTAGTGTAATGATGGGTTACTACGAGAATCCTGAAGCTACTGCCGCAGCTATTCGTGATGGCTGGTTTTATACAGGGGATATGGGCTTTATAGATTCAGATGGATTTATTCATATCACCGGTAGAAAGAAGAACGTTATAGTAACCAAGAATGGCAAGAATATTTACCCTGAAGAAATAGAAACGCTATTAAACAGGAGCGAATATATAAATGAATCTCTGGTTTACGGCAAAGAAACTTCTGATGATGTAGTTGTTTGTGCGGATATTGTGCCCAACAAGGAAAAGTTTGAAGAAGACAAGCAGAATGGAATTCTAGAGCAGTTAAGCTTGGAAGAGGTCATAAATTCAGAGGTGAAGAGGATAAACAAGGAGTTGGTTACCTACAAGTATGTAAAGGAAGTCAACTTAAGAGATGAAGAATTCGAAAAGACTACTACCAAGAAGATTAAGAGATATAAGCAGAATCATTAATACTGTATTGGTTGGTTATTAAGCTTTATAAATGTCATATATAATTGGAGAAACGGGATGGATTCAGCTATTAACGCAGCAAAGGATTTAGTAAGAGAAGCGGCAAAATTATTGTTGGAGAGTATAGATGAAAGCAAGGTAGTAAGTAAGACTGGTACTGCGAACTTTGTAACCGAGGTTGATATTAAGGTACAGGAATTTATTGTAGCAGGATTAAAAGAAATACTGCCGCAGAGCAATATTATTGCAGAGGAGACTGCACATCAGAAGTTTTACCATGGAACATATACATGGATTCTTGACCCCGTTGATGGTACAACAAATCTGATGTACGGATATAAGTACTCCGCTATATCATTAGGACTGCTAAAGGAAGGCGTACCTTATGTGGGCATAGTATATAATCCTTTTTATGACGATATGTTTTTTGCAGTAAAGGACTGTGGGGCATTTGTAAATGATAAGCCTATCAAGGTGACAACAAACAAAAAACTATCAGACAGCCTTATTTCAGTCGGAACATCTCCTTATGATAGAACAAAAGCTGATAAGACCTTCCGTATTACTAAAAATGTATTTGATAAATGCAGGGATATAAGACGCTCTGGTTCTGCTGCAATGGACCTTTGTAATGTGGCGGCAGGGAGAGCGGACGGCTTCTATGAAATGGAGTTACAACCATGGGATTATGCTGCTAGCGCCCTTATTTTACAGGAGGCAGGGGGAAGGATAACTGATTGGTATGGCAAGCCTGTAGACTTTTTGAATAAGTTGCCGGTAGTTGCATCCAATGGGTATATCCACGAGGAACTGCTTAAAGAATTAAAATAAATTCTATTTACTAAGTACTGTATTTTAGACTATTGGGAAATATCCTGATGGTCTTTTTTATTAATATAAAAATTTTGTTCACAGACATTACATGTATGAACAATAAATGGTTTTCGAAGTAAAGGTTCTTGTGTATACTATGGAGGGGAGGCTTGATAAAATGAATGGTTCTTCGTTGACATACAAGAAAAGAGTGAGTAAATATGAAAGGCTGTTTGAAAAGTACAAAAGCATAGCAAGCAGCTTAGGTAATTATAAGTTGATAACTGTACTTATTGGTATAGCATTAGCTCTATTTTTATATAACTTGGATTTTTATATAATGCTCGCAGCTCAAGTAATTGCGTTTATTGTGTTGTTTATCATTCTCAATGGAGCTCAGAACAAGATATTTATAAAGAGAAATTATTGCAAAGCTATGCTTCAGATTAACCAGCAATGCTATTTGAGAGCTAATAGTGAATGGAAGAGATTTTTAGATAATGGTGAGGAGTATGTAAATACAGAGCATAGCTTTTCAAATGACCTTGACCTATTTGGCGCCGGTTCATTGTTTCAGATGATTAATATGACAGCCACCTATTCAGGTAGGAAGCATTTCTCAGATATGCTAGTGACACCACTAAGAACAGAACATGAAATATACAGAAGACAAGATGCTATCAAGGAATTATCACATAAGCAGCTATTCAGACATAGGCTTTTGGCATATGCTCTTGATATAAACAATGCAACACTATTTGAAGAAGAATCGACACAGCGGGGGAAAAGTAGGTTACTCTCTGGTATGCTCAAGAATATGGACAATATATTTGAGTGGGCGGCTTCAAAGGATTCCTTGTATTGTGCACCCTGGTTTAGAGCTTTGATTTATGCACTACCCTGCTTTACTTTTGTTACTTTTATTCTGGGCTTGCTTGGAATATCAACTTTATATATTCCTCTTATAACACTAATTGTACAATTCCTTATGCTGGGGTATAAAATTAATATCAGAAGTAGAAGCTTTGAACTTGTTGAGAAAAATAAAAATAGTCTTAATACTTACAGCAAACTTCTTTTGCTCATAGAGAATGAAAACTTTGAGAGCGACCTTTTAAAGAACATTACAGGGAGCTTTAAAAACAGCAAAGGGAAAAGCGCATCAAAACAGCTTGAGGGTCTATCAAAGATTTGGAACATGATTGCAAATAGATATAATATGCTACATTTTGTAGTAAATGTTATTACGCTTTGGGATTATCACTGTATGGTAGCACTTGAAAAGTGGAAGGCAGAGAGTGGAAGCAATCTAAAGAAATGGTTTGATAGTATAGGTGAGATTGAAGCACTAGCTAGTCTATCCATCTTGCACCATGACAATAAGGACTTTATTTTCCCTAAAGTATTAAACCAAAATGAGGAAATATATGCAAAGGAACTTGCTCATCCATTGTTATCATCTGATAGAAAAGCAAATGACATAAAAATAGGGGGCAAAGCACCTGTTATTCTTATTACCGGCTCGAACATGTCGGGGAAAAGTACTTTTTTAAGAACTGTAGGTATCTCTATGCTGCTAACCTATATTGGAGCACCAGTTTGTGCCGTGGATTTCAGGTGTCCGATATTCAATATTTATGCGTGCATGAAGACCAGCGACAATCTTTCTGCCAATATATCTTCCTTTTATGCTGAACTGTTAAGGGTAAAGATGATTGTTGAGGCAGTTGATAGAGGTGAAAATGTATTCTTTTTGCTGGATGAAATCTTCAAAGGTACTAATTCCATGGACAGACATCTAGGAGCAGAAGCATTGATAAATCAGCTAATCTCAAAAGGAGCTTGGGGAATGGTTTCAACACATGATCTCGAACTTGGGGAAATGGAAAAGCAGAGCGGAGGTAAAATTCTCAATTACCATTTTAAAGAATATTATGAAGATGATAAAATCTTTTTTGACTACAAAATACGAAAAGGTGTATCCGACACAAGGAATGCTGCCTTTTTAATGAAAATTGCAGGGGTCAGCTTCAATAAAAATTAACATATCTACTTTAATATTTCTTCACTTCAAAGCATATAATTTGTTTGACAGCTTGTATCAGTGTTTAGCAAAGGAGTGGATTTTAATGAAGAACATTTTCAAGGTAGATGGTGATTTTTCACTCAAAAGACTTATTATCAGCATAGCGATTCCACTGGTGGTAGGTGGCTTGAGCGGACTTCTTTCCATGGGTGGAATGGAAGCATACTCTCAACTTAAACAGCCTCCTCTTTCACCACCGGGCTGGGTATTCGGGGTTGTATGGCCAATATTGTATATACTAATGGGCTTGGCGTTTTATCGTATTTGGATGCTTGACTATGAAGAATTGCCCGTTAAAGATGCATTATTTTACTATGGGGCACAGTTGATATTTAACTTTTTGTGGAGCATTTTATTCTTTGGATTAGGCTTGCACTTTCTGGCACTTATCGACCTGGTAATTTTGTGGGTATTTATACTGATTACACTTATAAAATTCTATCGCTTGGATAAAACAGCTGGTCTGCTGTTGGTACCTTACCTGTTATGGGTAACATTTGCAGCATACCTCAATTTGATGGTATGGATTTTAAATAAGTAGGCAAACATCATGCATTTCCTTCTAGTATTGATTCTAAAAAAGTGGGATATTGGTTGAATAGCAAACCTAATGTATTTCCATTTAGTATGCAGTCTAAATTAGCAGGATATTGGTAGAAGGTAGATGCAAATATATTATAGGCAGAATTTAGTTTTAGGGATGGTTGTCCAGGCCGCAACCTCTGCTTTATCCGGGCAGAGGTTGCTGCCTGGACCCTTTTACCTAGCTCAAAAACATAATCAAAATCACTGCACACAACAAAATCCTGTGTTGCCTATTTTGGGCTGGGTGCATTCTTCCGGTTGGCTCCCTTTGATATGCGTCTCCTATCTTCAAGGTGCTGAGTATCACTTTGCGTATTAATGCCATCTGCTTTAGTGCTTTTATTCTTTCCCATGTTGTTGTTCCTTCCTCTTATTATTGTTCCCTGCATTATTACAGTACCTGAGCTTTTAATTGTTCTCTGCATTTATTACAGTACCTGAGCTTGTCATTGTTCCCTGCAAATTATGTCCTTCGTATACTGTTATCTGTGTTTATAGCTTTGGAGATCTGTATTACTACCAAAGACAAAAGAGACAACACTATTACTGAAGTTAATTGTGAGGTTATTAAGGTATCAATTGTGAAAAGACTCTGCAGTACAGGGATAGCTATAACTAAAGTCAATAATAGTATTCCAACAGCCAAAGCGCCCCATATAAATTTGTTTGTAAATAAACCGATTTTATAGATTGGCTTATTTGAACGGCAATTAAAGCCATGCAGAAGTCTTGAAAGTGTTAGTACTGCAAAGGCCATTGTGCTTGCCAGAGAAGCGCCACCAGCCCTTAGTCCCATGTAGAAGGCAATCAAAGTACACACTGCAATAACTAAACCTTCAAAAATCACATGAAATAGAAATGACTTATTGAGAAGTGGCTCCTTTATATCTCGTGGTTTGCTGCTCATTGCATCCTTCCTATAAGGCTCTAATCCAAGTGCAATAGCGGGTAGGGAATCGGTCAAAAGGTTTATAAACAGAAGGTGCATAGCGGTAAAGGGGAGAGGCAGAGCCAGTATTGAGGTGTATAGTACGGTAAGTATGCCTGCGGTATTGCCCGAGAGCAAAAACTTAATAGAGTTTTTAATATTTGAGTATATGCTTCTTCCATTGGACACAGCTTTTACAATAGTTGCAAAATTGTCGTCCACAAGAATCATTGCAGCTGCATCTTTTGCAACCTCTGTACCCACCTTACCCATTGCGACACCTATATCAGCCTGCTTTAAAGCTGGTGCGTCGTTTACTCCGTCACCCGTCATTGCTACAACATTCCCAATATCCTGCCAAGCTCTTACTATTCTAATTTTATGTTCCGGCGAAACTCTTGCATATACGGCTACATTTTGCACTTCAGCACGCAGTTGCTCATCGGTCATGTTTTCTACATCACTACCTTCTATAGCTCTGGAGCCCTCAGTCAGAATACCAATTTCCTTGGCAATAGCTGATGCAGTAACCTTGTGGTCACCTGTAATCATTACAGGTTTAATTCCTGCTACAATACAATCTGCAACAGCCTGCTTTGATTCTGGTCTTGGAGGGTCTATCATAGCTATGAGACCGAGGAACGCCATATCGTGCTCGTCCTTTAGTGTAAGCTCCACTTGCTGTGGAAAGGTTTTGTAGCAAAAAGCAAGAACTCTCAGCCCTTTTGAGGAAAGCTGATGATTAATGTCTTCGATGCTGTTGATATCTTGTTCGGTAATTTTTCTTTCTCCACCGTCCGATGCTATATGTGTTACCCTATCAAGTATTACGTCTACAGCACCCTTTGTAAACATAACGTGATTGCCTTCGATATAGTGTAATGTGCTCATTAATTTTCTTTCTGAGTCAAACGGTAACTCAGATAACCTTTGGTGTTCATATCGAAGGTTATCAACATCTATGCCTTTATCCATTGCCAGCTGAATCAGTGCAATTTCGGTGGGATCTCCAACAGCCGTGTTTTTACTAATATGAGCATCACTTGACAATACGCTCATTTTTATCAATACTCTGTGAAGATTATTGTTCAGATCAATTTCACCCAGTTCACTAATTTTTGAGCCGCAGTAAAGTTTCTTGACCACCATTTTGTTTTGTGTAAGTGTTCCTGTTTTATCAGAGCATATGACCGATACACTTCCAAGACTTTCTACTGCGTGCAGTTGTCGTACAATAGCATGTTCTTTTGCCATCTTTTGAGTACCATAGGCAAGCACTATCGTTACTATTGAACTGAGGGCTTCGGGTATTGCTGCAACTGCTAGCGCTACAGCAAACATAAAGGAATCAATGACTGTATATCCACGTATAACATTAACTACAAAAATAATACCGCATAAGACAAGAATTGCTATAGCTAGCTTTTTGCCAAAAGCATCAAGGCTGACCTGCAAAGGAGTTTGCTTGGTCTGTGCACTCTCCATGAGGGTGGCGATTTTTCCTATCTCTGTATTCATTCCAATAGCAGTAACCACTGCAAGTGCTCTTCCATAAGTAACTAAACTACCTGAAAAAACCATATTTTTTCTGTCACCTATGGCAACATCTGTACCATCGATAATGTCGGAATGCTTTGTTATACTTTCAGATTCTCCCGTCAAAGAGCTCTCATTTACCTGTAAACTGAAGTTCTCTATTATTCTGCCATCTGCTGATATAAAGTCGCCTGCTTCTAGATAGAGTATATCTCCTATGACTAGGTCTCTTGATGGTATTTCCAGCCGTATATTATCTCTTATTACCTTTGCAACGGGGGAAGATAGCTTCTTTAATCCCTCAAGTGACTTTTCTGCTTTGAAGTGCTGAACTGT
This sequence comes from Bacillota bacterium, assembly GCA_023439045.1. GTDB lineage: Bacteria > Bacillota > Clostridia > Acetivibrionales > DSM-1351 > Ruminiclostridium. Next base: position 146,902 of record JAEXOY010000043.1, on the reverse strand, counting down.
ACCAAGTATGGAGTTGAGAACTGTTACCAGAAATATAACAATAGCACTCTCATAGTCTCCTAAGAAAATTGAGACAATACCTGCTGCTAACAGTATAAGTACCAAAAAATCTTTGAACTGGGAAAGAAAAACCTTTAAAAAGCTATCCTTCTTTATATTTACCAACTCATTATAGCCATGCTTTTGCTGCCTGTCATTTACTTCCGCTTCACCAAGTCCTACTTTTGTAGTTTGGGTATGTTCCATAGCCTGTTGTATAGACAATTTATATATTTCTTCCATATCAGTCACTCCTATATTATTTATAGAGCGTTTCTTATTAATTTTGCCATTTTGGCAATTTTAATATACGCAATAATTTGATATAATTAACTGGTTGTATTATTTCATATTAAAATATGGTTATAATTTACATAGTGTAATTATAAAGAAAGGGCTTATTATGGGTAGACAGAATAGTTCTAAGTGGATACTAACAAGTATAATTGCTGTTTTGGTAATATGTATACTATCAGTGGTGGCTTTAATATTTTTTGGTGGAGCCTTGGGTACTAAACATACACCACCTACAAGTACAAACATACAGAGTAATTCTACCGTTTCAAAGGGAACAGATGTTGCTCAAGATTCAAATGCTACAGACTCAACTGCTCAGCAGTCTGCTGAACCTGCGGAGAGCACAAATCCCGATGAATTGATCATTAAGTGGCAAAACCCTCCAGGGTTTGTCAGCAAGAATATTTTAGAGGATGGTTCTGCAAAAAAGACATTTAAAGACGGTGGGAATATTCGATATTGGGTTAGTGTAAACGGCAAAACTACTTCTGCTTACAAGGCAGACTATAATGTTGCTTTTGGTTCACCCCAAACATATTCCGAGCTTGAGGGTGTAACTACCTTCCGGGGAAATAATTTCAGAACTGGTCCTTCTTATGGAACCAGAGACATTAAGGAGAAAAAACTTGAAATAGTCTGGACTCATGATATCGGTGCCATCTCTGCAATGAACAGCTACTGGCCGGGTGCAGGGTGGACAGGCCAACCTCTATTGGTACATTGGTCTGACGATGTAAAGAATATTATGAATATAAATGCTGATATGAAGGCAAAGGATTTGACAGAAGTCATATATCCTGTGTTTGATGGACATGTATATTTCTTGGATTTAGAGACTGGTAAGCCAACGCGTTCTCCTATTAACATTGGGTATACCATAAAGGGAACGGCAATGGTTGACCCTAGGGGATATCCTCTATTTTACACGGGAATGGGCTTAAATGATAATGGCACCAGCACAACGTCGTTTAAGTATAGGATATATGACTTAATAAACCAAAAGGAGATATTTTCTCTGCCGGGTAGTGACTCCTTTGCGCTTAGAACTTGGGGCGCAAACGATTCCTCAGCTCTGTTAAACAGATTCACCGATACACTCTTTAATTGCGGTGAAAATGGTTTGGTATATAGGATAAAGCTTAATACCAATTTTGACGTGGCTCAGGGTAAGATATCTATTGACCCGAAGATAACCAAATACAGATACAAGAGTAGTTATGGAAGCTCTCAAGGTATAGAGAATTCACCTGCGTTTTATAGGAATCTGATGTACTTTGCTGATAACGGAGGAAATCTTCAGTGTGTTGACGTAAACACAATGGAGCCAGTGTGGATATACAACCTAGGGGACGATACGGATTGTACCACTACTATTGATGAAACAGAGGACGGAGTATTTTTATATACAGCAAATGAGATCGATAAAAGAAACAAAGGTGCAGGATCTAGAACAAACTGCAATATTAGAAAGATTAATGCTTTAACAGGGGAGCTCATTTGGCAAAAAGACTATTCCTGTATTTATCAGGATTATATAAATGGAGGTGCCCTTGCTACACCTGTAATTGGAAAAGACGATATCAGTAATATGGTAATATTTAATATAGCTCTTACCGATTCTCTATCTAGCGGAACAATGGTTGCACTTGATAAAAAGACAGGTGAGGAGATATGGAAGAGAAGTCTTACAGCTTACAGCTGGAGCTCACCGGTTGATATGAAATCCTCCGACGGCAAAACGTATGTTATATTCTGCGATTTCAAGGGTGATATGCACTTAATGGACCCGATGACCGGAAAGGATTTGGATGTTATATCAGTTGGCGGTAATGTTGAGGCGTCCCCTTCTGTATACAATGATATGGCTGTGGTAGGTACCTATGCCAAGAAAATTTATGGTGTCAAGATAAAATAATGGGGGTAACAAATGACAACGCGTTATAGAAGAAAGGCTAATAAACTAAAAATAGTATTATCATTGCTGTTGGTGGCCTTGATTGTGACAGTAACATGGCTTTTCCTAAAGAACATTGGTGTTGGGGGCAATGATAAGAATAATCCAACAAGTACTAATTCCACTGTTGCTACAAACACTGAAAATAATGATGTAGAGGAAGAGGAACCTGAGCCCGAACCCGTTATGGACCCTATTCCTGCTGATATGACCGACCCTGAGAAGCTGAAATCTTCATGGGAAACATCATCAAAATTTGATGGACCAAACGCATATGCAGATTTTGCTTTTAAAAATGTGTTTAGTAATGGCACCACAATGGATTCATGGTTATTCCAATATGATACAACACAGGGAAAGTATACTCCAATCAAGGATTATACCGTCAAGAAAAAGAATCTCATAGATTTTGGCGATTCCTCCCAATATAGTGATTTAGAAGGTGTTACTGCATTCAGAGGAAATAACTATAGAGATAGTGCTAGCTTCGGTACTAGAACTGTTAGTCAGAAAAAGCTTGAGATTGTTTGGACACAGCCATTAGGTGCAATTTCTGCACATGGCAGTTATTGGCCCGGTTCAGGCTGGACAGGACAACCATTACTTGTGCATTGGCCAGAAGATACAAGAAATATGATGAATATCAATCAAGAAATGAAATCAAAGGATTTGGTTGAAGTAATATATCCTGTGCTGGATGGTAATATTTACTTTCTTGATCTTGAAACTGGAAAACCAACCAGAGATAAAATAGAGATTGGTTACCCTATAAAGGGAACTGCTATGGTGGACCCAAGGGGTTACCCAGTACTATATACTGGTATGGGTATCAATGAGAATAATGGAAAGTTTACTGAATACAAATACAGGATCATAAACCTGCTCAATCAAAAAGAGTTGTACACTATTTTCGGTAGGGATGAGATGGCATTTCGTGGTTGGGGCGCAACTGATTCTTCCGCTCTACTAGACAAGAAAACAGATACACTGCTGTCTTTAGGAGAGAACGGACTTGTGTACAAGGTTAAGCTCAATACCCAGTTTGACAAGCAGGCGGGCACCTTGACTATGGCACCTAACCTTACCAAGTACAGGTATAGAAGTCCATATAGTGATGAACAGGGCATAGAGAGTTCACCCGCTATTTATAAGAACTATATGTATTTCAATGACAATGGAGGAACACTTCAATGCCTTGATTTAAACACTATGAAGCCGGTATGGATTTATAATACAGAGGATGATACTGATAGTACTACGGTTATAGAAGAAACCTCAGAAGGGGTATTCTTATACACAGCAAATCAGGTGGATAAGCGAGGTGAGAATGGTAAAAATAAGACTGCAAATTGTGAGATAAGAAAGTTCAATGCTCTTACCGGAGAACTTATATGGCAAAAGGACTATCAGTGTTTATACAATTATTATATAAATGGAGGGGCACTTGCAACCCCTGTTGTAGGTAAGGACGATATCAGCGATATCGTTATTTATAGCATCTGCTTTACCGGGACAAACCAAGATGGAATATTAGTTGCACTCAATAAAAAAACGGGTGAAGAAGTGTGGAAAAAGAAGCTGCCTGCTTATAGCTGGAGTTCTCCACTTGACTTTAAGAGCTCAGATGGAAAAACATATGTTGTTTATTGTGATTTTGCAGGCTGGATGCATCTGATAGACCCTGTTGATGGCAAGACACTGCACTCCATATCGTTAGGCGGGAATGTTGAATCATCTCCTTCTATTTACAATGATATGATTGTTGTTGGGTCCTACGCTAAAAAAATATTTGGAATAAAGATAAAATAGAGCCATTATGGACCTTGAACACTCTTGTTATATTATGGAAATAGGAGTGTTCATTTATGTTTATTTGCTGTATAATTAATTTTATTTACTAAGAATAGAGAGGCATATATGAAAATTCTAACTGAAATACTTAGCTGGATTGGAACAATACTTGGATCCATACTTTTAGCGCTCGCGATTGTTATCTTTCTATTCCAGCCAACTGTTGTTAATGGGCCTTCCATGGAAAACACTCTTCATAATGAAGATAAAATTGTGATTAATAAGACTCAAAACATATTTCACTCCGTTCCTGATTATGAAAAGATTGTTATTATTGACAGCAGAGTAGACAGAAAGCGTAGTTTCAAGGACAATATTATTGATCCCATTAAGTATAACTTGATTACATACAAGTTTTTCTTTAATGAAGATGAATTTAGTAGTGATGATGAGATTTTTTGGGTAAAAAGGGTAATAGGTCGTCCGAATGATGTAATCAAATTTGAGAATAATAAGGTATTCAGAAATGGTGAAGAATTGAAAGAGAGTTATATCAAGGAAGAGGCTTACTATGAGGATGCTGAGATTACAGTTCCTGACAACTGTATATTTGTAATGGGAGACAACAGAAATAATAGCACAGATAGCAGAATAATTGGGTGTATACCACTTGGCAATGTAATAGGGACATATTGGTTCAAGATAGGCTAAGCGTATCTTGAACTGAGAATGTGGGCTTGTTGAAGAGCATAAGTTGTGTATCTACAAAGATTTATTGAGGTGGTAGGATTGTTATGGGTAACAAAGGTAACTTTATAAAGGATTATTGTGTTGAATACGGTGATGCCGATTACTTCAAGAAGATTAGGCTGAGTAAATTGTTTAACTATCTCCAGGAGATATCAAGTCTCCACTCTGCTAGTTTAGGTATTGGCATTGAGACTTTGGCAAAGGATTTCAATGTAGCATGGGCTTTGGTTAGAATGAGAGTGGATGTAATTAAATTTCCGGAGTGGAATCAGGAAATTACTGTTGAAACCTGGCCGCTTGAGCCCAAGAAACTCGAGTTTGAAAGAGACTATTATGTAAAGGATAAAGAAGGCAATGTGTTGGTAAAAGCAATATCCAGTTGGGTTATTATTGACCTTGAGGAAAGAGCCATTAGGAAAAGTGAGCTCATCAAAATAGATTACCCTGAGATGATAACACAAAGAGCAATAGACTGTAAGTTTGCAAAGCTAAAGCCTTTTGGGGAATGTATTCACTCGTATAGTAAGAAAATTGGGTATAGTGATATTGATATAAATGGACACCTAAATAATACAAAATATATAGACTATTTAATGGACTGCTTTAGCTTGGACGAACATTCAAAGTATGAAGTTTCTTCTATTCAGGTTGGGTATATAAAAGAAGCACTTCCCGGAGACAATATTTCATTCAATAAGGATATCTCAAGGGTTTCGGAGGGCATGGTTTATATCGAGGGCGTTGATGACTCAGGGCAACACTTCTTTAAGGCACAGGTAGATATAATTCCGAGAAAATAGATATTGGGAGAAATTTAATGAAAATAGTGAGATTTGTATTTTTAATTCTTGCATTGTTAGGCATTGCAGATACCTTATTGATATACGTATATACAGGTTGCATTGACCTTGGGATATTGCTGCCAGGCGTTGCAGGGACTTTTGTTTTGCTTGCTTTGCTATTTGCAAAGTCAAACTATTATCAAAGAAAATCACACCTATTTAATAGGATAGCTAAAGTAATTCTATGTTTATTTTTAGCCTGGTTAATTTCCTTTGGTGTCCTAGTGACAGCATTTTTGAATGCAGCTGTATCTCAGACAGACGAAAATGTTCAGTGCGTATTTGTGTTGGGCGCTGGTATTAAGGAAGAAACACCAACTCTAGTTCTTCAGGAGAGACTAAATTTCGCAATAGATTATATGAACAACCATCCTACTTCAATCGCAATAGTTTCAGGGGGTATGGGCTTTGGAGAAACTATAACTGAGGCTGAAGCTATGTATAGGTATATGGTTAAGAGAGGAATAGATCAAAACAGAATTTATAAAGAAGAACAAGCTACAAGTACATATGAAAACATGGTTTATTCAAAAAAGTTGTTTGAAGAGAACACAAAAGAGCCTCTTTCAAAGATAATGATTGTAACAAGTGATTTTCATATGCTCAGATCAAAAATGCTGGCTGGGAGAGTAGGGCTGCAAGCGTCAGGTATTAGTGCATCAACGCCATGGTATATATATCCGAATGTACTCTTGAGAGAATACGTAGCATACTTTAAATCGCTTTTACTGGACAAGTAACATTGGCGGTTTCTACTACTTCCTCACGTTCTCTAACCATCGGTAAAATAAATACTATTACACAAAACATTAATATTGAGGATAAAGCAAAGAGTACATGAAAATTACTTATTATTGTTTGCCCATTAATAATCCATAAAAAACTACACTACTGGTGAATAATATATATCCCCAGTGGTGTAGTTTTTTTATATTATCATTATATTTTTTTATATATTATCAGTATAATTTTATATATATTATCATTATAAAAATATAACGGGAATTAATAACAACTAAACAAAATTACTTTGATAGTGTTTTACGATACATGTCCACATATGCCTGAGCCGAAGCGCTCCAACTAAAATCTGATTGCATACCACGTTTAACTAACTGCTGCCATACATCTTTTCTTGTATAGTAAATATTTACAGCTCTTTCTATGGTGTGTAGCATATCATGGGCGTTATAATTGGTAAAACTAAAGCCGTTGCCCTGGCCCGAATGATCGTTATAAGATTGTACTGTATCATTTAGGCCCCCAGTTTCTCTTACAATAGGGACTGAACCATATCTGAAACTGAATATCTGACCTAACCCACAAGGTTCAAACAGTGAGGGCATAAGGAACATATCCGAACCGGCATATATTCTTTGAGCGAGCGTATCACTAAAGGTAATGTTGGCTGAAACCTTATCACGATTCCAGTAAGCAGCATTTTCAAATACATATTTGTAATGCTCATCGCCCTTGCCTAGAATCACAAGTTGGAGGTCCATACGGAGGATATCTTCTAGAACGCGCTCAATCAAATCAAATCCTTTTTGAGGAGTAAGTCTGGATATGATTCCAATCACGGGAACCTCACTTCTCACAGGAAGACCTAAATCCTTCTGGAGATTTGACTTGTTAATTGCTTTTCCAGAAAGATTATCTACTGAGTAATTAGCATATAATCTCTTATCTGTACTAGGATCATTCTTCTCATAATCTATTCCGTTCAAAATGCCATATAAATCGTTGGAGCGGTTTATAATTATATCGTTAAGATTTTCTCCATAGAAATGGCTTTTTATCTCGTTTGAGTAAGTAGGACTTACTGTGCTGATAGAATCGGAGTATACCAACCCTGATTTCATAAAGTTTACTGAATCATAAAATTCTATACCATAGGGGGTAAAATACTGCCAGTTGAGTCCGAGCAATTCGGACATAGTTTCCTTTGGGAATATACCCTGGTATTTTAAGTTGTGAATAGTAAAGACTGTTTTGATATCAGAGTAGAATGTATCGTGTACAAACTGTGCCTTTAGCAGCAAACTAACTACACCTGTTTGCCAGTCGTTGCAATGAATAATATCTGGCTTGAAGCCCAAGAATCTAAGAGCCTGCAACAATGCTTTACTGTAGAAAGTGAATTGCTCAGCTTCATCATGACTACCATATAAATCTTCTCTGCCAAAGTAGTACTCATTGTCCAAAAAGTACACTATCACGCCTTCATGCATCAACTTGAAGATACCACAGTATTGGTGTCTCCATGAAATGTCAACATAAATATATCCTAAAAACTCCATAGCATCCTTATAATGCTGTGGAATTGTCTTATACTTGGGCATAATTATTCTAATATCATGACCTAGGTCAGAGATTGCCTTGGGCAGTGAACCTGCTACATCGCCTAGACCACCTGTTTTAGCGAAAGGGAAAACTTCAGAAGACGCAAACAAAATTTTCAAGTTATCCATCGTTTCCTCCAGTTATTTTTTAATATTTTTAAGTCTATCAGAAATTCAATTATCTTACAATATGACTACAGAATTAACATTATTACTATATTGACATTATAGCTAAAGTTGCCTATTATTTAGTTTGAAAAATCTATGTTTTAGGAGGGATTATGAATAAAATTACTTATTCTACAAAGGGAACATGTTCAAGAAGAATAGAGGTTGAAATAGAAGATAACATAATTAAGCATGTAGAATTTGAATCTGGATGTGAAGGGAATCTACAAGGCATTAGCATGCTTGTTGAAGGTATGGAGGTAGAAGAAGTCATTAAAAGACTTAGAGGTATTGACTGTGGCGGCAGGGGAACTTCATGTCCTGATCAGCTTGCGATAGCACTATCAGAACATACCTCTTAATCATTGCTAAAGATACTACTCACTTCAAAGTGCTTCTATTGGGTCTGACGTTCTGTTATTATGTCAATACACTATTTGTATTAATTGGCAATTTTATGTGTAAATTTCAAAGAATTTTAGTTTAAAGTCTATCCTTTTTGTCATTAAAGTCGTATAATTAATTGTACAAATCTTTTTTTTATATATTTTTTTTATTTTATGAATGGGGGAGATTGAAATGGATATCAGAGACTTTATCAAAGGCCAAAAGAAGAGCTCCAAAAAACAAGCAGCTAAAAATGTTGCTATAGGGGCATCAATTGGTACTGCAGTAGGAGTAGCTGCAGGCATACTTTTAGCACCAAAGGCAGGTAAAGAAACAAGACAGGATATCGCAGATGCTTCTAAAAAAGCTTATGAAAACGTGAAAGATACTGTTTCAGCTACAAAGGAAAAAATTGAGGAAGCAGTTAAGGCAAAGTGCTGTGAAAAGGAAGCTCAATGCTGCGATCAAGAGGAAACCCAACAGGAAACTAAAGAGGAAAATCTGTAACCTATACTTTTGTGAGAAAGGGAGTTACTAATGGAAATCACAATTAACTTAAGTAGTGTTGCATGGTTCATTATATTTTGTTTAGCAGTAGCAATTAGTATTTTCTTAATTGTATTGATTAAAAATTTAATACGAGTAGTAGCAAGTGTTCAAAAGGTCATAGACAATAGTGCACAGAATATTGAACAAACACTTGAAGTTCTTCCACAGACGTTAAAGAGTGTTGATAGTGTGGCAGTTAGTGCAAAAACAACACTTGATAAGGCTACTTCTATAGTTACTACGGTTGAGGATGGAGTTACCGACACCATCGATTCTTTTTCTTTTAATGCTGAGAATATAGTAAATATTATAAATATTGCAAGTTCAGTAGTAAAATCTATAATAAGTGCTTTTTCAAAAGATAAATAGTATACGTATTTTTAAATATATGCTGAAATCATATATGGTTTCAGCATATATCATATACAAATGAGGGGTGAACTACGTGGATAGAAACCTGAGAGTCAGTGCCACAGTCATATGTAATAACTCACGAGATCAAAATATTGAAGATTTTTATTTTAATGGTGATTTGCCAAACTGCTACTTAACGCAAAGTGTTCAATGTTCACTAAAAAAATCTGCAGAAAACTTTGTATTCGCCATAAGTGATTCTATGGGAAATGGTTGTACTACGTTGGAAAATGAACCAAGTGCTATCAAGGAAGTAAAGAAGATACATAATTCCTTGAAAAAAGCTGGGTTTGCGATAGAACTCATTACTGACAAACTTTACGAAGCTATACAATTGTCAAGCAATCTAATTTATAGTAAATCTATTATTGATAGTCAAGGTGAACAGATACACACATCATTTTCATCATTAGTTATCGAAGGCAACAAGGCCTCGGTGATGAATCTTGGTAATAATGGTGTTTTTGTATTTCGTCAGGGGATTCAGCAGGACGTTTTCTCTAGTGAAAGTAAGAAAGCTGAAAAACTCAAAATGCTTGGTATTTCTACTACAACTCAAAATGTTACAATGCTTTCAAATAATGAGAAGATGCTAAGGTTAGCAGAGGAAGAGTCTAAGACCAAGGTGAAATTATCTCCTTATTTCAATATATTACCAGGGGACATAGTTGTTTTGTGTAGTGCAACTATAATGAAATGCATTAGCAAAAGTAAAATTGAGTCAATGATTGATAATACTATGGACGCGGGCTTTATTGCTTCTGCTTTACTTCAAGAGGCCCAAAGAATAGATGGTACTCTTAATCATACTGTTTTGGCTATTAAGGTTGAGGAAGGTAATGAGGCGTATGCTTCTAAACCACACGGTAACTATTATGACATAGAGGAAGAAGACGGGGAAGAAAAAGAATCTAGCTTTATGGGGAGAGCAGTCAACTATATTGTAGCTTTTGTTAGTATTGTTGTTATTGTTGGTGTGGTTTTTATGGGAATTCTTATTTTCAAGAATGCAAATTTTTCTTCTCAAAAGGACCCAGCAAATACTACTATAGCTGCTTCAACCAACTCCTCGACTCAGGCAGGGAACTCTGATTCTTCTGATTCTTCTGATTCTTCACAGCAGGGTGATGGTTCACAGCAACAGGGCTCCGACGTTAATAATGACGGACAAACTCAGACACCTCAGAATAATCAGCAACAGCAAAACCCTACACAGGGTAATGAACCAGTAAACAACCAACAAGGGCAGGGACAGCAACAGTCCGGTCAGCAGCAACAAGACCAACAGCAAACCGGCAATGAATCAAGTAATGAGGAATATGATATTTATGTTGTCAAAAGTGGAGATACACTAAGTGCAATCAGCTATAAATACTATAAATCATATAATAAGTACGATGTAATAATGAAATATAATAATATTAAGAACGAATCGGGTCTTGTAGTAGATCAAGTACTAAAAATTCCAAAGTTGCAAGATTAGTTTTAAAAGGGTACCTGAGGTGTGAAAACGCTAAAAGGGTACCTTTTTTATTACCACTTGATGGCCTACATAAGTAAATTTTATTTTTTTATCAAATTATTTACATATAGGTGGAACAAAAAAATATATATTGAGTCAAATATTACAAATACATAAAAACACAATTATAAAACGAGAGGTGAAAGATTTATGAAAAAATTATTATCCCTTATGATGGCAGTGGTTCTTTTATTAACATTTGTGTCCCCTGCTATGGCACAATCAGAAAAAGCAAATGTTGAACTTGAAAGCACCATTAAGCTTGTAAAAGCAAAAATTAATGTGCCTTCTTCATTGACAAAGTTTTCCTACTCAATCAGCTCTTACGACAACGAGCGCTATTGGAATCTAACATGGAGAAATGAAGAATCCGGTGCTTCCATGTATGTTACAGCTGATAGCTCAGGCTTTATAAAAAACTATAGCTACTATAAACAAGAGGAATATTCCAAGAAATTGCCAAAGTATTCATATGAGCAGGGAAAAAAGCTTGCTGAAGCGTTTATCAATAAATTGAGCAGTAGCCTATTAAAAGAATATAAGATATTATCCACAAATAACAATTATGGTACACAATACAACTACAACTACATGAGACAAGTCGATGGCGTAGCTTTTGTTGAAGATACTATGAGCGTAACTGTTAGTTATTTGACAGGAGAGGTTCTTAGCTATAATTGTCAATATACTAATAAATTGGTCTTTCCTGATGCTGCAAAAGCAATAGGTATTGATGCTGCCAAGAAGACTTATACTGATAAAGTAGGGGTAAAACTTTCATACTTGACTAAGTATGTTGACAGTAAGAAGGTTGTCTATTTGGCATATGTTCCAAAAACTAATTCATTTATTAATGCAATAACAGGTGAAGTAGAGACTGATCATAGATGGATTGGAATATATGATGAAAAGGTTGCATCTACTAATGCTGCTGGTATGGGCGGGCTTACACCTGAAGAACAAAACGCAGTGGACAGTGTTGCCGGCATTATGTCTAAAGAGGAAGCTGACAAAATCATTAGGGCAGAAAGTCTATTCAACATAGATAGCTCCTTTGTTCTAAAAAACAACAACCTTTATAAGCAATGGGACAGCAATACAAAGTTTATTTGGACATTAGATTATCAGTACACAGATAAGGATAATGCTGATAAGAGTAGATATGCTTCGGTTTCGATAGATGCTAAGACTGGCGAGGTTGTAAACTTCTATACTAATTATTATACAGAAAAAGAATCAAAACCTAAATACACAGTTCAACAGGCAAAGGATTTAGTCGAAAAGGAGCTTCAGAGATTATTAGGTGATAAGTTTAAGCAGAGTATTTATACCGAGAATACTAATAACATAATTACTCAAGAAATTCCAGCATATATTAGCTTATATTACGTTAGAACTGTGAATGGTATTGAGTTCCCACAGGATTTTATTAACGTTACCTTTGATAATATTAACGGAAGAATTAGTGGTTTAAATGTTAATTGGTCCAACGAGTATACTTTCCCTTCACCAGATGGTGTTATTAGCAAAGATAAAGCTTTGGAGGTATTATTTAATAACGTTGGATTTGGTTTAAAGTATGGGGTCCAATATGTCTATGACTTAAACAATACCGAAAACAATAAGAAGGTAAAGCTAGGATACTTTGTAAACCAAGAGGTTCCACAGACTATAGATGCATATACTGGTCAAATTCTTGATTACAATGGAAGCGTCTACAAGCCATACAATATAAAGCAGTACAAGGATATAAAGAACAGTTCATACCAGGATCAGATAAATATACTAGCGCAGATGAACATTTTCTACAATGAAGATAATTTGAATGCAAAATCAAATGTACTTCAAAAGGATTACTTTATGCTCCTTTGTAAGACGCTGGACATTTACTATTTTAATACAGCGAACATGAAGGAATCTATTAATGATATGTACAAATGGCTTGTTCAGCAAAACTATATAACACAAAAGGAAGTAAGTCCAGATTCTGTAGTTACAAAAGAGGATGCAGCTAAATATCTGATTAAGTTCCTAAGACTTAATAAAGTTGCTGAAATAAAAGATATATACAATATTAAGTTTACTGATGCAAAGACAATAAATGCTGATCTTATAGGTCATGTAGCCATAGCTACCGGATTAAAAGCTTTTACTACAGATAGCAAGGGGAATTTCCTTCCTAAGCAAAAAGTGAGCAGAGAAGAGGCTTTAATGATAATCTATAGATACCTTCAGGGAATTTAAGTGACGTAGGAATTTCAGACTCCTCGGAGATAAACCCTATAAAAAAAAGTGGTGAGACGGTTTTTACGTCTCACCAAAATAATAGGGATTTATCAAAATATAGAAGTTTGCAATTTAATATGTATAATTTAAAACGTTATTGTATAATTATACAATAACGTTTTTAAAATATCAATATTTGTAAATTTTTATTTTTTATTTCTATTATATTTTCTTAATATATTGCTTAAATTAGTAAAAAAACATTGTTATATTGACTTCGTGTGCCATTATAGTACAATAGGTTATAACTATAAAAAAGGAGGGCAGGCATATGTTAATACATATCGTTTTGTTCAAAATGAAGGATAGAAGTGCGCAAAGCATTGAAAAGGCAAAGGAAGTATTACTAAACATGGACGGCAAAATAGAATATTTGAAACACCTTGAAGTGGGTACTGATATTCTACATTCAGAAAGATCATATGATTTGGCGCTCTATACTAAGTTTGACAATATGGATGATATGCAGAAATATCAGGTTCATCCCGAACACAAGAAGGTTCAGCAATACATGCTAGAAAACAGAGAAGCATCTGTTACTGTTGATTACGAACTTTAATAAATAATTGGAGACTAACTTATGAAGAAAAGTATTGGACTTTTAGCTTTCACTATAGCGATTATTATGACATTAAGCAGTTGTGGATTATCAAATCAAAATAATTCTGCTTTACAAACTCAACCTGCTGATAATTCAGTTCAGAAGGCCGATACAGACAACAAAGATGCAAATAATGACAATAAAGATGTGAATAATGACAACAGCCAGACAACACAGGCTGCTCAATCCACTGTTGAACAGGTAGAAACCATAGACTATGCTACTGTTAAACCTGATGAAAGTGGAAAAATAATGATTGTAATGTTTCATAATTTTATTGAAACCTATACAAAAGGTGATAAGCAATATACAACTACCTTCAGTGATTTTGAAAAGTTATTGAACACACTGTATGAGAAAAAATACCGACTGGTAAATCTAACTGATTTGCTAAACAATAACATTGATATTCCAGCAGGGTGTATACCAATGGTATTTACATTCGACGATGGTACAGCAGGAGAGTTTAATCTTATAGAGGAAAATGGACAACTCAAGGTAAATCCAAAGTCTGCAGTGGGTATTATGCAGGAGTTTAATAAAAAGCATCCTGACTTTGGAATGAAGGGCACTTTCTATGTTAATCTTGGTATTTCAAGCACCTTTAGTGGTGCAGGTACAATGCAGGAAAGACTTCAATACCTTATAGACCTTGGTTTTGAGATTGGTAACCATACCAAATCTCATATTTCCTTGCCATCAGTGAAAACTGCCGAGAAAATCATGGAGGAAGTTGGGGGCAATCAAAAAATTATGGAGGAGCTAGTTCCAGGATATAAGTTTACTTCCTTTTCTCTGCCTTTTGGAGGAGCTACTAAGGAGTTAAAGGACTATGTAATTAAGGGAAACTACCAGGGGACAGATTATGAGAACAGAGCAATAATGTTAGTAGGAGCAAATCCTGCGCCATCACCTGCCAGCAAGGATTTTAAGCCTTTGCAATTACCAAGAGTTCGCGCTACCGGAATAGAAAAGGTTGAGTGTGACCTTGATTGGTGGTTAAAGGAGCTAGAGGGTGGAAGCAACCAATATGTTAGCGATGGAAATGCTAATACCATAACTGTGCCAGAGGCTAAAAAAGAAAAAGTTGATATCGAAAGAATTAAGGATAAGCAGGTAATAACTTATTAATGAAAAACCGCTTAGGCGGTTTTTTTTTATATTTTTAAGAACATAGGAATTTATAAGTTTTAGAAGTAAATTTTCTTGATTTACATAGTTTTGATTTTTCATGTATATTTTCGGCGTTGATACTCCATACTTTATATATCCTATTTGGCTTTTCTCTAAGATGTAGTCGTTATTTGGAGCATACATACTGTTTGCAGAAAAGTTAAATGTGTTATATAATTATTGTTAATTATTGGATATGTATTTAAGTCAATTCATTGAGCTAATTTATATGAAGGAGTGAATAATAAATGGTACAAAAACAAGCAAAAAAGATACCAACTGACACTGATGTCAAAAAAAAGGCTATCAAGCAAGTAATTATTCATCTCAAGAAGAAGATTACGAATGATTATGTTGGCTGTGAGCATCTCAAAGAATGGTTAGTTAGTATTGAAGAAATTATGTCAAAAGAGGATTTTGTAATAAAGGATTATATCCAAGCAAGAAAAAGCTTAAATGATATTATAGAGAGAACACTTGACGAGGAAATTAGATTTAAGCTTAGAGATTCATGGTATAGCCTTGGAAAAGCCTTGGACAAAAAGGCTAAAATAAACTAATTAAAGTCTTAGGAAATATTATACATTTTTTGGGAAGTCGTGTAGTATTGTGTTATACAAACGAAGTTGGGGGTAATGCAATGCTGACACTTTTTAGAAAAAAGATAGTATCAACCAAAGAAAATGAGCTTCTTGAAGGTATTAGAAAGGACTTATTTACGTCCTTAGGACAAAAGGGCATTGGAGTGCAAGCGGTAGACATGAAAATATGTTCAAAAAACATCTCACTTAGTATTCACTTAAAAAGCAGTAGACGGTTTAGATAGTAAAGTAGGGCATCCTTTTAAAGGTATGCCCTATTTTTATAGATAATCTTTTATTCATAATGCTATATAAACTTTTTTTATAACCATTTTTAGAAAACTAACCATTGAGTTAATTACTAATGATATCAAAATCAGCTAGGTACTTCCTTGCATTATCAATAGCTGCAATTACAGTTGATTTTGCCGGACCGCCAACAAGACTTCTGCCTGATACACAGGTTTCTAGGCTAATCTCGGAATATACATCCTCTTCAATCTTTTCTGAAAAGCTCTTAAACTCGTCCATGGTAAGCTCATCAATAGATTTATTACCTTCAATACAATATAGTACCATTTTACCTATGATTTCATGAGCACTTCTAAAAGGAATGCCTTTTTTTACAAGATAATCAGCCACATCTGTTGCGTTAGTGAAGCCACCCTGAGCAGCTTTATACATATTGGTCTTCCTGAGTTTCATGGTTGCAAGCATACTAGAGAAGACAGGCAAACACATTTTTACTGTATCAACCGAATCAAATATAGCTTCCTTATCCTCCTGCATATCCTTGTTGTAGGCTAAAGGTAGGGATTTCATGACTGTGAGTAACGTGAATAAATCACCGTATACTCTTCCTGCTTTTCCACGGCAAAGCTCAGCTATATCTGGGTTTTTCTTCTGAGGCATAATGCTGCTTCCTGTCGAATAGGCATCGTCCAATTCTACAAATCCAAACTCATGGGAGGACCAAAGGATTATTTCCTCGCTCATTCGGCTAAGATGCATCATTATTATTGATAGGCAGGAGGCCAGTTCAATTGCAAAATCACGATCACTTACACCATCAAGACTGTTTTGTGTAACATCGCTAAAGCCTAACTCATCTGCAACCATGTATCTATCCAAAGGATAGGTGGTTCCTGCAAGTGCACCTGAACCAAGAGGAAGAATATTCATTCGTTTATAGCAGTCGGACATTCTCTCTAGGTCTCTTTTAAACATTTCATAATAAGCCATCATATGATGAGCAAAGGTTATTGGTTGAGCTCTTTGAAGATGAGTATAACCAGGCATAATGGTTTCAGTATTATGCTGTGCAAGGTTTAGTATTGTATTTTCAAGAGTGATAAGCATCTTGTGTATTTCTGCTGTTTCATCCTTTAAATACATTCTGATATCCAAAGCTACCTGATCATTTCTACTTCTGCCGGTATGCAATTTTTTACCGGTATCACCTATTCTGGAAATAAGTATTTTTTCCACATTCATATGAATATCTTCTGCATCAATCTCAAATTCGATTTTACCTGCATCAATATCCTCTAGTATTTGCTTGAGTGTTGCAATTATTAGCTGGCTGTCATCATATGATATAATGCCGCATTTGCCAAGCATTTTTGCATGTGCAATGCTTCCCATTATATCCTGCTTGTACATTCTGCAATCAAATCTAATGGACGAGTTAAAATCATCTACTTGTTTGTCAGTGCCTTTTTCAAACCTGCCACCCCAAAGTTTCATTGTAGTATCCTTTCTTTATCAAATACCTGCGTACTATAATATCAGCGTAGTATGATACGGCTTTATAATACCTCCGTACTATAATATCAGCGTAATATAACGGCTTAACATCAAGTGCTTGATAAGTGCATTATATTCAAATGGAGCCTTCAAAGCATATGGCTTCAAAGGCTCTTTAAAGAATTAATATTCTTATTTATCTTTGCTCTGAAGCATCTGAGCTCTAACCTTCATTGGCAGACCAAATAGGTTGATAAAGCCTTCTGCATCCTTTTGATTGTATACTTCGTCCTTGCTGAAAGTAGCAATCGCTTCGTTGTAAAGTGAGTATTCGGATTTTGCACCCGCTGGCATACAGTTTCCTTTGTAAAGCTTCATTCTTACTGTACCGGTAACTGTTTCCTGAGTCTTGTCAACAAATGCTGATATTGACTCGCGAAGAGGAGTATACCATTGTCCAAAGTAAACCAACTCAGCAAATCTCTGAGCAACCAGGTCCTTGTAGTGAAGAGTATCTCTATCGAGGCAAAGCAGCTCTAACTCTCTATGAGCAGCGTAGAGAACTGTTCCACCTGGAGTTTCGTAAACGCCTCTTGATTTCATACCAACAAGTCTGTTTTCAACCATGTCTATAATACCAACACCGTTTTCACCAGCAACCTTGTTTAATACGTTCATAAGCTCAATTGGGGCATATTCCACGCCATTAACCTTCTTTGGAATACCTTGTTCAAAGTATATTTCTACATAAGTAGGAGCATCAGGAGCCTTTTCTGGTGAAACCATAAGCTTGAGAAGCTTTTCATACTGTGGCTCATTCCATGGATCTTCAAGGTCTGAACCTTCATGGCTTAAGTGCCATAGGTTTCTGTCCATGCTGTAATTGTCCTTCTTTGTTACTGGAATAGGAATATTTCTAGCTTCTGCATAATCTATTGCATCTTCTCTTGATTTGATATCCCAGATTCTCCAAGGAGCGATAATCTTGAGTTGAGGTGCTAAAGCCTTAACTGTAAGTTCAAATCTAACCTGGTCGTTGCCCTTTCCAGTTGCACCATGGCAAATAGCTGTACAACCTTCTTTTAGAGCGATTTCAACCATTCTTTTTGCGATAATTGGTCTTGCGAAAGATGTACCAAGCAGATACTTACCTTCGTAAACTGCACCAGCCTTAAGAGTTGGATAAATAAAATCTGTGATAAACTCTTCTTGTAGATTTTCTATGTAAAGCTTGCTGGCACCTGTTTTAATAGCCTTTTCGTGTAATGGCTCTAATTCTTCACCTTGTCCAACATCACCTGCCATAGCAATTACTTCATAACCGTAATTTTCTTTGAGCCATGGTATAATAATGGATGTGTCTAATCCACCAGAATAAGCAAGCAACACCTTTTCTTTACTCATAAAAATCTCTCCTTCCGCCAGATTTTTCCGGCATTAAAATATATTAAAATAAAAAATTAAATCAAAAGTATGCTAGAATATATTATAAATAGCAACTTAGTTATTAACAAGCATATAACGAATAACTAAGTTGATTTAATGATACTATTATATATAATACTGTATAAATATGCAATAGTTTATTATAATTATGCAAAGAATCTTTTAAAAGAAGGGAAAACTCTACAAATGATAATTATGGGAATTGACCCCGGGTTTGCAATTACTGGGTATGGTATAGTAAAATATGAAGGGAACAGATTTTCGGTTTTGGATTATGGAGCAGTTACCACAGAGGCTTCAATGAAGCTTTCTCAAAGGCTTCTGGTGCTTAGCCAACAGCTTGAGCTTCTAATCTTGCAACACAAGCCCGATGCAGTTGCTATAGAAGAATTATTTTTCAATAAAAATATAAAGACAGCTCTCACTGTTGGGCATGGAAGGGGTGTTGCTGTAGTATCTGCTGCTCGCTGTGGCGTTGATATATACGAGTATACACCATTACAGGTAAAGCAAGCAGTAGTTGGATATGGGCGAGCTGAAAAGGCTCAGATACAGCAGATGGTCAAATCCATTTTAAACCTATCAAAGATACCTAAACCTGATGACGTTGCAGACGCGTTGGCAGTTGCAATATGTCATGGGAATTCGCATAGATTGGGTATGATACTTGGGCAGAATAATTTTTAGCCATAGGAGATATATTTTATGGTGGTGATACTCGGACAGAACAACTTCTAGTTGTAAAGAAAGTAGGTATTATGCTCTAACAGAACAACTTCTAGTCGTAAGACATTATTACTTTTAGCAGAATGAGTTATCATATAGCCCTAAAGTATCAAAGAGACTAATATAAATTAAGGAGAGTTAATATGTTTGCCTACATAAAGGGTAAATTAGACTATAAAATGAATGATTATGTGGTAGTAGAAGCACATGGGGTTGGATATAAAATATTTACAGCTCTTTCTACTATAAATAATATTGGACAAGCAGGCCAGGAAGTAAAGCTGTATACTCATTATTATGTGAGAGAGGATACAGCTGCACTATACGGCTTTGTAAGTATGGATGAGTTGGGCATGTTTGAAATGCTGCTCGGCGTTTCAGGTGTTGGACCAAAGGCGGCAATTTCGTTATTGTCAGCACTATCACCATCCAGATTTGCACTTGCAGTTGTATCTCAAGACGCAAAGTCACTTACAAAGGCCCAGGGTATAGGCACTAAGATGGCGCAAAGAATTATTCTTGAACTAAAAGATAAGATTTCTAAAGAGCAGCTAAATGGTGTAAAGCTAGGTGTTGAAGATATTACAGATAACGTATCGGGTGATAGCGTGATGCAAGAAGCAGTAAGTGCATTGATGGTATTAGGCTATGCTGCTCAAGAGGCGTCCAAAGCTGTTAGTGCTGTATATAAAACAGGTATGTGCGTAGAGGATACAATAATGCATTCTCTTAAATCAATGAAGTAAGTGTTTTTTCATTTAAATTATTAGCATTTATATTGGTAAGTTAATTTATATTGGCACGTTGATTTTAATATATCGTATTTTTGAAAGGAATGCTGTTAGCTATGACAGAGGATAGAATAATTGCCTGTGAGAGCAGGGCGGACGATTTTGATGAGGTTAGTCTCAGGCCAAAACGCTTGGATGAGTACGTTGGACAGTCAAAGGTTAAAGACAATCTAAAGGTTTTTATAGAAGCTGCAAAACAAAGAAACGAAGCGCTCGACCATGTATTGTTATATGGGCCTCCGGGTCTTGGCAAGACTACTCTAGCCAGCATTATTTCTTCGGAAATGGGTGTAAACCTCAGAATTACGTCAGGCCCAGCTATTGAAAAGGCTGGTGACTTGGCTGCTATACTCACCAATCTTGGAATGCATGATGTGCTTTTTATAGATGAGATACACAGACTTAACAGGAGTGTTGAAGAAATTCTATACCCTGCAATGGAAGACTATGCATTGGATATTATTATTGGAAAAGGCCCAAGTGCCAGATCAATCAGAATTGATTTGCCTAAGTTTACTCTGATAGGGGCTACCACCAGAGCGGGACTTTTAACCGCGCCACTCAGAGACAGGTTCGGTGTAATAAATAAGTTAGAAATGTATACGACAGATGAGCTAAAGCAGATTATCAAGCGCTCGGCAGGCATCCTAGGCATTGAGCTTGATGAGAGTGGCGCGCAAGAGATGGCAAAGCGTTCCCGTGGCACTCCAAGAATTGCGAATAGATTGCTAAAAAGGGTGCGAGATTTCGCTCAGGTGAAGGGCACTGGCAGCATTGATCTGTCACTGGCTAAACATGCTCTGGATGCGCTTGAGGTTGACGAAATAGGTCTAGACGGCGTTGACAGAACAATGCTGCTGAGCATAATAAACAAGTTTAGCGGTGGTCCTGTTGGGCTGGACACTTTGGCTGCTTCAATAGGTGAGGAACCTGGAACTATAGAGGACGTGTATGAACCTTATCTGATTCAGCTTGGGTTTATAAATAAAACACCTCGTGGAAGAATGACAACGAAGTTGGCATACGACCATTTTGGACTTGAGTTTCCTACCTGATTTGCTTTACAGTGGTTTATAAATATTTAACATAAAAGCCATAAATAGCAACATTAAATAAACACAAATAGGAAAACCATAAAAATAATAATATTAGATGGAAACAAATAGAAAGCCAAATATAACAGTATTAAATAACAATACTAAATATAAATATTTATATAAACAAATAATAGAATTACTCAAAATATAATTAACTTTATAAACGGAGACTTTAAAAATGAAACTATTATTGCATATGTGTTGTGGACCTTGTTCCACCTATCCATATAAAATTCTTAAGGACAAAGGTTATGATATAGAAGGTCTTTTCTATAATCCCAATATTCATCCTATTGAGGAACACAACAAAAGAAGTGAGAATGTAAAGATTTTCGCTAAAAAGAATGGTATGAAGGTGCATTATGATAATGATTTCATGCAGGATGTATGGGAAAAGATGACTGACAAAGAAAAAAGGTGTAACTATTGTTACTCAATAAGAATGCAAAAGGCAGCTAAGTTTGCTAGTGAAAATGGTTTTGATGGGTTTACTACCACACTTTTGGTAAGCCCATACCAGAATACAGATTTAATAAAAAAGCTTGGGGAGCTTTTTGCTGATAAATATAATGTTACATTTGTGTACGAGGATTTCAGACCAGGTTTCAGAGAAGGACAGCAAATGGCTAGAGATTTAGGATTATACAGACAAAAATATTGCGGTTGTATATTATCGTTGCACGAAAGATAAAAGAACATGAATTAAATGAGCAATTAAATATATTATAAAATAATTAATAATCAGTTTAATTTACAGTTATTCAAATGATTAGGCGAGTTAACACTAATAGTAAGTGATATATTCCAAATATAGTGTTAATTCGTTTTTTATTTTACAGATTAATTACATTATTTTTAAAAACGAAACAACAAAGGGGGATAAAATCAATTTTAATAGTATAATAGCATTATACATTATAGATAAGGGGTGACTAATGATAAATAAAAAGATCTTTAATAGTGTTTGTATTTTTTTATTGACTTTTGCAATTGTAATTCAGCCATTAATTGTTTTTGCAGCAGGGGTTAAAATAACATATGATGGTAAAACAGTTAATTATACAGGGGATACATACAAAATCACTATCGATGATAAAACCGTAAAAACTGATTTGCCAGGATTAGTTATGAACAACAATGTTATGGTACCTTTGAGAGCATTTTTTGAATCCTTCGGAGGAACAGTTATATGGAACAGTAAAACTGAGATTATGAACATTACCTTTAAAGGTAATAAGATACAGTTTAAGAATAATAGCGATACAGCTACTCTCAATGGTAAGAACTTTAAGATGGCTTCACCAGCCAAGAAGGTAAATGATAGACTTATAATACCTGTTTCGTTTATGGATAATTTCGCTGAATTCGGCTATTATGTTGACAAAACGAATAAAGTAGTTTCTTTTTTTACTGTAGGCAATATTAAATCAACTCAGCTGGTTACCGCAGAAAATGAAGATATACTCAAAATAAACGCTGTTTATCATAAGGGTATTACTACTGTGAGGCAGACAAACCCAGACAGGATTGTTATTGACATTGCAAATGTAAAAGGACCTAAGAAGGCTGAGACATTAAAGCAAACAAGCAATATGGTAAAAAGCATAAAGCTTTCATCTTTAAATAGTACTACTGCAAGAATTGAGGTAGAGCTTACTGGATTTCATAACTATTCTATAGAAAACCAAGATAATGGTACTTTTGAGGTTCATATTTCGAGTAACCCATTTACAAAAATGTCATATAGGAATAATCAGGACCGCGTATTCTTTGCGCTACCTGGGGTTAAGCTAACAAGCGGTACTACAGAAATAACAAACTATTTTACAGAGCAGTATGACGAAGAAAATAACAAATATATAATGACGGTTACTTCGGGTACAGCAATTAATGTATCAGATGGAGTTCTAAATATTAATGATAATTATCTGTCTACAGTGGAGGTAAATACTGTAGAAGAAACAGGGGATAGGAATATAGTATTTAGTTATAAAAATAAACCCGTATTTCTCACATTATATAATGATAAGACAGGAGAAACGGAAATAAATGTCTTGCAGCCGGCGAAGGAGGATGAACAAATTGTAGTTATTGATGCCGGACATGGTGGCTTAGATCCAGGAGCTGTTTATAAAAACGTAAATGAAAAGGATATAAACCTAGGAATTGCATTAAAGCTTGAAAAGTTACTCAAGGATAAAAAAGTAAAAACATTTATGTTGAGACAGGATGATACTTACGTAGGGCTGTATGACAGACCTTATATTGCCAATGCGCTAAATGCCAGCCTGTTCCTCAGCATTCACAATAATTCATTTGATAATACTTCTATAACCGGCACAGAAACTTATTACTTCCCTGAAAAGTCGGGAGACACATCATTTACAGGGCAGAAGTTTGGGTTATTAATGCACAATAGCTTGATAAGTAATTTAAAAACTACTGATAGAAAAGCTAGGACAAGTACCGGTCTCGTTGTACTTAAGTATACTAAAATGCCATCAAGTTTGGTTGAGATTGGCTTCCTTACAAATACAAAGGATCGTAACAATCTAGTGAACGAAGCTTTTCAGCAAAAGACTGCACAGGCACTTTGTGATGGTATAATGCAAGCCTTAGAGGCACAAAAACAGCAGACCACAACAAATCAGAAATAGAAGCGCACATAAAGAAACAATACGTTTGTAAATTAAATGCCTTAGCATGTGGTATATGCTTAGGCATTTTTTGTGGGAAATAATATAAAAGAAGCATATAGTCTATAATTACTGTATGGAAAGATTTTCTATATAGTTAGGAGGACTTATGAAACGATTACTTATTTATTTACTTATAGTTGTAATAATGCTGGCAGGGTGCAGCTTTACAAGCCTAAATAAGGGCCAAGATAATATAATACCGGCGTTGGAATCTGTCAGTCTTGATCCTGAAGGTGCTACAGGTTCTGCAATTTCTTCTATGCAAGGCGCTACGACTTCAGATGCAATTAGTACAGGGGCTATTCAGGGGACTACTAGTGCAGGTGCCATTCAGTCGAATTCTAGTTTGGGGGACATACAGTCAAATGCTAGTGCAGGGGGCATACAGCCAACTTCTAATGCAGCAATCGGTGCAACAGAGAAGACAAGCTCTTCTGAATATTTTATTGTTACAAACGGAACAGGTAAGGGAGTCAACAAAAACTCCGAGGATACGCAAACCTTGCTAATAACATTATATTATAAAAATGACAATGGGATTATAGTACCTGTTACTCGTAAGGTTGTAAAGCAGGACGGTATTGCAAAGGCCGTCTTGACAGCACTTGTGGACGATTCTATAAACAGGGAACAACTAGATTATTTTAAGCTTTATCCTGTGATAGCATCAGGAACAAAAATCAGAGGAATGGATATTAAGAATGGAACGGCTACCGTTGATTTCTCAAAAGAGTTTGACTCCTGTGCAAATGCAGATGATGAAAAAAGGCAGCTTTCGTCAGTAGTATATACACTTACGGGCTTCAGTAATATTAGTAATGTATGTATTAGAATAGAAGGAAAACCTGTTTCAAAACTAAAAAATGGAACTGCTTTGTTTGATAATATGGATAGGAATAATATATTCATTAATGCAAATCAGCAAGAAGTTGCTGATAATAGGTTGAAATGTGACTTGTTTTATAATACAGTAAGTAATAATAATATTTATATAGTACCGGTTTCTGTATTAATTGATTGTACTGATAGTAGCAAGGTTGCTGAAAATATTATTAATGAGCTGCTCTCAAAAAAGACTCAAGACAGCTTTGACACTTCATTCCCAGAGGGTACGAAGCTACTGTCTTATGATGAGAATGATGGGGTTGCAACACTTAATTTTTCAGGTGAGCTTATAAAATATGGGGGCACTGAAAAAGAAAAGAGTATAATAAATCAAATCTATTATACGTTGGAACAACTAAATGGAGTTAAAAGAGTCATTATTCTGGTTGATGGTAAGAAACAAACTCTCCCTGAGGGTACGGAGGTTTGGGCAGAAAAGGCATTGCCTTATGCTATAAATGAAGTAATTGACAATTAGCTTAACTAGGTATTTTAGATTACTAAATAATTGATGCAAGATAGTTTATTGCTGTTGCATTGTATATTCTCAAACTATAATACAAGTTGCAGTGTATATTCTTAAACTATAATACAATTAGAAGGGACAAGATTATTCATGAGGTGTGATGGAAGACAAAATTCTCAATTGAGAGAGATTAAGATAACGAGAAACTATATCAAACACGCTGAGGGGTCAGTGCTTATAGAAGTAGGAGATACAAAGGTTATATGCACTGCTTCTATAGAGGAGAGAGTACCCCCATTCAAGAAGGATTCAGGAGAAGGCTGGGTTACTGCTGAGTATGCAATGCTGCCACGTGCTACTGGAACAAGAAACCAGAGGGATATCTCCAAGCTAAAGCTTAATGGCAGAAGTCAGGAAATTCAAAGACTTATAGGCAGATCACTACGTGAAGCTATCGACATGAAGCTTTTAGGCGAGAGAACTATTACCATTGACTGCGATGTAATCCAAGCGGATGGTGGAACAAGAACAGCCTCTATAACTGGCGGTTATGTTGCATTAGTAGACGCATGCAATAAACTTGTTAATGATGGGTTAATATCAGAGAACCCAGTCAAAAACCAGGTTGCAGCAACCAGTGTAGGTGTAATAGATGGTGTAGAGCTGTTGGATTTGTGCTATGCTGAGGATAGCAATGCTGAGGTAGACATGAATGTGATTATGTCCGGTAAGGGAGAATTTATAGAGATACAAGCCACAGGCGAGAAAACCTCATTTGACAGAAAGCAACTTCAGGTGTTGCTTGATTTAGCAGAAAAGGGTATTAATGAATTGATTCAGATTCAAAGGGATGCATTACAATAGACAGTTCAAAGGGATGCATTACAATAGACAGTTCAGAGGGATTTATTATAGAGTTCAGTGGGATTTATTATAGAAGTTCAGTGGGATTTATTAAAAAAGTTCAACGGAGTTTATTAAAGGGTTGAGTGGGGTATATAATGAAGAAGTTAGTTGTAGCTACAAAGAACAAGGGAAAGATAGTAGAGCTTAAAAGGCTGCTTGAGGGCATGAACTATGAAGTGCTGTCGATGCAAGATGCAGGGATAGATATTGATGTTGTAGAGGATGGTACTACGTTCGAAGAAAACGCTTTGAAAAAGGCGCAGGAAATAGCAAGGATTTCAAAGACAATTGTATTATCTGATGACTCAGGCATTGAGGTTGACTATCTTGATGGCGAGCCTGGAATATACTCCGCAAGGTTTGGGGGAGCTGGACTTGATGATGAAGGAAGAAACCAGCTGCTGCTCACAAAATTGATGGGAGTACCTGATGAGAAGAGGACAGCTAGATATGTGTGTGCAATTGCAGTAGTATTTACTGATGGTAGTAACCTTATCATCAGGGATACTTGTGAAGGAGTAATCAATCACAAGGGTGTTGGAGATAACGGTTTTGGGTATGATCCACTGTTTTATTTGCCAGAGTATGGCAAGACAATGGCTCAGCTTGATATGGATATAAAAAATAAAATCAGCCATAGGGGAAAGGCTCTGCAAAAAATGGTTCAGGAGCTAAGTCAAAGAGATTAAAATGAAGATTCTGGTTATAAGTGATACACATGGTTTTCTTTCAAATGCTAAGGAGGCTATTAGAAAGAATAAAGACGTAGAGATGGTTATACATCTAGGTGACTATATAAGAGATGCAATTGAACTTAGCAAATTGTTCCCAGATATTCATTTTGAATATGTTTTGGGTAATTGTGATATGAATAACGGAAATTTTGAGATGGAAAAGGTTCTTGAAGTAGATGGAAGGAGAATTTTTATTACTCATGGGCATAAATATTCCGTGAAGTGGGATTATAATCGTATAATGTATAAAGCACAAGAAGTGCAAGCTGATGCAGTCCTTTTTGGACATACGCATATTTCACTAATTGACTGGGCTGGTTCATTATTGATTGTGAACCCTGGCAGTATTAGTGAATCAAGAGGTGAATTAGGTGAGAGCTATGCAGTTCTAACTGTTGATGGCAATGGTATAAATGCTGATTTAGTCCACTTTTAGCAGGGAAAAATAACCTTTAAAAAATATTTTATTTTTGTTGACAAAGTATAGTGATGCTTGTATAATATTAAAAGTCGGCGGACGAAAGTGCTAGAGTCGCTTACAGCATTTACTACGCGGGTGTAGTTCAATGGTAGAACCTCAGCCTTCCAAGCTGATTGCGTGGGTTCGATTCCCATCACCCGCTCCATTAAAAATTTAATATGTGCTCGTAGCTCAGCTGGATAGAGCAACGGCCTTCTAAGCCGTTGGTCGGGGGTTCGAATCCCTTCGGGCACGCCATTTGGCGCTTGTGTTTTCTGTGGAAAACACAAGCGTTTTTGCATTGCAAAAACGCGAAGCGCCTTACGGGCGAGACCAGTCTCCCCGTAAGCCCTTCTGGCCTCCGGCGAAGATAAATCTAACAATACATAAAGAATGAACAGAGCATAATATTATGCATTTACATATAAATCTACATTGAGTATCTAAGTAATTACATTGAGTCTCTAAGTATTTTTAAATACTCTAAAGCTTTACTATCCGCACCTTTACAATCATCAATCAAGAGAGCAATTTTTTGTCTTACCTCAGGTTTTGCAAAATTTCGCATTTGTTGCTCATCCCGAGCATATCCTCCTAGAACGTCCGCCATCTTCCATATATTTGATGCCACTCTTGAAAATTGTCCTTGTAGATAAATTATAGATAATTATGTTATATTACTAAAACTAATGATAAAGTTATAGTTGGAGGTTGTTGGTATGGGCTTAAAAATTCTTGTGATAGATGATGAGAAGGATATTGTGAGATTATTAAAGGATTTTTTTGAATTGCAAGGGTATCTCGTATACACAGCGTTCAATGGTATAGAAGCTTTAGAAAAGATTGAAATAATACCAGATATTATTTTGTTGGATATAAATATGCCCCGAATGGATGGTATAGAGCTATGTAAGAGAATCAGGCATCATGTTAGCTGCCCAATTCTCTTTCTCACTGCTAAAATAGAAGAGCAGGATAGAATAAATGGACTTATGGTAGGCGGAGACGATTACATTTTGAAGCCTTTTAGCTTAGAGGAACTATCAGCAAGGGTTCAAGCGCATTTGAGACGTGAAGAACGTAGATTAGGTAAAGATAGGGTTCGTTTTTCGGAGAAATTTCTTATATCATTTTCAGAACGCAAGTTATTTTATAGAGAAGAAGAGGTCTCACTTACCAAGACAGAGTTTGATATTTTAGAGCTTCTAATCATGCACAAAGGACAGATATTTACCAAGGAAGCAATTTATGAAAAGCTCTGGGGCTTTGACAAAGAAGGGGATAGTAACATAATTACCGAGCATATTAGGAGAATTCGCGTGAAATTAAGAAAATACAGCGAAAGTAATTTGATTAAGACGGTTTGGGGAGTAGGTTACACATGGATTGGATAGATGAAAAGATCAAGTATTTAAAAGATAAGCTGAAAATTACATCTCTTAAGAAATCATTAGGAATTTACATACTTATAGCAATTCTTGCGGTTATAGTTGCTTATATTACCACAATAGTATTTTGTGAGGGCTGGAG
The DNA here is from genome assembly GCA_023439045.1 of Bacillota bacterium. Lineage (GTDB taxonomy): Bacteria > Bacillota > Clostridia > Acetivibrionales > DSM-1351 > Ruminiclostridium. Next base: position 117,720 of record JAEXOY010000043.1, on the reverse strand, counting down.
AACGCTAATATATCAAGAGTATTCCAATACTAAAAGTATTATGTATAACTCTGAGGGAACGCTTACTGTGGAGGTACAAGGCATAGACCCAGCCGATGCTACAGGTGTAATTTCACTTGATTCAAAGCTTATTTTTATCATTGATCTTATTGAAAAAGGTTCAATTTTACTATATTCCATAATAGCTATTGGGTTTACCTCACATATCTTCTATAGAAACAGGCTTGAAGAGCCTATTAATTTATTAATAGAGGAAGCTCGATACATTAGCCGCAATGATTTGAGCTTTGAATGCCGTTATGAAAGTGGGGATGAGATTGGTGAAATCTGCAGCGCTTTTGATAAAATGCGTGTACAGCTTTCCAAAAATCAAGAAAGCATGTGGAATATGATGGAGGAGCAGAGAAGGCTAAATGCAGCTTTTGCTCATGACCTGCGTACACCACTTACTGTAATGCAAGGATACACCGAGCTCTTGATGAAATATTATCCCACAGGAAAGATGAGTGAAGAAAAGCTGCTCGACACACTAAAACTTTTAGAAGACCAAGTAAATAGATTAAAGAAGTTTTCTGAAACGATGAAGGATATACATACCTTTGAGGGAATCAAGATAAAGAAAAGCAAAAAGAAACTTATTGACCTAGTGGAAAGTATAAAATGTATTACAAACGGACTAAAGGGGCCTGAACGTATTATAATAGACATTCAAAATAACCTCTCTATAGATGAAGGCTATTACGATGACCACATTGTGTTAGAGGTACTAGAGAATTTACTATCAAACGCACTCTCCTATACCAATTCTCAAATTGACATATTATTAGAAAATGAAGGGGAACTGCTGTACCTTTATGTAAGGGATGACGGAAAGGGATTTTCCAAAGAGGAGTTATTTATGGCAACCAGCCCGTATTACAGTAGTAGAGCTGACTCTAATGAACATTTTGGGATTGGGCTTACCATATGTAAACTTCTTTGTGAGAAACATGGAGGCAGCCTCAGCATTTCCAACAGTACTAGGGGCGGTGCAATCATATGTGCAAGTTTTTTTATTATGTAGAGAAATAATAGAGAATTTACCGTTATTATCAACATGTAATAAAAAAACTAACAGATAGGAGCTAACATGAGTACTGAAATTATTCTAAAGGATGTAAGTAAATATTATGGGAAAAAGCAGGCACTAAGAAATATAGACCTTACTATTGAAAAAGGGATGTTTGGATTGCTAGGACGAAATGGAGCGGGGAAGACAACCTTAATGAAGGTGATAACTACTCTTTTACCTGCAAACAGTGGTGAAGTAATAGTATGTGGAGTGCCAACAAGGGACGCCTCTAAGGTTAGAAGTATGGTAGGATACTTGCCACAGGATTTTTCTATGTATGGAAATATGACAGCTTATGAGGCAATGGATTATTTGGGCGTTTTATCAGGACTTGATAAAAAGACTAGAAAGCAGAGAATACCGGTATTACTAGAGAGGGTAAATCTGCAAAATAATTTACGCACCAAGGTAAAAGCAATGTCTGGAGGTATGAAGAGAAGACTAGGGATTGCGCAAGCTATATTACATGAGCCAAAGGTATTGATTGTTGATGAACCGACAGCAGGTCTAGATCCTGAAGAGAGGGTACGGTTTCGTAACCTTCTTGCAGAGATAGCTGATGATAGAATTGTTATGCTATCCACACATATTGTAGGAGATATTGAAGCTACCTGTGAAAAAATAGCTATCATGGACGAGGGCAGCATTATTTACAAGGGAACCGTTGCAGAACTTTTAGAGAGAGCACAGGGTAAAATCTTCACTGCTGATATCTCTAAAATGGAATTAGATGAAGTAAGGAAAAAATACATGGTTACAAATATGCTGGCATTGGAGAGTACAGCCAATGTTCGTTTTATAGCGGATAATATAGAAGCTGCATTTCCAGGAGCTGTGCCCATTGTGCCAAACGTCGAGGATGCCTATATATACCTGATGCATGAGAAAAGAGGTGCAAAATAGTGTTTGGAACGTTATTTTTAAAAGAGTGCAAAGAAATATTAAAGAGTGTTACCTTTTATATATTTTTAGCTTGTATGGTAGTATTTTTTGTAACACAGATGGGAGAATTTGAAGGAGTAACTAAGCCCATACCAGGACAAGAGAGTTATGGAGTAAAAAATAGTAGTGATGAAAAGGTTATTATGAACTCTACTATTACCGAGTTAGTACTAGAATATGACGCAGGAGAGTATGTTACATATCCTATTGGTTTTTATAAAAAAGTAATATTGAATGAACAGCAGCAAAAGCAGGTTGGCGAGATTTTAAAAGAAATTACTGGGCTAGAAGGGCAACAACTTAAGATAAAAATCAAAGAGTACTGGGATGATGTCAAGAGTAAATCTGATGGTGGATATGTTAATAGTTCAAGGCTCCCCAAAGACAAGTTCCAAATAAAGAATACCGTTAGCTATCAACAATTCTTAGATTATATGGGGCAGATTAATGATTTACTTGGTGGGGGAAGTAAGTATAAGCCTGAGGACGTAAGTAGTAATGCTAAGGTTCCCATGACCTATGAGGATGCTCTAAAGGAGTACGAGGATATTGTTTTTAAGGATAATGTTTCAAGGGCATATTCAAGGTTGTTCAGTGATTATATGGGAATTGTGCTGGGGATATTACCTGTATTTCTAGCAGTAACTAGAGGACTTAGAGATAAAAGGGCTAAGGCTTCGGACGTAATTTTCTCAAAAAAGGCATCTTCTATAAGTATTATAGTACCGCGCTATGTAGCAACTGTAGCTATGATATTGCTTCCGGTATTGCTTTTAAGCATTACGCCTACATTACAATCCTTATATTGCGCTAGCAACAATGGCGTTCAAGTAGATTATTTTGCATTTATAAAGGTGATTTTTGGGTGGCTCCTTCCAACCATACTAGTGTCAGTATCTGTGGGCTTTTTCTTCACTGAACTGACAGACGGTCCAATAGGTATTCTAATCCAAGGGGTGTGGTGGTTAGTTAGTATTTTCCTGGGCATGGGTAACTTAGTAGGTAATGTTGGGTGGAACTTGATACCGAGATTTAATACTGTGGGTGCATATGAAAAATATAATGAGGTCTATAATCAATTAGTCATAAATCGTCTATTCTATAGTCTTATAGGCATTATATTATTAGTTGCTACTATTGGGATATATCAGTTGAAACGGAAGGGGGCATTGAATATAAATGGAAAGATACTTACAAATCGTAAAGGTAAACTGGAAGTTTAATTTATTGCCTCATGTGTTAGTAGCTCTTGTTATATGTCTGGCAGCACCATTATTTATGGGGGTAAAAAACCTAAATCCCATGCAGACTGCGCAAGTATTAGAGCTTTATATGGTATTACTGGGTATTATTCTGTGTGTCCCCCTATTTATCCCTGATGAGGATAAAAGTATTAGGGACTTAATAGAATCAAAAAAGCAATCCATGGTTTCAGTTCATGTAATACGTATTTTAGAGGGGCTACTCATTTTAGCGCTGTTTATAGGAGTATTTTTAGTTTACTTAAAAATGCAGGAATGTAATTTCACTTTTTCTACTTATTTTTATGGAACAATGGCGGGCTGCATTTTTCTCGGGGGGATAGGAATCCTTGTATATAGCGTATTTGATTATCTTTCCGTTGCATATATGGTACCAATACTATACTACATTTTGTGCTATGGCTCTGGTAAGACATACCTGGGTAAATTCTACTTGTTCTCTATGATGAGAGGTAGCATGGAGGAGAAGAAATACTTGCTTATAGCAGGACTTCTCATGATAGTATTGGGAATTTTACTTAGAAATATTAGGTTGTTCAGGGGACGTATTAAATAGTAAAACAAATGGGCTTGAGCTATTTAGAGTTAGGCTTGGAGAATGGGAAAGGACAAACTGTACGTATTTTATGTAATGGGGAGGAATAAGATGAAGTATCTAATGGGAATTGACTTAGGAACCTCAAGTGTTAAAACTATAGTAATGGACTATAGTGGAACAATTATTGCTATTGCTAGCGAAGAGTATCCTATAAATACTCCAATGAAGGGCTATGCTGAGCAACACCCAGAAATTTGGTGGGAAGCTACTGTAAAAACGATACAGAGGGTACTTCAAAAACCAAATGTTGATAAGCATTTGATTAAAAGTATAGGATTGTCTGGTCAAATGCATGGAATGGTACTTATAGATAAAACCGGTTCTGTTATAAGGCCTGCAATAATATGGTGTGATCAACGTTCCAAGTCACAGGTTGATGAGTTATACAACAAAATAGGGAAGGATGAACTTGGTCAGTTGACTTTAAACCCAATTGCTACAGGTTTTCAAACTGCATCCCTTATGTGGATAAAGGAAAATGAGCCTGAGATTTATGAGAGGACGTATAAGGTTATACTCCCAAAGGACTACATAAGGCTGAAGCTTACTGGAGAAATCTATACAGATATAACTGATGCTTCGAGCACGCTTGCTTTTAATACATCAAAAAAAGAATGGGCTACTAATTTAATCAAAAATATTGGACTAGATATTGAAAAGTACCCGAAATGTGGTGCGCCTACAGACATTGCAGGGAGTGTTACTGAAAATGCGTCAAGACAAACCGGGTTAATGCAAGGTACAACGGTAGTTTATGGTGGCGGAGATCAACCTATGCAAGCAGTTGGGAATGGAATAGTTACACCTGGTACTATATCATCAACTATCGGAACAGGTGGTCAGATATTTACTCCAATCAATGAGCCTATATATGACAAATTATTAAGGACCCATACATTCTGTAATGCGGTAAATGGAACATGGAATATCATGGGGGCATCACTATGTGCAGGTTTATCTTTACGTTGGTTTAGTGAAAATGTAATAAAAGACAGTGATTTTAAAAAGATTGACTGTGAGGCAATGAAGCTCTTACCTGGTTGTGAAGGCCTATTATTCCTACCTTATCTCACAGGGGAAAGAACTCCTCATATGGACCCAAATGCAAGAGGAGTATTCTTTGGCTTGTCACTCAGACATAGCTATGTTCATATGGCGAGGGCTATTATGGAAGGAGTGGTCTTCGCCTTGAAGGACTCGTTAGAAATATTTGGGTCACTTGGAATAAAAGCAGACCGAATTATTGCATCAGGTGGGGGAACGAAAAGCAAACTATGGCTACAAATTCAATCAGATATATTTGGTAGAGAGGTATATACAACAAAAACTACCGAGCAGGCTTGTGTAGGGGCCGCAATAGTTGCGGGAGTTGGCTGCGGAATATATTCCGATGTTCAAGAGGCATGTAATATAGTAGTTAGACTTAATGAGGACATTACCTTGCCAAGTAAAGAAAATAGCTCTGCATATGAACATTATTATTCCATATATAAGGAACTGTATAAGAGGAATAAGGATCTGTTTAGCTTGCTTTGAAGTTAGTCCTAAAAATCTAGCGATTGTAAGTCGGTTCATAAAGCGTAATTTATCGGCTTCTCTACATCCATTTCTAGATCCATTTAACAGCGCTATTTTGTACCAGCCATCTCTTACTAATGGGGTTATAACAGCTTAATAAACTGCTCGAGCACTCCTTTTGTGAAATAACGCGCCGCCTTCTCTACAAACTTGGGGAAATTAATATCTGCGTGCTCGTCCGCCTTATCTGAAATAACGCGAAAAACTATAAAAGGAATGTTGTTTTCATAACATACGTGAGCTAGGGCAGCACCTTCCATTTCAATACACTTTAGGTTATCAATATCTTTACACAGGGCTTTCACCTTATTACTGTCTGCCACAAATTGGTCTCCACTGGCTATGGTTCCTACTACTACCTTTGGACTGTTAATCATGAACTCGTCCAGGTGTTGGGCTGCAATTTCTGTGTGCATAACGTTTTCTATATAATGAAGTGCGGACTTTTTTGCATTCTCAATTATAGAGTTTTCCTCTTCAAAGTAGGTGAGGCCTAGTAGAGGCATTTCGTACTTGTTAAATATGCCCAGCGGACTAACGTCCATATCATGCTGTATTAGCTTATCACCGATAACGATATCGCCAATATTTAAGGTGCTGTCCGCAGCTCCGGCAACACCAGTAAACACAACAAAGTCAACAGAGAAAACCTGAATTAATGTTGTCACTGCGGATGCAACTGCTACTTTTCCGTATTTTGAAAAAACCAATACAGCCTCTTTTCCAAAAATACTACCCACATAATACTCACGCATAGCAATGGTTTTAGTTTCACGAATATCCATATAACTCTTTAATAGCTCTATTTCTTCAAACATGGCTCCAATTAGGCCTATCTTCATTTTGAAATCTCCTTTTGACTTTTGAAATTCAATAAACTCATTTTGACTTCAATTATACTATATTTATACTCAATAACTTATAAACTATTTTTGACTCATTTAATGTTATTTCAACTATTTTTAGACTTATTTTAATTCCAATAATATTGAATGCTTGTTAATATAAAGTTTAATTAAAAAATTTTTATTATACAATGTTTTTTCAAGAAAGAAAAAAACTTTGGATAAATTTACAAACATGTATTGATTGTTTAATATTAATATGATATCATTTAGATATCATATTAATATTAAATGGAGGGAATACCTTATGAATGAAATTACAAAAAAGGTTGGTGGCGGAGCGGTAATGCTTGTCGTTGTGTTATTGATATTAGCAGCTTCTATAGCATTGTTTATATTAGGAGGCAATAGCCAAAGCGTTCCTTTGATTGTCATAGCTAGTATTTTGTGCGTTGTATTCATTTTTCTTTTACCAGGCTTTTTTACAATTCAGCCAAATGAGTCATATGTTTTGATTCTTTTCGGAAAGTATGTGGGTACAGTTAAAAAAGATGGCTGGCATTGGGCTAATCCTTTCTACACAAAGAAAAAGATATCCTTAAGATCCAGAAATCTAAATGGCGAAAAGCTAAAGGTTAATGACGAAATGGGTAATCCTATAGAAATAGCAGCAGTAATAGTTTGGAGAGTTGAAAATACAGCAGAAGCCATTTTTGATGTTGAAAACTATTCAGACTACGTAAAAGTTCAGAGTGAATCTGCTCTTAGACATCTTGCAGGTATGTATCCATACGATAATACAGAAGATAATCATACTATATCACTTAGAGGAAGTAGTGATGAGGTGGCTGAGGCTCTTAAGAACGAATTACAGCAGAGACTGGGTAAGGCTGGCGTTATAGTAGAAGAAGCTAGACTATCTCACTTGGCATATGCACCAGAAATTGCAGCAGCTATGCTTCAAAGACAACAGGCTGCAGCAATTATATCGGCTAGACAAAAGATAGTTGAAGGTGCTGTTGGTATGGTTCAGATGGCTTTGAAAAAGCTTAGTGAGGACGAGATTGTAGAACTAGACGAGGAAAGAAAGGCAGCTATGGTTAGCAACCTGTTAGTAGTACTGTGTGGCGAAAGAAGCACTCAGCCAGTTATTAACACAGGAACACTTCATAATTAAAAAGGTGTTGGAGGCTTATGGCAGAAAAGAAATCAATCCTATTAAGACTTAGTCCAAAAATGTGGGAGGATATTTCCCAATGGGCGGAAGAGGAATTCAGGTCTGTAAATGGCCAGATTGAGTATTTGATAAGCGATGCTTTAAGGAGGCGTAAAAGGTCATATAAAGATGAATCTTTAATAGCTGAAGGCAATAATGCTGGTAGTCAAGATAATGTTCTGGACAATATAAAAGAGAGTGCTGTAAACGACATTCAGGAGAATGCTCTAGACGATATAAAAGAGAATGTTGTAAACGACATTCAAGAGAATGTTCTAGATGATATTTAGGATAATGCTTTAAACGAAGTTAAAGAGAATGTTCTGGACGATACTCAAGACAACGAACTGGATAGTAGCGAAGGTGCATTTCAAAGCAAGTAACTCTGTAGAAGATGAATGCAGTGCTTGTCAAACTTATTTCGATATTTAAAGTATCAGCTGGTATGCAAGGGGATCTTACCTCTACACATAACAGCTGATACTTTTGCTGTCATTATTTATAAAGCTTTCCTGTCTGGTGTTTAATTTTTTATAACATCAACATCTATTTCACACTCATCACTTGTTACTAGTCTAACGGCATATTCTGTCCCTTTGATAAGCTTTGACTTTGGAATTACTACAACCTGCATCCCTGTCCTAGATGGGGTACCTTGCAATAGAACATTGTCTTCATAGGTACCAACCTTGGTGACATTGAAATTGTTCACAAGTATTGCTATTTTGTCTTTTTCTATCTTGGGATAGTTTTGGAAGAATCCTAGCTCTCCGCACAAATCATAAGCAACATCAGCGTCCTCGGGTAGAACAAAAACCCTCTTCATATTAATGTACATTTTTCTTGGTATATAGCACCAATCCCTATCATAGTGCTCACGCCATTCGGGATGGAATACTGGTGTCTTGTAAGTCTTATTATTGTATATAATGTCGTAGTCTAGAGGTAATGTATTTCTTAATGCGTCCTCTAAATCAATAGTTGAGTTTAATATATTAGAGGTCTGAAAACTGCCATTGAATTGAAAGTAAAGAGGCTTTGAGGAGTTTGAGATATAGTGTGTTAGCTCTTGACTAAGCAATTCATTTTCCTTTTGTAGGTCAACCGGCTGTGTTTCTTTTACAGGAATAACTTCAGTTGAAGAGTCTATTGCCGACCCGTAATCCTCAGGTTGTTGAGCAAGCTTTTCATATTCTACATTTTGGTAGTCTATTTCATATCCATTTGGTGTACAAAGTTGTACCAGAAGCTTTGAGTTTTCAGATGCAGGTGGAATATCGTCGATGTTTAAGGTAATTAACTCTACCCCTCTTTTTCTGGTCATACCTGATAACACAACCTGCTGATTAAGTAGGGTTATTTTATTTACATCAAAATTATAGACTAAAAAGTTTATTTTATTTATATTATCAATAGATATGTTTGGATAAAAGCCTAACTCACCTTCGATGTCAAAGATATTGCTAGCTCCACCTACATATGTAAATAGTGTATGCCTTGATGATATAATCTTTTTAGGCAGATATAGCCAGCCTCTGAAGTAAGCGTCCTTCCATGAAACATCATAGATTGGGCGCAAATAATCTTCGTTAGAATAGATTATATTGAAGTTGAGCTGCTTTCCAACTTTAAGTGCTTCAAGTGCCGAAACAGAGGCAGTATCGCTACTATTAGGAGTTCCAACATTTCTCATTCCGTCTTCAAAAAGAATATTATTAGTATTTGGAATAATATTGGATAGCAAATCTTTAAGCTTTTGATTTTCCAGCTCAGGAGAAAGGTTTGAAATTGAAGACTGTGAAAGTACTGAGGCTTTTGTAGATGGTTTATTACCCACTTGGGTTATAATTAACGTAGCTATTAACAAGGCTAACAAGAGTGTTGAACATATCACTAGTATCCTCTTTTTTGCTTTAACTATTATGAAATTAATCATGTTTTCAATCCCTTCATTATGTATATCTTATTTCTTACAAGTATCCTGATAACAAACTAATATATTTTCCAGGTATCCTAATATCAAACTAATATTTTTCTTACTGGTATCCTAATAACAAATTAATATATTTCTTATTGGTATCCTAATATTAAACTAATATATTATATTAGTATTCGTTGATGTTTAAATATAGAATTGGAAATACATGTAAACTGAGGTGTGTTGCTGGCTTGACTCAAAAGCAAAAAACTGTTATTGTATCACTATAAGATAAATATAGTGTATATTGACTTTGTTGCAGTTTTGGAGAGATATGATTATGAATTCCAAGTTGAGAGATGAACATACAGATAGCCTATTTAAAGCAATACTTATGCTGAAGGATGTTGAAGAGTGCTACAGCTTTTTTGAAGATCTATGTACAATTGCAGAGATAAAAGCACTTGCTCAGAGACTTGAGGTTGCAAAAATGCTTCGAGCAAAGAAGACATATACAGATATAAGCGAACAGACCGGTGCTAGTACTGCTACCATCAGCCGAGTCAATAGATGTTTGGTATATGGTGCTGATGGATATAATGTTATTTTGGATAGATTAGAGAAAGAAGACGGACAACATAGATGAAGAACCCAGCTTTAAAAAAATTCTTTGTAAGTTTATTAATAATTTCTGCTCTTGCTACTGATGGGGGTGCGTATTTTTCTGCGGACCTTATTAATCTATACATTTATAACGTTTTACCACAAGATAAGGCTTTTAGCAGTAAGGTAACGCTTGCGGTTAAAAGTAATTCAGTTAGAAGTGCGACTACAATAACAAAAGTAAATTCATTACCTGGATATTCATATAAGTCTAGAGAAAGCTTTAATAAAGAAATAAAAGATCCCCAGTACAAGCATACAGTAGGGTTGCCTATTGTTAAATCCTCACTACTTGTATTCTTTATTATTGCTTTATTAAGTCTTTATAGCGTTATCTTAACCACCTCAAACAGACATATTTGTTCATATGCAAATTCTTCTCCCCCTGTACTAGTTTAGAGAACTAAATTACAGTAATGACAGTTGCATAACAATTAATGGTTAGTTAACAAGGGTGAATTATGCCCAATTTTTCTTAAATATAGAAGGGATAGAAGATCGATGAAGAAATTAATTGAAAAGATTATTGGTTCTTATAGTGATAGAGAATTAAAGAGAATATATCCAATTGTTGATAAAATAGAAGCATTAGAAAGTGAAATCTCACAACTTACTGATGAGCAGCTAAAAGCAAAAACTCCATATTTCAAGGAGAAGCTTGCAAATGGTGAAACGCTTGATGATATTCTGCCTGAAGCCTTTGCAGTTGTAAGAGAGGCGTCCAAAAGAGTTCTCGGCATGAGACACTTTAAAGTTCAGTTGATAGGTGGTTTGGTACTCCATCAGGGACGTATAGCAGAAATGAAAACTGGTGAAGGTAAAACACTTGTGGCAACATTACCAGTATATCTTAATGCATTATCCGGTAAGGGTGTTCATGTTGTTACGGTAAACGATTATCTTGCAAGACGTGACAGTGAGTGGATGGGAAAGATATATAATTTCCTTGGTCTCTCAGTTGGCTTGATTGTACACGATCTTGAAAATGATCAGAGAAGAGCGGCATACAATTGTGACATCACTTATGCGACTAACAATGAGTTGGGCTTTGACTACCTGAGAGATAATATGGTTATCTACAAAGAAGACATGGTTCAGCGTGATCTCAATTATGCAATTGTCGATGAAGTTGACTCCATCTTGGTGGATGAAGCAAGAACTCCTCTTATAATATCCGGAGCAGGTGATAAGTCTACTGACCTTTATAAGAGAGCGGATTCATTTGCATGTAGGCTAAGAGCAAAGGTTATTACACAGATGGACGACAAGGTAGACAATGACAATATTGAAGAGGATTATATTGTAGATGAAAAAGCACATACCTGTGTTTTAACTGCAAATGGTATAAAGAAGGCAGAGCAGTATTTTAACATTGAAAATTTATCAGACCCTGAAAACATGACTATTTCTCATCACATAAACCAGGCAATCAGGGCTCACGGCCTTATGAAAAAGGATAGAGAATATGTTATTAACGATGGTGAAATCATTATAGTTGATGAATTCACTGGAAGACTTATGTACGGCAGACGTTATAGTGACGGGTTGCACCAAGCTATAGAAGCAAAAGAAGGCGTAAAAGTAGAAAGAGAAAGTAAGACTCTAGCAACTATTACCTTCCAGAACTACTTCAGAATGTACAACAAGCTTGCAGGTATGACTGGTACAGCGCAGACAGAAGAAAGTGAATTCAATACCATATATAAATTAGACGTAATTGTAATACCTACCAACAAAGCAATGGCTAGAAAAGACTTTTCTGATGTTGTATATAAAAATGAAGTTGGTAAGTTCAATGCAGTAATTGAAGATATCGTAGAATGCCATAAGAAAGGGCAGCCAGTCCTTGTAGGTACAATTTCTATAGAGAAATCTGAATTGCTGAGTGCAATGCTGAAGAGAAAGGGCGTTCCTCATCAGGTACTGAATGCAAAGTTCCATGACAAGGAAGCAGAAATTATTGCTCAGGCAGGTAAGTTTGGTGCAGTAACCATTGCAACAAATATGGCCGGTAGAGGTACAGACATTGTGCTTGGTGGTAATGCTGAGTATCTAGCAAAACAGGAAATGAGAAAATTGGGCTATGATGAGGACCTTATCAGCGCATCAACTAGCTTTAACGATACAGATGATGAGCTTATAATGAATGCAAGAAAGCAGTTTAAAGAGCTCAATGATAAGTTCAAGCAGACAATTAGTGTTGAACGTGAGAAGGTAGTTGAGGCAGGCGGCCTTCATATTATAGGTACTGAAAGACATGAGTCTAGACGTATAGATAATCAGCTTAGAGGTCGTGCAGGTCGTCAGGGAGACGTAGGTTCAACCCGATTCTATATTTCTCTTGAAGATGATTTGATGAGATTGTTTGGATCTGAGAGACTCACAAATATAGTAAATGCATTGGGTCTAGAAGATGATCAGCCTATAGAACATGGAATGTTGACTAGTGCTATTGAAAATGCTCAAAAGAAGGTTGAAGGACGTAACTTTGATATTCGTAAGAGAGTACTTCAGTATGATGATGTTATGAATAAACAAAGAGAGGTTATCTACTCAGAAAGAAAGACTGTTCTTAATGGGGATAACATGAAGGACTTCTTTATCAAGATGTTTGAGGGCATTATTGATGGTGCGATTCAAGCACATTGCAGTGAGAGTCCATATCCTGATATGTGGGATTGGGCAGGCCTAAAGGGTTACCTGGAATCCATATTCTTGCCAAGCGGAGTGCTTGAATACAGTAAGGAGGAGCTCGAAAGCTTAGACAAGGAAGACTTGAAGGAAAAGCTCATGAACGTGGTTTCTAGAATCTATGAGTTTAAGGAAGCAGAAATGAGTCCTGAACTAATGAGAGAGCTTGAAAGAGTTGTACTTCTCAGGGTTGTTGATGAAAAGTGGATGGATCATATTGATGCGATGGATCAGCTTAGACATGGAATAGGCCTCAGAGCATATGGTCAAAGGGATCCTGTTGTTGAATATAAGTTTGAAGGCTTCCAGATGTTTGAAGAAATGATTAAAAACATTCAGGAAGATGCAATTAGATTACTTGTTCGTTCAAGAATAGACAGAGAGCATGCACCACAAAGAGAAAAGGTTGCAGAACCAATAGCAGCAAGCCATGGCGATGAACCAAAGAAGCCGGTGGTTAACAAAGACAGAGTGGGCAGAAACGATACTTGCCCATGTGGTTCAGGTAAGAAATACAAGAAGTGCTGTGGTGCTGAGTAATGTTTTGAGGACTGCTAGTTGATAGAGTAACGATATAATTTATTATCAGAGCAGTGATATAGTTTATAAACAGCAAAGGTATGTTAAATTCAAAAGAGGCTAGGATTGCAGTCGTGCGATTTGGGCCTCTTTTTTTATTGCTTCTGGTGGCCTGTAAGGAGAGTAAAATGCATATAGTTATACTCCTTACAGGCTACATTGCTTTTTGTCATTGACGTATATACATAAAACTGATATTGTTTAAATATGGCACTTTATAGCTAAGTTTAGCATTGTTGAAAGGATGTTTTCATGGATTACATGGAGGCTATTTCATATATAAATAGCATTGAAGGTTTTGGAAGTAAGCTGGGACTAGATAATATTGTAAGACTTCTTGAACTTATGGACAACCCCCAGCAAAAGCTAAAATTTGTACATGTAGCCGGTACTAATGGAAAAGGTTCTACTGTTACATTTCTGAGCAGTATACTAACTTGTTCAGGCTATAAAACAGGCACATTTACATCACCTTTTATTAATTGCTTTGAAGAGCAGATTAAGATAGACAACGAAATGATTGATAAGGATAGTCTTGCAGAGATTGTGGATTATGTAGGTAAAATAACCAGTAAAATGGTTGCAGATAACCTACCACATCCAACTCAATTTGAAGTAACCTGTGCTATCGCGTTTGAGTATTTCTACAGAAAGCAGTGCGATATTGTGGTTTTAGAGGTTGGACTTGGAGGCCGGGAAGATGCGACCAATGTTATTGGTACTCCATTGGCTGCTGTTATTACCACCATAAGCCTTGATCATACTGATAGGTTGGGGAAAACTCTACTTGATATAGCTTATCATAAGGCAGGCATTATAAAGGAAAAAACAGACGTTGTTCTTTATCCTCAAAATAAGTCTGTACATCTTTACTTTGCCAAAGTATGTCAGGAATTGGACTGCTTAGTACATGAAGTAAGAGCTGACAGGCTTAATCAAGGTTATGCGGATTTTCATGGGCAGAGATTTAGTTTTGAGGACAGGCAGGATCTCAAAATAACAATGTTGGGTCAACATCAAATGTTAAATGCCGCAACGGCAATTAAAACTTGTGATGTTCTTAGTAGTAAAGGTTTTGTCATCACAGAAAATGCTATATTTGAAGGTCTACTCAAGACAAATTGGCCAGGAAGACTGGAGATTATATCACATGAGCCATTAATTTTAGTAGATGGTGCGCACAATATAGAGGGTGCATTATCACTTAAGGATGCATTAGAACGATACTTCAAAGATATTCAAAAAATTTATATTATTGGATTTCTGAGAGATAAGCAGTATACAGAGATAATAAAAACAGTTGCAGATAAAGACGATTTAATTATTGCCATTACTCCTAAAAGCGAAAGGGCAATAAACTCATGCGATTTATGTTGTATTTTAAGGAATGAGTATCCTAATATTATTGATGGAGAGAACGCAAAAAAGGCTTTGCAAACTGCAATAATAAAGGCTAACTCTCATAATAAGATGATATGTGTATTCGGATCATTATACATGCAATATGATATAAAAACGGCATGGAACGATATTTATGGAAGGAGCCAAATTGATGGATCTTAAAAAAGTAATAAGTAATATTGCTCCCATTAATATAGATAAAGCTGCTGGAAAGTATACTGAGGAAGCTATTGAAGCTGTTAGGCTTTATAATAAAGCTTTAGAAAACCTTCATACTGGCAGTGAGGACATTGCAATAATTGAACTTAAGAGAGTTGTTTCCAAGACGCCTGATTTTACAGAGGCGGTTGATTTGCTTGCGCTTTGCTATGCATATACAAACCAATTAGATAAGGCTGAAGAGTTAGTCAGCAAAGTAGGACTGCACAATAATGTTGAGAAGGCTTCACAATATCTTGAGTACTTTAATACTCCAAATAAAAATACAAAGAGTTCTGTTACAATAAATTCCGGTACAAAAAGCTCTCCTGCAAAGACAACTGCTAAAAAATCTGTTACAAAAACTGCAGAAAAAAAGTTAACAAAGGAAGAGCAAGTTCCTGCAGAATATATGTTATTCAAAAAAATATTTTCTTTATTTAAAAAGCCAGTTGTTGCTTTGTGTATGAGTATAATCAGTATTGTATTACTGGTACTTTCAGTTGGATTCTATCTAAAAGCACCAAGTAATGAAGTAGTTGATAATCCAAAAGATGTTTCCGCTGCCGATACCACCACTGATACGAGGTATAATACTTTAGTGGAAGAAAACAAGTTACTGAAGGTCCAGATAGAAGAACTTAACAATAAACTAAAAATGCAGGAGCTTGATGGATTATTGACAAATGCCTCAAGCCTATATAATCAGAAAAAATATGTTCAGGCGAGTGAGATCCTTCTATCAATGTCAAACGAAACGCTAACAGGGGATACAGAAAAACGTTATGATAAATTAAAAGCTGATGTATATCCAAAGGCTGCAAATCAGCTCACTAATGATGGGGTTAAGCTATATGGTAGCAAAAATTATACTGATGCAATACAAAAGCTTGAGATGGTTTTTAAACTCGGAGATAAATGGACTTTCGGGGATAAAGCGCTTTATTCTCTAGGGAAGGCATATGCAGACACAGGGGAAACACAAAAATCTCTTGAAGCATTTAATAAGCTTATTAAGGACTATCCTAATTCAACATATTTGAAATGGGCACAAGCTAGGGTTAATGCCGCGCAATAGGGATTTGTTTTTAACGTATGAGTAAAAGTATATTATTCAGACACAATGTAGCAGACATATATATTTTAGCTTGGTAAGCATGTATTTGCTTATCAAGCTTTTATTATTTACAAGTAATTAAACAATTAGATAGAAATATAAGAAATCTTTTATCCTAATATTAAAGTGTATAATCATGGTTGTACTCTATACTATTTGCTCTAAATCGCTAATATAATACAATAGGTACTTATGCTTTTTAGCGTTGGCGATGGAGGGAATAGTATGAGCTTCGGCAATGTTGACGTTAACATTGTACTAAGTGGTGGAGGAATTAAAGGGTTAGCCTTTATAGGTGCATATGAGGAACTTGAAAATAACTTTAAAAGTATTGGAAATATTGCAGGAGTATCTGCGGGGGCACTTGTTGGTGCACTCATTGCAGCGGGCTATTCTTCTCGAGAATTAAAAAGTATCCTAAGCGATTTTAGCTTCGCAAATTTTATGGTCACCGAATCAGTATTGGACCGGTATATAGAGCAAAGGGTGCTTGAGGTAAACAATCAAAAAAGAGGAGGCTTTAATGATTTTTTATTATCACAGGATGCTGCTCCTCAGATGCGATCTATTAGCAAAAATAGCAACGAATTCCAAGGAAACCGTGGGAAATTTATGGCAAACCTTATTGCCTATAGCAAAAAAAATGCCTTTCTAAATGGTGAAGCACTAGAACAATGGGTGAGGACACTTCTCAACCAGAAGGGGATTAACACCTTCTCGGATTTGAGGGGTGGAATTGCTGACAAGGTAAACCCAAGGGGCTATAAACTCAGAATGACAGCAGTTGATGCCAATTTAGGTAAGGTAATTGTGCTACCAGACGATATAGTATACTACAATATGGATCCAGACAAACTTGATGTAGCAAGGGCAGTAAGAATGAGTACTTGCGTACCCTTTGTGTTTGCTCCAGTAATCCTTACGATGCAGGAGCATAATCATAAGAAAAAGCACTATATTATAGACGGTGGTGTATTGGATAACTTCCCGGTTTGGTTAATTGACAGTACGCAAACAAATCCTATTATAGGATTGAAGCTAGAGGGTAAGGAGCCAAAAGAGTTATCTACTGCAGAAAACATACTAAAAAAGCTTATCTCTCGTTCTCAGGATACAGGTGTGCCGAAGGAGGCCTACAACATTGACAATATAGCTCACATAAATACAGGAGACATTTCATTCCTGGATTTCGATATTACTGAGGAGCAGATGCAGTTTTTATACTATCAAGGTAAAACAGCAGTCCATAGTCTTTTATCGACAATGAAGAGCAAAAACGCTGGAAAAAGCAATGCTAAACGTAGATTTTTAAGGTAATCCATGTTTGCTTTTTTGTTTTTTTTATTATATTATAATCCTTAAGAAATCTTCGAAAATACAATTAATGTAGCAATTTATGCTTCAAATTGGACTATGAAAGGAAAGATTATCATGTTATATAAAAGTACCAGAGGAAAAAATGGCGAGATTACTTCAGCGGAGGCAATAAAGATGGGCTTAGCTGCAGACGGCGGCTTGTTTGTACCTGAAAAAATTACTTCTTTCTCCCTGAGTCAAATAGAAGAAATGAGCAAGATGAGTTATCAAGAGAGAGCAATGAAAATATTAGAGGGCTATCTTGATGATTATACACAGCAAGAATTAGAGGAGTGCGTATATTCCGCTTATACAAAGGAGAAATTTGAAACAGATGCGATAGCACCATTACATAAATTATACGATAATGTAAATATACTTGAACTGTGGCACGGTCCGACTAGTGCTTTTAAGGACATGGCACTTCAAATATTACCGCATTTTTTGGTAAAGGCGCTTAAGAAGACAGGAGAAAAAGAAGAAATTGTTATATTGGTGGCTACTTCCGGAGATACAGGTAAGGCGGCGCTTGAGGGTTTCAAGGATGTTTCAGGCACCAGTATTATTGTGTTCTTCCCTGTTGAAGGCGTTAGTCAGGTACAAAAAATGCAGATGATAACACAAGAAGGCAAAAATGTTACCTCAATTGCGGTTAACGGTAATTTTGATGACGCACAGAACGGTGTCAAGAGAATTTTCAGCGATGAAGACCTTGCAAAAGAAATGCTTAAAAATGGCTTCAAATTTTCTTCTGCAAATTCGATAAACTGGGGTAGACTTGTTCCTCAGATAGTTTACTATTTTTCAGCTTATGCAGACCTTATCAAAAATAATGAAATAAAAGCAGGAGAAAAGATTAATTTTGTAGTACCTACCGGAAATTTTGGAAACATACTAGCTGCATATTATGCAATGGAGATGGGGCTACCTATAAATAAACTGGTTTGTGCAGCAAACGAAAACAATGTTTTGACTGAGTTTATTACTTCAGGTACTTACAACAGGAATAGAGAATTCAAGAAGACAATATCACCTTCTATGGACATTCTTATTTCAAGTAATCTAGAGAGACTGCTATACCTTGTTACAAATGGTAATAGTGATAGTATATGTAAATGGATGAATGAACTCAAAAATAATGGCTCATATACTGTTGATGCTGATACCAGAAGCAAGATTCAATCAGTATTCTGGTCGGGTTATTGTACAGATGCCGATACACTTAAGACTATTGAGAGCGTATATATGGAAACTGGATATGTTATGGATACCCATACAGCAGTAGCTGTTGACGTTTATGACAAGTATGTTATTTCAACATCTGATTGTTCAAAAGCTGTAATTGTATCCACTGCAAGTCCATTTAAGTTTAATGAGAGTGTTGTAAAATCAATTTCCGGAGAGGCATCGGTACAAGGCAAGACTGAGTTTGAACTGCTTGATATTCTTGCACAAAAGTCAGGGCTTAGTATCCCAGAAGGATTAAGGGGATTGGACCAAAAGCAGATACTTCACAAGAAATGTTGTGATCCAAGTGAAATGGATAAGATGGTTAAAAGTATCTTAAAGATTTAATTGATTAATTCATGGTAGGACGAATATTTTTGAATTAATATAGTTATTTGGTGCCATTTATCTATAAATATAATAAGTTTAGGCTGATTGATAACAGCACTTGCTCAATGAAGAAGCAAGTGCTGTTTATTATATATGCCCTTAAATATATGTACTGTTAGAATATATGCTGCTTAATATTGTATTGCAAATACAAATAAAATGTGCTAATATATACACCTAGGAAGCACAAATGTTCTCATTACATGGACATAATACATATTTGGCAAAAAATAATATTTTTTGTCGCTTACAAAATTTTATTTGCAAAGGTAGGAAAATATGGCAAACATCAAGCAGGAATCAGTTTATTTTCTTGTAGATTCGGTTGTTCTTCCAGAAGTATTTGCCAAGGTTATTGAAGTAAAAAAAATACTTAGTTTAGGAACAGTGAAGACCGTTAATGATGCAGCAAAAGAGGTTGGAATTAGCAGAAGTGCTTATTACAAATACAAGGACTACGTTTTTCCATTCTACGAGACCTCCCGAGGAAAGGTTATTACACTTTTCTTTGTGGTTGAGGATTTCTCTGGAATACTATCAAGCATTATAAACAGGATTGCTGAAGCAAACGCAAATATTCTTACCATTAACCAAAACATACCAATAAATGGGTTGGCTGACGTTACGGTATCAATTGAAACGCTGGATATGAAGAAAGATATAGAGCTTATGATGAGGGATATTGCAAAAATTGAGGGTGTCAGAAAAAGTGATATTTTAGCGAGATAGTATAGGTTTTTATTACAGGAGGTTCGTTATTATGATTAATGTTGCAATTTTAGGCTATGGAGTAGTTGGTTCTGGTGTTGCAGAGGTTATCAGAATTAATAAAGAAAGTATAAAGGAAAGAGCGGGACAGGAGATTAGGGTTAAGTGGATACTTGACGTAAGAGATTTTGAAAATAGCCCTGATCAGGATGTACTTACAAAGAATGCGGACGATGTATTTAATGATGAGAGTGTCAGTATTGTTATAGAGACTATTGGGGGCGCAAAAATTGCTCATGATTTTACAAAGAGAGCACTAATGGCTGGCAAGAGCGTTGTTACATCTAATAAGGAGCTTGTTGCTACTCATGGTCCGGAGCTGTTGAAGCTTGCACAAGAAAAAGGTGTTAGCTACTTGTTTGAGGCAAGTGTTGGTGGGGGCATACCAATAATCCGCCCATTAAACCAATGTTTAGCTGCTAATGACATAGAAGGAGTAACAGGTATACTCAATGGTACAACCAACTATATCCTCACTCAGATGAGAAAGGCCGGGAAGGATTTTGATGTTGCATTAAAGGGAGCCCAGGAAAATGGCTACGCAGAAGCAAATCCTACAGCTGATATAGAGGGTCATGATACATGCAGGAAAATTGCGATATTATCTTCCATTGCATACAATGAATTTGTTGATTATAATAACATATACACAGAAGGTATCACAAAGATTAGTGTTACCGACATGAAGTATGCAGAAGCCCTTGGAGGCGTTATTAAACTTATCGCTATTAGTAAAAAGGTTGATGGCAAGATATTTGCCCGTGTAAGTCCTGCTATTATAATGGACGAACACCCATTATCAAATGTAGATGATGTATTTAATGCTATAGTTGTAAAGGGTAATGCACTAGGCGACGCTATGTTCTACGGACGTGGCGCTGGAAAACTACCGACAGCAAGTGCCGTTGTTGCTGACGTAATTGATATTGCCAAGCACCCTGACTTCGGTACAAAGAGTGTATGGGTAAGGCAGTCACAGAATAATGTTATGAATATAGAAGACAGCCAGACAAAGTATCTTGTAAGAGTTAAATACAGAAATGCTCAGGAAGCAAAGAAATATATCGAGAGCGTTTTTGGTAAGGTTAATTATGTTGAACTTCCATCAGCAGATAGCGAGTTTGCATTTGTAACTGACAAAGCGAGTGAGGCGCAATTAAATAGTAATATTTCTGCACTTGATGGAATAGGTTCAATCAGTGGGGTTATAAACAAGGTTAGAATAGAACTTGAATAGAGTAGGGGGTATTGCATTGAGTCTTATAGTTCAAAAATTCGGTGGGACATCAGTGGCTAATGCAGAACGAATATTTAATGTAGCTAATAGGATTATAAATACCTATAATCAGGGAAATTCAGTAGTTGTAGTAGTGTCAGCACAGGGTGATACTACTGACGAATTAATTGCAAAAGCAAAAGAGATTAATGAGAATTCTTCAAAACGTGAAATGGACGTTTTGCTTTCAGCTGGAGAGCAAATATCTATGTCATTACTGGCAATGGCTATAGAAAAGCTAGGATATCCAGTTATTTCATTAACTGGCTATCAGGCTGGGATTTCTACCGATAGCAATTATTGTGCAGCAAGAATTAAAAATATTGATACAGAGAGACTTTTTAGAGAATTAGACAGAAAGAACATTGTAATTGTTGCAGGCTTTCAAGGTATAAACAAGTTTGAGGACATTACCACTCTTGGGAGAGGGGGGTCTGATACCTCGGCGGTCGCATTAGCAGCTTCATTAAGGGCTGATCTATGTGAAATATATACAGATGTTGACGGGGTATATACTGCCGATCCTAGAATAGTAGAAAATGCTAGCAAGCTCAAAGACATTTCATATGACGAGATGCTTGAATTAGCAAGCCTAGGTGCTAACGTACTACACAACAGGTCAGTTGAGGTTGCCAAAAAGTACAATGTTAATCTTGTTGTAAGGTCTAGTCTGAGTAATGATCCTGGAACTATTGTAAAGGAGGTATGCAGTGTGGAGAAAATAGCCGTAAGAGGTGTGGCAAGGGATAATAATATTGCAAGGATTGCAGTTATTGGAGTTGAAGATAAGCCAGGAATTGCATTTAAACTATTTTCTATGCTTGCTAAGGATAATATAAACGTTGACTTGATACTTCAATCAATAGGAAGAAATAATACAAAGGATATTTCATTTACAATATCAAAGGATAATCTGGATAAGTGTGTATCCATTATTAAGAATAATCTTGCTATGTTTGCAGCACAGGACGTTCAGTTCTCAGACAAATACTCAAAGGTATCTATTGTTGGTGCTGGAATGGTTAATAGCCCAGGCATTGCTGCAAAAATGTTTGAGGCATTATATGATGCCGATATCAATATCCACATGATTACCACTTCTGAAATAAAGATTTCTGTTCTGGTAGACATTGGAGAGGGCGAAAGAGCCGTTAACGCAATTCATAATAAGTTCAAGCTTAACGAAGCGTAGGAGAGATACTGATGAAGATTTCTACAAAACGACTTGTAATTAACGCCTTGATGATTGCCTTGGTTTTCTTGGTTACAGTTCTGATAAGAATACCCAGCCCTATACCTGGTGCCTACTTTAATTTGGGCGATGCTATTATTATGATGGCGGCTATATTGGTAGGTAGAAGAACCGGGATGATAGCAGGTGCTATAGGGGCTGCACTTGCAGACCTAGCATCCGGGATTCTGTTTTTTGTTCCAATTACTTTTTTGGTTAAAGGAATAGAGGGATATGTGGTTGGTTTAATTGCTGACAACTCTGGAAGCGACAAAAAGGGCATACTACGTAAGCTTATAGCAGTTGTAACAGGGGCAGTTATCATTGTAGCCGGATATTTTATACTAGAAATGAGTTTACTGCGACTTATTGATGAAACACTGGCTGTGACAGCGATTGTTGCTGAAGCCCCAGGCAATGCCATTCAGGGAGCAGCAAGTGCAGTGATTGCATTTGTGCTTGTTACAATACTAGGGAAAACACCCATTAAGCAAAAGCTTAATTAGGAATGGGTAAATTCATGGGTAATTAGTAAATATCTGAACAATTTTCGACCTCTTATTTTTAGAGGTCTTTTTTATTTTGAAGAAGTAATGAAAAGTCCCGATAACTTAGTGTCATCGGGACTTCTATATAAAATTTATTATTACTTAGTTGCAAGAACCTTCTTTAGCTTTGCAAATCTTGGGAGACCGTCTTCCTTTGGAGGCTGTGAATCACCCTGGATTAGTGGCAAAGCGTAGTCAATGAACTGCTGATTGAGGCCGTTACCTGCTTCGTTGATCCATTCTCTTGGAATCTTCTTCTCAGTATTAGCAACATCATTTAAGTCGAGTAACTGAATTTCGCACTTGTATTCTGGGCCTTCAGCTCTCTTGAAGCCAACCATCTTGTCAGTCATACCTTCAACTGCATATCTTACAGCCATTTGACCTGACATGTAGGATTCATTTACATCATGAGCTGATCCGCAGTGAGCAGCACATCTCTGTAGCAAGCTGAATTCGATACCACGAACCTTTGCACCAGTCTTTTCTTTTACTATAGCAGCAAGAGTAGCAGCCAATCCACCTAACTGTGCATGGCCGAATGAATCTTTCTGCTGTGCTAAGTTTGAACCGTATTCTGAAATGTACTTGCCATCCTTATCCTTGATACCTTCTGATACAGCTACTATACAGTTGCCGTTCTTCTTGTAGATAGCAGTACAATCTTCTAAGAACTTATCCATATCAAAATCTATTTCTGGGAGGTAAATAAGATCTGGTCCCTGTCCCTTGTAAGCAGCCAAAGCTGTTGCAGCAGTTAACCAACCAGCGTTTCTTCCCATAACTTCCAAAATAGTGATCATACCAGTGTTATAAACTCTAGCATCATGGTAAACTTCCATAGTTGAAGTAGCAATGTACTTAGCTGCGCTTGAATAACCTGGGCAGTGGTCTGTTCCGAAAAGGTCATTATCAATAGTCTTTGGAACACCCATTACACGACACTCGTAACCATTTGCAAGCATGTACTTGCTTATCTTGTTACAAGTATCCATTGAGTCATTACCACCATTGTAGAAGAAATATCTGATGTCATACTTCTTAAATACTTCAAGAAGTCTCTTGTAATCAGTATCATCAACATCGGCAGCCTTTAGCTTGTAACGAACTGAACCCAAAGCTGATGAAGGAGTAGTCTTTAATAATTCTAACTCATAAGCATCTTCTTTGCTCATATCATAAAATTTTTCATCAAGTATACCCTTGATACCATGAGCTGCACCATAAACTGCTGTAATGCAGTCCTGCTTTAATGCTTCTTGGAATACGCCACATGCGCTAGCGTTAATAACTGAAGTTGGTCCGCCTGACTGTCCAAATATGCAGGCACCCTTTAATACTGCCATTTTAGTTACCTCCTAAATATTCATTAATAAAAATTTATTATACAAGATAAAGCTCAAAAAACCTTACCTTATAAATTGTGTAACATATGAAAGATACAGACTTAACATATGCATGATGTACGTATTTAACAAAATCTATTCCTTTATAAAATACGAATACAATCACACTTTAATATAGCATAAGAGGTTTTAAAATGCAATTCAACTTTTAAGTTATTTGTCAAAAAATTATCATTGATATCTTGATTTTAGATTCCTTTTTTAATACAATAATAATGGCGTAATTTTGAATTACCTTATTTTGCTTAACAGATTTCTTATATGATAAGCAAGAATGCAAATACACAGGTAAAATTATATTTAAAAAGGAGTGCATAAAAATGGCATTAGTTACTTCAACAGAAATGTTCAAAAAAGCCTATGAAGGCGGTTATGCTATAGGTGCTTTCAATGTTAACAACATGGAAATCGTTCAGGGTATTACCGAAGCAGCAAAGGAAGTTAATGCTCCACTAATTCTTCAAGTATCTTCAGGAGCTAGAAAGTATGCTAACCATACTTATCTTATGAAATTGGTTGAGGCTGCTATTATAGAGACTAATCTTCCAATCTGTCTCCATCTTGATCATGGTGATACTTTTGAGCTTTGTAAGTCATGTATTGATGGCGGATTTACTTCAGTTATGATTGATGGTTCACATCACTCATTCGAAGATAACATCGCTCTTACAAAGAAGGTTGTTGAATACGCTCATGAAAGAGGAGTAGTTGTAGAAGGCGAATTAGGAAGACTTGCTGGTATTGAAGATGCTGTTAATGTATCAGAAGCAGATGCTGCTTACACAGATCCAGCTCAGGTTGAGGAATTCGTTTCTAAGACAGGCGTTGATTCACTTGCTATCGCTATAGGAACAAGCCATGGTGCATACAAGTTTAAGCCTGGACAGAACCCACAGCTCAGGTTTGACATATTGGAAAAGATCGAAGCTAGACTTCCTAACTTCCCAATAGTTCTTCACGGAGCATCATCAGTAATTCCTAAGTATGTTGAAATGATCAACAGCAATGGCGGAAAAATGCCAGATGCTATTGGTATTCCTGAAGATATGCTTAGAAAGGCTGCTTCAATGGCTGTTTGTAAGATCAACATTGACTCAGACTTGAGACTTGCTATGACTGGTTCAATCAGAAAGTATTTTGCTGAAAATCCATCACACTTTGACCCAAGACAATACCTTTCACCAGCTAGAGCTGCAATAAAGGAACTTGTTAAGGATAAGCTCGTTAACGTTCTTGGATGCAACGGCAAGGCTTAATTAATAGTAAATAAAATATTTTATCTAAAGAGGGGGCTGTCGCAATAGCTATTGAAAGTAGCTTTGCGAGGCTCCCTTTTCATGCGTACGTCCAGCGAAGCTGGGCACACTTGCCAGTGTAGGTTTAACTCACGTAATTAATTAGCATAAACAAAGTGTATTCAGTATGAGGGCAGTCATGGATGATTCATTTATTGGAGTAAGCCCCTTGTAATATGCCATTTAAAAATATAGAATGTAAATACATCAAGGTTATTAATATATCAAGAGTACTAATACAGCTCGAGTGACTAAAACCTCGAAATATTAATACATCAATAGTACTAATACAGCACGAATGACTAAAACCTCGAAATATTAATACATTATGAATGTTTAATACGTTAAGATATTAATACTAATGAAATTACATACTATGTTGAAATGATAAGGAGAAAACAATGCCAGAAAATTTTAATGAATTAGCGCTCAAGCCAGAATTGGTGGCTGCACTTAAAAAGGAGAATATTACTACACCTACTGATATACAATACAAAGCAATTCCTGAAGCACTATTGAATAAAGATATTATTGCTCAATCTGGAACAGGAACAGGTAAAACACTGGCTTACTTGTTGCCTTTATACCACAAGCTAAAGCCCGATACAAAGGAAATGCAGGCTATTATTCTCTGCCCAACACATGAGCTTACTATGCAAATTCTAAAGCAGATTGAAAGGCTTACTAAAAATTCTGCCATCAACCTTACGGGTACACCTATTATTGGTAATGTCAATATCGACAGACAGGTTGAAAAATTAAAAACAAAACCTAATATAATAGTTGGTACGCCCGGAAGAATACTAGAGTTAATTCAAAAGAAAAAAATAGCTGCTCATACAATAAAGACAATAATTATAGACGAAGCTGACAGGCTTATGGATAAAAGTAATTCAGAGTTTGTAAAAGCTATAGTAAAAGCCACATTAAAGGAACGCCAGCTACTCGCTTTTTCTGCTACTATCCCTCAGCAGCTTGAGAATGACATCAAGGAATTGATGAAAGAACCGCTTGTTATTCGTATTGAAGAGAAGATGGCTATACCCGATAACATATCTCACATGTACTTCTTGGCGGAGCAGAGAGATAAAATAGATGTGTTGAGAAAGCTAATAAGAATTCTTGAGCCCAAAAAGGCAATTGCTTTTTTGAGCAATCAAGGAAATGAAATAGAGATATTTACCTCAAAATTACAATATAAAGGTATTGACGCTGTAGGAATACATGGCACCAGTCAGAAGTCTGATCGAAAAAAAGCTATGGAGGGCTTTATTACAGGAAAAACACAGTTGTTGGTAGCATCGGATATTGCAGCAAGAGGATTGCATATCGAGGGAGTAACTCATGTTTTCAACATAAATATTCCTGAGGATATTAAAGCATATGTTCATCGTGCAGGCAGAGCAGCCAGAGTTGGTGGTCAAGGTACTGCTATTTCAATAGTTACTGAGAGAGAGCTAAAATTTCTTAAGACATTTGAAAAACAGCTGGGCATTAATATAGAGAATAAGGAAATGTATTGTGGTGAGATTGTTGAGGGTAGGAAAAGTTCTTCAAAAATAAGTACTTCTAAAAACAACGTTGCAAAAAATACAACTGAGCTAGTGAGTAAAGAAGATAATGAAGAGGATTACAAGCCACTAAAGAGTAAGACAAGCAAGCCTAAAGCTTCTAGCAAACCAAGAAGTGCCAAGCCCGCAAGTAGATTTAGCAAGGACAGCAAGCCAAGCACCGCAAGTGGCCCAAGGAGTGCAAATACCGCAAGTAGATTTAGCAAGGACAGCAAGCCAAGCACCGCAAGTGGCCCAAGAAGTGCCAAACCCGCAAGTAGATTTAGCAAGGTAAACAAGTCAAGCACAGCAAATGGCCCAAGGAGTGCCAAGCCCGCAAGTAGATTTAGCAAGGACAGCAAGCTAAGCACCGCAAGTGGCCCAAGAAGTGCCAAACCCGCAAGTAGATTTAGCAAGGTAAACAAGTCAAGCAAACCAAAGTAAGAGTAATAAACTCAAGTGTGTTAGGTAATTTAAAATGTAAACATAGTAAAAATGTGTAAAAATAGCCGTTAGCTATCCAGCGTTATTAATTCTGTGGGATAGTTAACGGCCTTTGCTTAGGGTAATCATTTTTTGCACCTATATATTAAAAATATATTAAATAATGCTGCCAATTGTTGTTAACCCATGTCGAATTATTTAAAATAAGTATATACTTACTTATTTTAAATATGTTATGGGGGGCATGATGAAAAGAAAAATTAGTGCATTATGCATTTTGTTGGCGGTGTTGATGACATTTCCTGTTTTAGGAGTAGAGGTTCTAAGTAGTGATAATTGGACTGGCACTTCGGGAATTACGCCAGAAGTTTTGCAATTAGAAGAATTGAGGGGAGTTTGGATAGCATCTGTATATAACAATGACTTTCCTTCTAAACCTGGATTGACAGCTGACCAACAAAAGAAAGAGCTAGATGAAATACTAAACAATGCTGAGTATATGGGCTTAAATGCTATTTTTTTTCAAGTCAGGCCAACGGGAGATGCTCTATATAAGTCCTCAATCTTCCCCACCTCTTCTTACTTGACGGGGCAACAAGGAAAGGCAAATGATAAGGATTTTGACCCGCTCTCTTACATAATAACTGAAGGACATAAAAAAGGCATACAAATCCATGCATGGATAAATCCACTCAGGCTTACAATGGGTTCAACGCAAAGTCCTACCAAGGATATAAGTAAGCTAAGTGATAAACATCCTGTCAAGAAAATGTCTTATGCAGCAGTTTCCGCTCCTAATGGTCAGATGTATCTGGATCCTGGTTATCCAGAAGTAATCAAGCTTGTAACCGATGGAGTTGCAGAGATAGTAAAAAATTATGATATTGATGGTATACATTTTGATGATTATTTTTATCCTCAAAAAACAGGCAGTAAGGATTTTGATGATAACGCATCCTATTCTAAGTATAAAGGAAGCTTTAATGATAAAGGTGAGTGGAGAAGAAATAACATAAATAACCTAATTAAAGGTACATATGACACTGTAAAGTCTATTAAACCACAGGTACAGTTTGGAGTTTCCCCATTTGGTCTATGGGCTAGCAAATATGTTAACTCAGATGGCTCAGATACAGCAAGGGGTAACCTTTCTTCATATTATGATCAATACGCTGATTCTAGAAAATGGGTCAAAGAAGGATACTTAGATTATATCGCACCTCAGATATACTGGAATATTGGCAATGATATAGCAGATTACCAAAAGGTTTTACAATGGTGGACAGATGTTTGCAAGGGTACTAATGTGAAGCTTTATACTGGACAAGCAGCATATAAAATAAACGATTCTTCTCCAACTGACTGGCTGGACCCACTACAGATTCCAAAGCAAATTGCCCTAAACAGGACAACAAATGCTGTAAGCGGTAACATTTATTATGGATATGGCCAGCTAAAGAAGGACGCTTTAGGTATAAAGGAAAAACTTAGAGGAATATATGTTGTCGGAAATTCTCCAGACTCAACTGTGCCTGAGGATAGAAAGCTGATAATAAACTCTCCCTCAAGTGGGTATAAGACATCTTCTTCAAATGTAAGTATTTTGGGAAGCTGTGATCCAAAAAAACCTTTGTTTATGAATGGAAAACAGCTTGAAGTCACAACAGATGGCTATTTTACAACATATGCGTCCCTCAGTACAGGCGAAAATACTTTCACTTTTGAACATAAGGGTGAGAAAAAGATACTCAAAATTACCAAAACTGCATCGAGTAGCAACAGTTCGTATGATATGAAAACCCCACAATTTAAGTCAGGGTCGTTTTCGCCGACACAATCTATGACTATGAAAACAGGGCAGAAAATTGATTTCTCATGTATTGCGCCAGATGGAGCAAAGGTTTGGGTTGAAATTGGTGGCTACAAGGTAAATCTATCTGCCACTAATGCGGTTAAAGCGGGAACTATACCCACAAATACCTACAAGGGTACGTTTACGTTTCCTACTGTGACTACAACAGCAAAAACGCTGTCGCTAGGCAAGCCTGTATTTGTAATGGAGTATAAAGGGAAAAAAATTACTTCCAAACAAAGCAACACACTTACCGTGCAATCTGCAAAATATAATAAGTATGCTGTTGTAAACACCAGTGCCATGGAGGTAGCGACGAGGTCTGGACCTTCTTCAAATCATTCAAGACTAACACCTTTGATCAATGGGGCCAGTGACAATATTGTTGGCTTGCAGAACAACTATTACCTGCTTAGCAGTGGTGTTTGGATAAGCAGTAACGATGTAAAGGTAGTCAATGATAAACCTTTGGGTGTAAATAAGGTATCAAGTGTTTCTGTATCAGCTGGAAATAGCTACACTGCCGTAGATTTTAAAATGCCCATTAACACAGTTTACGATGTTACCCAAAAGGACGATATACTTAAGTTGACCTTGTATAATACAATTGGCAGTTCCATAAATAAAACAGCACCTACTTCTAGCCCATTTACCAAAATTACAGCCTCAGCATCGGGTGCTAATATGGTTTATACCTTTAAGCTAAAGAGTTCTAGCACTTTTTATGGATACTATGCTCAATACAAAAATGGAACCTTTACATTTAATCTAAAAAATGCACCTAAAATCCAGAAAACTGGTAGTAAACCACTTACTGGACTTACTGTTTTGCTGGATGCAGGACATGGAGGGACTGAATCGGGTGCATATGGTCCTCTTGGAACAGCAGGACTTGTAGAAAAGCAAATAAATCTGTCAATGACACTACATGCAAAGGCTTACCTTGAGAAGTTAGGTGCAAGTGTTATAATGACTAGAACGACAGATAAAACAGTTAGCCTTAATGATAGAGCCAATATGATACGTAAGGAAAAGCCGGATATTTCGGTGTCCATTCACAACAATGCAATGGATAATGTATCGGATTTTTCGAAATCTTATGGCTTAATGGTGCTGTATTCACAGGATAATTCAAAGCCGACATCTGATTATATTAAAGATTATTTGGTCAATAATCTCAATAGAAACGACAAAGGCTCAAGATGGCAAAGCTTATCTCTGTGCATTCCGACACAGAATCCTGCAGTATTAGTAGAGGGCGGGTTTATGTCCAATCCAGAGGAGTACCAATGGCTTTCATTGTATGAAAATCAGGTTACTGTTGGACAACAAATAGGAAAGGCAATAGAGAAATGGGCATATGCCAACGCTAGATAGTGTACACATAAAACATAAAGGTACAATAGTAAACAACAAATAATTCAAACACTTCTTTGTATGACATACAGAAACCACGTCAATAATTTCTTATTGAGGTGGTTTTTTTGTTATACATTGGAATTCCAAGAGCGTTATATTACTATAAATATTATTCATTATGGAAGACTTTTTTTGAAGAGCTAGGAGCAAAGGTGGTTGTATCTGAGACAACCAACAAAAAAATACTTCTAGAAGGAATCAGCTCATGTATCTGCGAAGCATGCCTCCCAGTAAAGGCTTATTTTGGCCATGCAGTATCCTTGTTTGGAAAGGTGGATTACATATTTATACCACGCTTTACTAGCGTGTCAAGAGATCAGTACATCTGCCCGCAATTAGCAGGCTTGCCAGATATGATTAGAAACACCTTCAAGATATGTCCCAGAATTATAGACACCGAGATTAATCTTAGGTCTTCACCTAAAAACGCTATCAAAGCAGCATTGAATGCAGGAAGCTATATTACAACTGATAGACGAAAAATCAGAAGAGCCTTTGATAGAGCGTTAGCTGTTTATCAGCAGGAAAGGGAAGTTATTAAGTGCGGGATTATACCTTTTGATGATGAAAAAAAAGGTGGACTTAAAGTAATCAATAACCATAAGTATGACTATACTATCTGCATTATTGGACATCACTACAACGTATATGACAATTATCTTAATATGCAGCTGATAAAAAAGCTAAAAATGCTTGGTGCTGGAGTAATCACTCTTGATATGCTGGACTATAAACTATCAAAAGTAGCATGTAATGAATTGAACAAAAAGTTATATTGGGATTTTGGAACAAGGGCTTATGGTGGTGTAGTACAGTTAATAAATAAAAATGCTTATATTGATGGAGTAATAATACTAACCTCATATGGCTGTGGAGTAGATAGCTTTGTGGATGAGCTTGTTCAAAGCAGACTAAAGTGTACTAGCAAAATACCATATATGAAGCTTACGTTGGACGAACATTCTGCTGATACAGGTATGATGACAAGAATAGAAGCATTTATTGATATGCTAGCAAGGAGGAAAGCCAATGGTATTGACATTTCCTCATATAGGTAACACATTTATAACAGCAAAAGCCTTACTTGATGATTTACAGGTATCATATATAATTCCACCCTTTAACTCTCAAAAAACATTAGAGATTGGTAAGACATATGCCCCCGAAGGACATTGCCTACCGTTTAAGATTTTTTTCGGAAATTTGATAGAGGCATATGAGCTAGGAGCTAATGCCATGCTGATTGTTGGTGGCTGTGGCCCTTGTAAACTTGGTTATTTTGGAGAAATGCTCAAAAGACTAGCAAATGAGAGTGGATTTAATATTGATGTAATTACATTTGATATTAAAGGTGTTCCAATAGATGAGATAATAAAAAGGCTCAAACGCATTACTAATACACTAAATCCAGCAAAGTTGCTTTTAGCTGCAAATAATGCAAAAAATATCGCCATTGCACTGGACGAATTGTCAATGCTTGCTGGCAAAACACGGTGCATTGAAAAAAATAAAGGGAGTGTAGACAGAACTTTAGATGAGTTAAGGCAGGAGGCCCTTGAAACAATAGGCTCAAATGCTTTAAAAAAAGTAATTTATAAATATAAGCAAAGGCTACTAAGCATTGAAATGAAGACACCCGATAAGCAAGGGCTAGCTCCTTTGAAAATTGGTATTGTAGGTGAAATTTATACCACCAATGAGCCCTTTGCAAATCTTCAGCTTGAGAAAAAGTTAGGTAGCATGGGTGTTTACACAGAACGAAAGGTAACGGTCAGTCAGTGGATTGTTGACCACATGCTAAAAAAGAAGCTTCACCTTCCTGTAGACGAGAGCTGTTTAAAGGAGGCTGAGCCATATATAGGGGCTATGATAGGAGGACATACTCAGCATACAGTAGGAAACAGTGTGATCCATGCCAAGGAAGGATTTGATGGGATTATTCATATTTATCCCCTGGGCTGCATGCCTGAAATAGTAAGTCAGAGCATCCTACCTAACATTGAAAATGATTATGATATTCCAATCATGACTCTTATTATAGATGAAATGACAGGGGAAGCAGGTTTTGATACAAGATTGGAAGCCTTTGTTGATTTGCTTTACAAAAGAAGGAGACGAATACAAAATGAACTGCACAAAAGAATGTTACTTGGGCATTGATGTTGGCTCTGTAAGCACTAATCTATTACTTATTGATTCAAATGATATTATACTGTGGAAGCTATATTTGCGTACTGATGGACAACCTATTGAGGCAATCAAACAGGGGCTTAGACAGCTAGTAACCGCCATGACTGTTAATATGAATAAAATAGGCACTATACTTGACTTGTCAGAATATAAGATAATGGGAGTTGGTGCAACAGGCAGTGGAAGGCAGCTGGCTAGGGCTGTAGTTGGTGCTGACATATCAAAAAATGAGATAACCTCGCATGCCGTTGCAGCTCAAAGGTGTATTCCAAGTGTTAGAACTATAATTGAAATAGGGGGGCAGGACTCTAAAATAATTCTGCTAAGAGATGGCATTGTTCATGATTTTGCAATGAATACGGTTTGCGCTGCGGGTACAGGCTCATTTTTGGATAGACAGGCGGCCCGCCTACTGATACCTATAGAGGATTTCGGGGCATATGCGCTACGGGCCCAGAACACTGTCAGAATAGCGGGCCGCTGTGCTGTATTTGCAGAGAGTGATATGATACACAAGCAGCAGCTGGGCTTTGGTAAGGAAGACATAATAAATGGATTGTGCGAAGCACTAGTAAGGAACTATATTGCAAACCTGGCAAAGGGCAAAAAGCTAGAAACCCCAATAGTATTTCAAGGTGGCGTGGCTGCCAATATTGGTATAAAAAAGGCGTTTGAGCGGGCACTGGATACTGAGATTATTGTTCCAAAACACTATGATGTAATGGGAGCATATGGGGCTGCTATTCTTGCGAAGGAGCAGATGCAGATAAATGATAGAGAAAGCAGTTTTCATGGTTTTAAGATTATAGATGAGATATACTGTGCCCGTAGCTGTGAATGTTCGGGTTGCGCTAACAGCTGTGAAATTATCCAGATATTTATGAATAATCGTGCAATTGCGAGTTGGGGAGATCGTTGTGGAAAATGGCAAAATGACGTGGGATGATCAATAAATAGACTATTAATTAATAGTAAAAAAACCTCTAAATTGAGTGCTGTTCAATTTAGAGGTTTTATATTTATTCTACTTATTTACTTAACTCTAGGCCATAATTATTAATAGCCTGTTCAAACTCACTGTTCAATCCACTTTATCAGCCCTAAGTCAAATTTGTTAATTAGTCCAGGATGTTTTGGGGTAACCCTGAAGGTATATACGTACTGACCACCATCCTCAATCCTTAATTCTGCAGAATATTTATAAGTGTTTTCACTTATTTTGTCAACACAATTCATTTCAATTGTTTTTGCGTTGGCTATCATACAGTCTGGACCTATATTACCGTAGTAGACTTCAACACTTACATTATCTGGACTTATATAGCCTAGATGTACGTTTGCAGAGAAGCTCATTACCTGACTGGAATTAGACTTATATTCTTTTAGGTCATTCATATTCTTTTCTGCAAATATATTTACCTGGTACCAATTGTTTTTCAGGTAGCTTATAAAATCAGCCATTGACTTTGCATTTTCAAAATAATTATCCGAAACCTGTGCAACTGTACTCATAGCAGGTACATAGAAACGGTTTGTATATTCTTGAACCATTCTATCAGTGCTGTAGTTCCAACTCAAGGTCTTGATAGAATTCTTCATAATACGAATCCAATCAGCAGGTATTCCATCACTGTTAAGCTTATAGTATAAAGGAATAATCTTTTGTTCTAGTGTGTCATAGATGGATTCGCTATCTGTATTATCCTGGGTGTTTTCGTTATCAAATTCTGTTTCATCGCCTATTACCCAACCATTGCTTCCATCATAACCTTCACACCACCACCCATCAAGAATGCTGAAGTTAATTATTCCGTTAATACATACCTTTTGGCCACTTGTACCACTTGCCTCAAGAGGTCTTCTAGGATTGTTTAACCAAATGTCAACACCCTGTACAAGGTTGCGTGCAACAGTCATATTGTAGTTTTCCAGTATAATGACCTTTCCGTAGAAACCTTCTTGTCTAGCTATGTCATTGATATTCTTTATTACATCATGAGCAGGTTTGTCAGCAGGGTGAGCCTTTCCCGCAAATATAATCTGCATAGGCATTTGTGGATTATTCAAAATATTTTGAATTCTTGCAAGGTTTCTAAAAATCAGGTTTGCTCTCTTGTACGTAGCAAATCTTCTTGCAAATCCAATGGTTAGTGCATCAGGGTTGAGATAGCTATCAACCTGGCGAATAGCTTCCATTGATTCACCATTTAGTAGCTTTTGGTGTTTGATTCTATCCCTTACAAAGTTAATTAACTTTATTTTTAGCTCTTTATGAGTCTCCCAAAGCTCTTTGTCTGGTATGGAATCAATCTTCTCCCATGTTGAACTGTTATATATGTGTTTTTTCCAATCAGATGAAAGGTATTTATCATACAAGTCCTTCATTTTTGGGGAAAGCCAGGTGAGAGTATGTATACCATTAGTAACATGCTGAATAGGAATATCATTCTCAGGTATTCCAGGCCACACATTGCTAAAGATATTTCTTGAAACAGCACCATGTAATTCACTAACTCCATTCTTCCTACCAGCAAGAGTTAGTGCAAGCACCGTCATATTAAATTGATGATCCTCACCTTTTTTCAATCCTAGCTCAAGAAACTCATTTCTTGTAATGCCCAGTTTGCCCCAGAAGTCTCCAAAATATTTATCCATCATATAGAGAGGGAATACGTCATTACCTGCCGGAACTGGAGTATGCGTTGTAAATATAGCAGAGTTTGCAACTACCTCCTTAGCTTGCTTGAAGGTAAGCCCCTTTTCTTGTATCATTTTTCTCATTAGTTCCAGGCCCATAAAGGAAGAATGACCTTCATTCATATGGAATACATCCGGTGTAATGCCCAGGGCATCCAACACTCTAATGCCACCTATTCCAAGGAAAATCTCCTGTTGAATTCTTGTTTCTTGGTCTCCACCATATAACCTTGAAGTCAAGGCTTTGTCAGAAGGGCTGTTTTGCTCAACATCTGTATCCATCAAGTATAGGTTAATGCGCCCAATCTGGACCCTCCACACTATTGCATAGATTGTTCTGCCTGCAAATGAGATACTTATTTGAGCTTGTTCACCGTTGCTATTGTAAGCAGGCAGGATTGGCAACTGGGATAGATTAAGATTGTTGAAGCAGGTTTCCTGCCAACCTTCTCTGTTAATTCTCTGGCTAAAATAACCTTGCTTATAAAAAAGTCCGATTGCAGTAAATGGGAGACCTAGATCGCTAGCTGATTTGCAGTGGTCACCAGAGAGAACACCAAGTCCTCCAGAGTAGATAGGCAGTACTTCATTAAGCCCATATTCGGCAGAAAAATAAGCTATTCTCTTTGTAGTTTTGTCTTTGTATGTATTTGCATACCATGTGTCAGTATCAGACATATAGCTATCATATGCGGCAACCACACTTTCGAGTCTTGCCATAAACTCTGGGTCATTTAGTTTTGCTTGAAGCTTCTTTTGGCTTACTTCTTGTAGAAATCTCACCGGGTTTTTGCCAAGCTTCTCCCATAAATCAAGATCAATATCCCTATATAAATCAATCGCTTCGGGGTTCCAAGACCACCATAAATTGTATGCTATATCATTTAGCCGTTTGAATTTATCAGGCAGTTCAGATATAACATTAATCTTTCCTACTATATACATATAAAAACCTCCATTCTATTACTTATCCAATACCACAATTTTACTACTTATAACACACCACCATGCTATTACTTAATAAAACACTACATTCTTTTTACTTTAATATTATATATTTTAGTAGTAATAATATCATAATCACTCAATATTTGGTAGTATTATGTAATATTTTAAATATAATTAAGCAGAATAACCATATTAGTCAAAAATAAAGTCTAAGAAATTCTGTATTTTGCATAAATAATTTTCCAAAAAAAGAACAATATAATATTATGATTAAACGATTTTTTATTTATGGTATAGTTGGCTGGAGTATGGAAATCATTTGGACTGGTCTGTATTCTCTAGTTACAGGAGACATGACCCTACAAGCCTATACCAGCCTATGGATGTTTTTAATATATGGGAGTGCAATTTTTCTTGAGCCTTTGCACGATATTATCAAAGACTGGAATTTTATTTTCAGAGGTATTATTTGGGTTGTGATAATATGGGGTATTGAATATTCAACAGGCAAAATCCTATTAAATCTATTGCATGCTTACCCCTGGGAATATTTTGGGAGTACAGCCGTTGAGGGGCTTGTACGGCTAGATTATGCCCCTGCATGGTTTGTAGCGGGCCTTGTATTTGAAACTATTCATAAAACCTTGGATAATTTAAAGATTGCATGATAATATTAGTCCATGCAAAAATGATAAGCATAAAGTATTTGTAAATTGTAAAAATCAAGCTTATAATATAATTACTATAAAAAGTATACACATTGTGTATACTTTTTGTTTTGCTGTTCTATAGCGTGAGAAGGTAGCTAACCAACATTAGAAGTAGCTTACCAACATGAGAAGTAAGCTTATAGATGGTTTAAAATATAGTCAGGCATTTTTATTGCAACTTTTAGAAAGGGTTAAAATGAGGAGCAACACTTTATATACAAATGATAATACTACTACAGCTCAGGCGGGTGGGAAAAAGGTCAAGGTAAAGAAAAAGGGAAAGATGAGAATTTTATTGTATTTTTTCCTTTTCCAATTTATTTTCCTCTCAATAACTACACCAGTATTGATATTTTACGGTCCATTTGAAAATGTTAAGGCAACTATAACGGGCATGCTTTGGAATTCATTTACAAAACAGCCAATAGCCAAAGCATTTTTGTCTCAAGAAGCAATACAAAGGATTTTGGGAGATGGCTATTCCATAAAAAATCTTAGTACAGAAGATGTTAAAATGCTGGATTTCAATGTTCACCATACCGATAAAACCGAGCTTTACGATATTGAAAGCAGCAACTTTAATGGTAAATTGCTGATTGTAGAAGACCCTACAAGAATAAAGGTTGGGTACTCAAGTCAGTTAAATAAGGCAGGAGAGGTTACTAGCAGCATAGCCAAAAGAAATGGTGCGGTTGCAGCAATAAATGCAGGCGGCTTTGTTGATACGCAATGGTCAGGTACTGGGGGAACTCCGTTGGGTATGGTAATTCACGAGGGGGAATATGTATCTGGTAAGCTTGACAATAACAATATAAAAAGGGATACTATTGCATTTACAGAAGACGGCATGCTTATAGTGGGAAAGCATTCCCAAAATGATTTGAAAAAGTACAAGGTAAAAGAGGCTATAAGCTTTGGGCCTCCTTTGGTGGTGAATGGAAAGCCTACCATTTCTCACGGAGATGGAGGCTGGGGAATCTCACCTAGAACAGCTATTGGACAAAGAGAAGACGGATCAGTTTTACTGTTGGTTATTGATGGCAGAAGTGTGAAGTCCTTTGGTGCAACATTAAAAGAAGTACAAGATATTTTGATTAAGTACGGGGCAGTAAATGCTGCAAACCTTGATGGTGGGTCCTCTACTACTATGTATTATGACGGTAAGGTTATAAATACTCCGTCTGATGCTCTTGGAGAAAGGTCCGTTGCCTCAGTGTTTATGGTAATGCCGTAGCAAGAATAGAGGAGAGCGATTTGTGAAAAAGGCAGTTGTGTTTTATAGATGGATATTGATAGCGGTATTATTTCAATTCGGAGTTTTGTTTTACTTGAATAATATCTTCCTAAATCCAAATAGAGAAGTCAATATCACCAAACTAGACAATGATAAGCAGACTAGAGTTAATACAGGTGATTTTAAGGTAGACGACAATGCCGAGCAAATAAAGATGTCATTTAATGGACGATTCTGTGGCTATCTTATTGATGGAGAACTTCATATAACAAATGTTGAGACAAAGTCTGACAAGAAGGTGGTTTCAAACAATAAGGACAAAATTACCTATTTTAAATGGCTTCCTGACAGAGACATGGTTATATACAGCACCAACACTCATAATGGAACAAAGGGCAAAATACAGATTAGCACATATGAGGCTGATTCCGAAACAATGAGAGATTACCCATTGATAGAAGGCTTGAGTTCATCAAGCTCTATTCAGGATATTGAATTGTCTCCATATACCAATATTGTATACGCCCAAATAAAGACCTCTGAGAAAAAGTCCAAGCTTGTGAGTTTCAATATAATGAGTCAATATTCTTCTATAATGACATTCTCAAGTGATACCATTATAAAAGAATGCACATATGTAAATAAGCTGTTTTATAATAGTCCTGGGCAAACAATGTATGTTTATGATGGAAACACTAAGGTCAAAAATAAGGTATCCGTTGACCAAAAGGCTACAGTCCTGCTTGATGTTGATGATGAAGATACCTTGTATGTAGGAAAGCTCGACAGTAATAATATGGTAGCATCAATCCTCAAACAGAAAGTAACCGACAAGAAGCTGACCCAAAATTGGGAAGAGGTTAAGCTTGTTGAAGGTGTTGCAAAGGAAAATATAATTATTTCTAAAACGGGGAAAATATATATCAACTACAAGGATGAAAATAAGATTGTCAATGTTGAAAATGGCCTAAAAGCATCCTACAGAGGAGAGTTTATAGAGCTATTAGATGGTTTGCTAGTTTCAAAGGACGGAAATAAGGTTAATGTAATAACCTTAAAAGAGTATTAATTCATTTGTTTAAATAATGTAATTTTGGGTATTAATATTTTTATCAATTAACTATTAGTTTTTTACAGGAGGAAATTACATGTCAAAGAATATTATAAATATTACTAAAGAAAATTTTGAGCAGGAGGTCCTAAAATCAGATACTCCAGTTATGGTTGACTTTTGGGCTTCATGGTGTGGGCCTTGTAGAATGGTTGCTCCAATTATGGACGAACTTTCAGAGGAGGTTACAGGCGCTAAGATTTGCAAGGTTAATGTAGATGATGAGGGTGAACTTGCGGCTCAGTATAGAATAATGAGCATCCCTACCATTATGATTTTCAAAAATGGTGAGGTAGTTGAGAAAATTGTTGGAGCTAGAACCAAGGAAGAGTTTCTGGAATTACTTAATAAGCAATCATAATTAATTTTTATAGGACATTCTTTAGTTTACTTGTTCCTGACTTATATAAAGTTTATAATAAAAAATAAAACAACTGATGGAAAGTAGTTTTCTGTCAGTTTTTTTGTTGTTACAAAGAGGATTTCATATTTTTTGGTTGAATATTTAATATATACCAAAAATGAAAGGATGAACATATAATGTCAGGAGAAAGAATTTTTTCTACAGCACTTTTCGGTTTTAAGAAAAAAGACGTTAATGCTTATATAGAAAAACTTAATACAGAGTATGAAGAAAAGTTTAAGCAAAAAGAGAAGGAGCTACTTGACGTAAAAAATCAGTATAGAGATGTTAAAAATAAATATGAGGAATTAAGAGAAAAATCTAGTCAGGTGGACGAGGAGCGCGAAAAAATTGCAAATGTACTGTTAACAGCTCAGACTCAGGCTGAGATTATTGTTCAGGAAGCGAGAAAACGCGCTGAAGAAGAGATTAGTGAAATAGAACTAAAGGTTGAGCAGGAGAGAGAAAAACTTGTGGACATAAAGAAGGATATTAAGGACCTAAGGGTTGATATTATTGATACTCTCAAAAAATATGAAGATGAATTAAACGATATTATTCCTGAAGATGCTTGAAAAACACATTAATTTAGCTTATAATCAATTTAAACACATATATTTAAATACTGTGAATGGGAAGAGTAAATAATTACTTTGGTTTTTCAGAGAATCGGAAGAGCAGATATGCTCGTTTGGTGGGAACCCGATACCAACATTATTGAAAGCAGCCCAGGAGTAGCTGCCTTGAACATTATATTTGCTAGAGGCAGACGTCATGCTACGTTATAGGCAAAAGTGTAAACATTACATATGTCGCACTTTATGAGTGAATGCATTTTATGCATTAATTAGGGTGGTACCGCGAAACCTTCGTCCCTTGTATGAGGAGACTAAGGTTTTTTTATTTTCAAAAAATTATAAAGGAGTTGTTTATGATGGAAGAAATTCTTGAGATTCTCGAAAAAAATAGTAAGGCTACAGCGGAAGAGATAGCCATTATGTTGGGGTTACCCTTGGAGGAAGTAGAGGCCGCCATAAAGAACTACGAGGACAAAAAAGTGATAGTTGGCTACAGCACTCTTGTAAATTGGGATAAAACACAAAAAGAAAAGGTTACTGCTTTGATTGAAGTCAAGGTTACACCACAAAGAGGACTTGGATTTGATAATATTGCGGATAGAATATACAAATTCCCTGAAGTAACAGCATGTTACCTCATGTCGGGAGGCTTTGACCTGACAGTGATTATAGAGGGTAAAACAATGAAGGAAGTTGCACTGTTTGTATCTGAAAAGCTGGCTCCGCTAGAGTCAGTTCAAAGCACTGCCACACACTTTGTTTTGAAGAAATACAAGGATAAGGGCACTATTTTTGAAGAAAAGCATGTAGATCGAAGGGAGCAAATATTTATATGATGATTAACGACTTGATTTTAGATAAAATTAAAAAGGTTCCGCCTTCTGGTATCAGAAAGTATTTTGACATGATAAATGAGATGAAAGATGTTATTTCTCTTGGTGTTGGCGAGCCGGACTTTATTACGCCTTGGAACATTAGAGAGGCAGGCATATATTCACTTGAAAATGGGCACACTCAGTATTCTTCAAATGCTGGGTTTATTGAGCTAAGAGAAGAGATATCAATATACCTTGAGAGAAAGTTTAATCTAAGGTATAATCCCGAAGATGAAATACTGGTTACAGTAGGTGGAAGTGAGGGTATAGATGCAGCTCTTAGATGTTTGGTTCAGCAGGGCGATGAGGTGATTATCCCAGAACCAAGTTTTGTAGCCTACAAAGGCTGTACGGGTTTTACCGGAGCTACTCCTGTTTGCATTGAGCTTAAGGAGGAGAATGAGTTTAAACTAACTCCAGAGGAATTAGAGAGCGCAATAACAGATAAAACCAAAGTTGTAATCATTCCTTATCCGAATAATCCAACAGGGGCTATAATGACAAGGGATGAATTATATGAGCTTGTTAAGGTGCTAAAAGATAAGAATATTGTAGTGCTTTCAGATGAAATATACTGTGAGCTTACATATGAAGGCAAACATACCTCCATTGCTAGCTTCCCTGAAATGAAGGATAAAACTGTAGTAATCAATGGGTTCTCAAAGTCCTTTGCAATGACCGGCTGGAGGCTGGGGTATGCATGTGGGCCCAAAGAGCTTATAGGACAGATGAAAAAAATTCACCAATATGCTATTATGTGTGCACCTACAACTGCTCAGGATGCTGCAATGGAAGCACTTAGAAACAGTGAGAAAGATGTAGCAATGATGGCAAAAGAGTATAATCGCAGAAGAAGAGTTACCATAGATGGCTTTAGAAAGGCTGGGTGCATGTGCTTCGAGCCGAAGGGGGCTTTTTATGTTTTCCCTTGCATAAAGTCCACGGGCCTTACTTCTGAGGAATTCTGTGATAGATTGTTGATGGAGCATAAGGTTTTGGTTGTTCCGGGTACTGCTTTTGGCAGTTGTGGTGAAGGCTATGTACGTGCATGCTATGCTTCTTCAATGGATAATATAATTGAGGCAATGAAACGAGTTAAAAGGTTTACTGACAGTCTCAAATAGGAGAAAAAATGTACAAATTGATTGCAATAGATTTAGACGGAACGCTGCTAAACAATAACAAAGAAATTTCACAAAGAAACATGCAAGCAATTGCACTAGCAAAGAATAAGTGCGTTAGAGTTATTGTTTGCTCGGGTAGAGTATATATGGGAGCAAGATTGTTTGCAAAGCAATTGGACCTTACTGACCCAATAATAGCATGCAATGGTGCCAAAATCAGCCAAAATAAAGATGGCAAGGAGCTATTTGCACAGCATATTTGCAAAGAAGCATGTCTTGAAATCATTGATCTGTGCCATAAACACAATGTTTATTATCATATATATGCGGATGATATAATGCTATCAGAAAAAATGGAGTTTGCTACCCTCAAGTACTATGAAAGAAACAAGCAGCTAATGCCGGAAGACCGTGTAGAGATAGAGATAGTAGCAGATATGAAGCAAAAAATATTGACAATGCAGCAGAATGTACTGAAGTTTGTTATCATCTCACAAAATGACGATGTACTTGCGAAAATTAGAAGAGAAGCACACTTGATATCTCAGGTGGACGTAATGAGCTCAAATTATGATAATTTTGAGATTGTTGATAAGGGTGTTAGCAAGGGAGAAGCTCTCAAATTCTTGTCCAAAGAGTTAGGCATTGCACCAGAAGAGATGATAGCAATTGGAGATAATGAAAATGATATTTCAATGTTAAATTATGCAGGATTGGGTATTGCTATGGGCAATGGGGAGCAGTGTGCAAAAGATATTGCACAATATATAACTGCGTCTAATGAAGAAGATGGAGTAGCGTTGGCAATTGAAAAGTTTATTCTGTAAGGTCTACAAATATTTGTGAACAACGCTTTATTAATAAATTATTATTGATATTCAAATTCTGTTATAATAGAAATCATAGAACTGACTAATTTACCTAAATATAGGATATGTTTTAAATTTATATATGAAAGGGATGATAAAATGCTGGAACTTGAGCAATACAAGCTTGAGCTTAGCGCAATGCAAGGCAAATTAACTGAAATGAGGGCTTCACTTTGACATCGCCAGATTAACTGACGAGATAATGGAGCTTGAGCATAAGGCTTCTGAGCCTGAATTTTGGAATGACATGGAGAATTCTCAGAAAATTCTTCAGAGGACAAAAACACTAAAATCAAAACTTGAAAGATTTAATTCTATAAATAGCAAGTGGGAGGACTTGATGACCCTTGCTGAGCTTGGTCTTGAAGCCCAGGACGAAAGCATTATCCCAGAGGTGGGCGAAGGCTTGGACGAGCTTAAAAAGCATCTTGAAATGCTTAGGCTGGAGACACTGCTTACCGGCCCATATGATAAAAACAATGCTATTCTCACCTTACATGCGGGTGCTGGTGG
Source organism: Bacillota bacterium (assembly GCA_023439045.1). Classification (GTDB taxonomy): domain Bacteria; phylum Bacillota; class Clostridia; order Acetivibrionales; family DSM-1351; genus Ruminiclostridium. Next base: position 73,587 of record JAEXOY010000043.1, on the reverse strand, counting down.
TACAGAAGCTCAGGATTGGGTAGAAATGTTGTTGAGAATGTTTACTAGGTGGGCTGAGGACAAGGGGTATCAAGTTAAAATTTTGGATATTCTCGATGGTGATGAGGCTGGTATAAAGAGCGTTACCTTTGAAGTTATCGGGGAAAATGCATTTGGATATTTGAAGTCAGAGAAGGGAGTACACCGACTCGTAAGGATTTCGCCTTTTGATTCTTCAGGCAGGAGACACACCTCTTTTGCATCCTTGGACGTTATGCCCGAGCTTGACGATTCCATTGAAATAAACATTAGCCCAGACGACTTGAAAGTAGATACCTATAGAGCAAGTGGTGCTGGCGGTCAGCACATAAATAAGACCGATTCAGCTGTTAGAATAACACATATTCCAACCGGGGTTGTGGTTGCATGTCAGACAGAACGTTCACAATTTCAGAACAAAGACACTGCAATGAAAATGCTAAAAGCAAAACTATATGAATTAAAAGAACGAGAACAAAAGGAAAAGATAGAAGACCTGAAGGGTATTCAGATGGATATTGCATGGGGTAGTCAGATCCGTTCATATGTATTTTGTCCTTATACTCTGGTTAAGGATCACAGAACCAACTATGAAGAAGGCAATGTAAATGCCGTTATGGATGGAGCTTTGGATGGATTCATAAATTCTTACCTTTCCATGCAAAAAAGCTAAAGGAGAATAGGTTTGGATTTTTCAACACAGCAAAAGCTTGATAAATTGTATGAATTTTTTAATAAGTCAAAAGGTATTGCAATTGCCTTTTCGGGAGGAGTGGATAGCTCCTTCCTATTGGCTGCTGCGGCTCAAACAGCACCAAACAAGGTAATTGCGATAACAGCTAGGTCTGCTGCTTTCCCTGCCAGAGAATACAATATTGCGCAGGAAATTGCACACCAGTATGGTATAAAGCACATTACTGTAGATTTTGATGAAATGTCCCTAAAGGAGTTTAGGGAGAATCCCAAGGATAGATGCTACCATTGCAAAAAGGCCATCTTTATAATGATAAAGAATACAGCCCAAGAGCATGGTATTCATACGGTATGTGATGGCTCAAATGTAGATGATTTGAGTGATTACAGGCCTGGACTAAGGGCTCTGGAGGAGCTCAAAATATCGAGCCCGCTAAGAGAAGTTGGACTTACAAAAAACGAAATACGTCAGCTTGCTAGAGAGCTGGGTGTGAAAATATGGAATATGCCGGCTTACGCCTGCTTGGCGTCTAGAGTTCCTTATGGGGAAGCTATTACCAGAGAGAAGCTAAGTATGATAGAAAAGGCGGAGCAATATCTTATAAGCCTAGGTTTTGAACAAATTAGAGTACGTTGCCATGAAAATATGGCGAGGATAGAAGTTCGTCCCAATGAGAGAAGCCGCTTTTTTGATGAGAGTTTTATGGATGAAGTAGCTAGTAAGCTTAAGGAATTTGGATTTGCTTATGTTGCATTAGATTTGACTGGATATAGGACGGGGAGCCTCAATGAAATTATACAGAAGGGATGATAATTCATGAATTCACATGAACTTCGTAATTTGCTTGAAGGAGTCAAGGATGGAAAAGTTGACATTGAACATGCTTACAGTCAAATAAAGGCCCTACCTTATGAGGATTTGGGATTTGCTATGGTTGATCATCATAGAAGCATTAGAAACGGGTACCCTGAAGTAATTTATTGTGAGGGAAAGACCCCCTGCCAGGTTGCTGAGATTGTAAGGCATTTGATGGAGAAGAATAATAATATACTTGCCACTAGGGCATCAAAGGACGTTTTCTTTGCCGTAAAGGAAGTAACAGAAGATGCAATCTATCATGAATGTGCAAGAATTATTGTAGTGAAAAGAAAGGAATTCTTGGTGACAGAAAAGACCATTGCTGTAGTTACGGCAGGGACCTCAGATATTCCTGTAGCAGAAGAAGCAGCTATTACTGCTGAAGTACTAGGAAACAAAGTAGATAGAATTTTTGATGTGGGTGTTGCAGGAATACACAGGCTTTTTGCAAAAATGGATATTATCACAAGCGCCAACGTTGTAATTGTTGTAGCAGGCATGGAGGGAGCTCTGGCCAGCGTAATAGGTGGAATGGTTGATAAGCCAGTGATTGCTGTACCTACAAGTGTAGGATATGGTGCAAACTTTGGGGGACTATCTGCTCTGCTAACAATGTTAAACAGCTGTGCCAGCGGGATTGGTGTAGTCAACATAGATAATGGCTTTGGAGCGGGGTATCTCGCAAGCACTATTAATAAACTTTAAAATTGTAGTAACTTAACTATAAGAATTGAACGACAATAAGTATTAGGATACTAACAAACGCTAGAATACTAACAAGCGCTAGAATCCTAATACGTATGAGGAAAATTTAATGTTTTTGTAGCGTAGACTAGCAAATACTGATAAATTGAAGAAAACTAAATTTTTAATAAAATACTAACTAGCAGGAGATTGCATAAATGAGAGTATTATACTTGGACTGTTTTTCAGGAATCAGCGGGGATATGACATTAGGGGCATTGCTGGATTTAGGACTTGATAGCAATGCGTTTTTGACCGAGCTTTCTAAGCTTAAGGTTGATGGATATCATGTTGAAATAAAAAAGGTTGTGAAAAGCGGAATTACGGGCACAGATGTTAATGTTGTCCTAGATGATGAGCACTCACATGAGCATGGACATTCTCACGAACATGGGCACTCTCATGAACATGACCATTCCCACGAACATGGACATTCTCACGAACATGGACATTCTCACGAACATGATCACTCTTGCGAGCATGGACATTCTCACGAACATGATCACTCTCACGAGCATGGACATTCTCACGAACATGATCACTCTCACGAACATGGGCACTCGCACGAACATGATCACTCTCACGAACATGGGCACTCGCACGAACATGAGCATTCTCACGAGCATGGACATTCCCACGAACATGAGCATTCTCACAAGCATGAGAATTCACATACACATGAGCACCACAGAAATCTTAAGGATATTGAACAAATCATTTCTCAGAGTGACCTAAGGCCTCGAGTAAAATCACTTGCAACAAAGATATTCCGTGAGATAGCAAAAGCTGAAGCAAAGGTTCATAATAAAACAATCAATGAAGTACACTTCCATGAGGTAGGTGCTATTGATTCTATTGTAGATATTGTTGGAGCCGCTATATGCATTGATATGTTGGGCGTTGAGAGGGTATATGCTTCTGAGCTTCACGAGGGAAAAGGCTTCGTCAAGTGTGCACATGGAATACTTCCTGTACCGGTACCGGCGGTGCTTGAGATGTTAGTAGACAGTAATATCCCATTGGTAACTGAGAATATACCATACGAGCTTGTTACTCCAACGGGAATAGGCATTTTGAAGAGTATAGCATCTACCTATGGAAAGATGCCTGCCATGGTTATTGAGAGGACAGGCTATGGAATGGGCAAGAGGGAGACCGGAAGACTAAATGCCCTTAGAGCTGTTGTAGGTAAACTGTATGAGCAGGATATGATACCAAACGAAGATATCTCTATTTTGGAAACAAATATTGATAATATGTCTTCAGAAGTTTTGGGTTATACTATGGAAAAATTGCTGGAAAACGGCGCATTGGATGTATTCTATACACCTATATATATGAAAAAGAACAGACCTGCGGTGATGCTAACAACCCTATGCAAAGCGGGTGAAGAGAAAAAGTTCTCTGATATTATTTTTAAAGAAACCTCAACCCTGGGCATTAGGTATAATAAAATGTCTAGATTTTGTATGAACAGAGACATTATAAATGTTGACACTGCTCTCGGGGCTGTGCGAGTAAAGGTATCGAATATTGGAGATATTAAAAAGTACGCACCAGAATATGAAGATTGTAGGACTATTGCAAAAAACACTGGCTTACCGCTAAACAAGGTGTACGAGATAGTAAACCAAAATTTTAGTAATAATAATGCAAAGTTGTTTTGATGATAGTTATAAATATTATAATATGGTAGCACAACGTTTTTTGAAGGAAGTACAAAGTTATTTATAAACATTACAACGTGCTTTTAGTACAAAGATTTCTTAAGAAAGGCTAACACTTGTTATACTATAAATTTTCGCAGTTCCTAAAAGATAAATACGGTACAAAGGTATATAAGCTTCCTCTTAACATTGCTGTAACCTGTCCAAACAGGGACGGGAGATTGGGCAGTAAAGGCTGCATTTTTTGCGGTGAAGAGGGCGCTGGCTTCGAAAACCTGTCAAGCTGTCTGAGTATTACCGAGCAGCTTTCACAAAATGCTCGTTACATCGGAAAAAACTATGGCAGTAGTAAATTTATCGCTTATTTTCAAAATTACTCAAATACTTATATTCCTTACAATATGTTTGTAAAATATATATCTGAGGCGTGCGTTGAGGATGTAGTAGCTATCTACATCTCAACTCGGCCTGATTGTATACAGGAGAGGCAGCTTGAGTTCTTGTCAGAGTTATCAGCCAAAAAGGGAATAGATATTGTGCTGGAATTGGGATTACAAACAGTAAATTACCATACACTTAAGCTGATTAACAGGGGCCATACCCTCGCTGAATTCATAGACAGTGCGGTAAGAATCAAGAGGTACGGGCTTGGCTTGTGTGCTCATTATATTACCGATTTACCAATGGACAACATGGCTGATGTTATAGAAGGGGCAAAAATCTTGTCAGCCTTAAAGGTTGACCAGGTGAAATGCCATTCTCTATTTGTATTGAAGGAAACAAAGCTGGGTGAAATGTATCAAAGCGGAGAACTGGTGCCAGTGACCCTAGAGCAGTATATGGATAGAACAATTGCATTTTTGGAGTACTTAGAACCCCATATAGTTATTCAAAGACTCATTGGACGAGCACCTGAAGAAAGAACGCTTTTCTGTAATTGGGGTACTAGCTGGTGGAAAATTGTAGAGCAGCTTGAAAGGACTATGATGGACAGGAATACTCACCAAGGGAGCAAGTTCAACTATCTCGGTGGGCTGGACTATTAGTTCTATTTATATTTGGTGAATTATATTTGGTGCAATTATGTTTAGTGCAATTGTTTATTGATGTAATTAATAGATAATGTTAATATTATCTGATGAACTTTGATAATGTTAATATTATCTGATGTAATCGTTGTGGTAATTGTCAGTAGAATTAGTCAGTGTGGGGGAACGGGATTAATGAACAGTACAAATAAAAAAATGTGGGGCTCAAATGCACTGCTTTTAGTGGTTGCATGTATCTGGGGTTTTGCATTTGTAGCACAAAAGGTAGGAAATGAGTACATAGGTCCTTTTACATTTAACGGAATAAGATTTTTATTGGGAAGCATTTCTTTATTGCCATTAATATTTGCTTTTTCATTCTTAAGTAAACGAAAGAATCAAAAGCCAAATAATCATGAAAAAGTTGAATTAACTGATATCGACAAACATAAAAGTTCAAAATATGTTATAATGGCCGGACTAATATGTGGTGCCATATTGTTTACGGGAGCATCACTGCAACAAATTGGTCTCATGTACACTACAGCGGGTAAAGCAGCCTTTGTTACTGGCATGTACATAGTGTTGGTACCTATTTTCGGGTTGTTTTTAAAAAAGCGTGTTGGCCTTTTTGCTGCTATTGGAGCGGTTGTTGCAATTTTAGGTTTGTTCTTCCTTTGCATTGGCGAAGAGTTTACGATATCAAAAGGGGATTGGCTGCAATTGGTGGGTGCTGTTTTTTGGGCACTACATATACTTGTAATAGACCATTTTTCTAAAAGGGTGGACGCGCTAAAGCTTTCCTCCCTACAATTTGCCGTATGTGGAATACTCAGCCTTATTGTGGCAGTTGCAACAGAGGCTATTAGTATGTCAGCAATTTTGCAGGCTGCAACTCCTATTCTATATGGTGGACTCGGCTCAGTTGGAATTGCGTATACGCTACAGGTTGTTGCACAGAAGCATGCCAACCCAAGCCATGCTGCGATAATAATGAGCACAGAATCACTGTTTGCAGTAATCGGGGGTGCATTGATACTAAATGAAGTATTGCTTGAAAGACAGATTCTAGGTTGCATATTGATGTTGGCGGGAATGCTGCTGTCACAATTGCAAAGCTTCAAGGCTAAGAAGGTTTAGGCACATAATTATCATAAAAATTAAAATAAAATAACAAAGCTTCACCCAATCAAAACTGTTGGATGGAGCTTTTTACGTCTGTCTGTATTTAATTGAATTAATCTAATGACTTTGTAAGAATATCGAGCATTAGATCAATATCGTCCTTACTCACAATTAGTGGAGGCATAAGCCTTATAGTACAAGGCTTGGGGGAATTGATAAGAAGGCCCTTATTCATACAATCAGCTACCACTTGAGCACCTTTTTCTGATGGCAAATCAAATGCAATAAGTAAGCCTTTACCTCTAATATTGGTAAGGTTAAATGTGTGGCTTATAGTGTGGAGCTTCTGCAAAATGTATTGTCCCATTGCTTCTGCATTCTCACAGATATTCCTTTCAACTAATTCTTTTAGTACTGCTATTCCAACGCTCATAGCAAGTGGCTGGGCACAATAGGTACCGCCCTGATCACCTGCGTCAAATATGTCTAGCTCTTGTTTGCAAAGCATTGCTGAGAGCGGAAATCCACCTCCAATACCTTTAGCAAGTGTCATAATATCAGGTTGTATACCATAATGCTCATAAGCAAACAGAGTGCCTGTTCTTCCAAACCCAGTCTGGACTTCGTCAAAAATCAGTAGTATATTGTTTTGGGTGCATAACTCACGTAGTTTCTGTATGTATAATTCATCAGCTACATTTACTCCGCCTTCTCCTTGTATCGGCTCTAGCATAATGGCACAGGTGTTTTCATTGATAGCTTCACTTACTGCTGCTATATCATTAAAGGGAACGTGGATAAAGCCTTCTACCTTTGGCGCAAACAGTGGTTTCCAATAGCTTTTGCCTGTAGCAGACATTGTAGCTAGGGTTCTTCCGTGGAATCCGTTTATTGTTGTGATAATTTCGTATGCACCGTTTTTGTATTTAGAGCCAAACTTACGAGCTAGTTTAATAGCACTTTCATTGGCTTCGGCACCTGTGCTGCAGAAGAATACTTTATCGTAGCAGGAGTATGATGTAAGTAGCTTGGAATAGTCCAGCATCTTGTTATTATAAAAAGATGGACTACAGTTAACAAGTGTAGAGGATTGTTCAATGAGAGCTTTTTTAATAACCTCAGGACTATGTCCGAGGCAATTAACAGCCCAGCCTCCTACAAAATCCAAATATGCACGGCCATAGCTATCCCACATGTACATTCCTTCGCCCTTTTGCATCACGGTATCGGATCTAGTACTGGTAAACAAAATAGCTGAATCAGTACAAAATGATGTGGGCAAGTATTGGTATAAGTCATCTGTTGTGACGCATTTGTCCAGAAATTCCGAAATTACTCTTGGTGTCTCATAATAATTAAATAAGCCATCAATTTCACCAAGCTCAGCACGGACTGGAAAAGCCAGCTTTTCTTCATCTATGGAGAACTGTGCATCGATATCTATTTTTTCACCTTTGGAATCCTCGCCTGTTTTATTGCCTCTAGCATCTACGCGTATCCATTTACCTAATGACGATAGATATATTGTGTTTACTGCATGTAATACTGCTTTTGGCTGTTCTTCACTAAAGATTAACTTTTGATAACAAATTCCTGCAGGAATACCCGATGCTCTGAGAAGAGCTGCGAGCAAATGTGCTTGAGCATAGCATAAGCCGTGTCCTTGTTTTAATACATCTATAGCTGTACGTGAAACTTCTAAAGCTTGAATGTCAAAGGTATGCTTAATCTGATCTCTCACATATATATACAATCTCTCCGCTTTATCTATTTCGTTCACCGCTCCATCACAAATTTTTGCAGCTAAGGCTGATACCATTGCATTATCAGAGTTTATATAATGAGTACTTAATAAATAGTTATCTAGATTATTGGATTGGTTAATCATAACAAAACCTCCTAAATTTGCTTAATAGTATAAATATACATTAGTGTGAATAAATATGCAATAATATTTTTAAACCAATACATAAAATAAAAAAGCTTTTTATCTATGCACATGGAAAAAAATCTTATATAATATAGAAATGAAATTTGCAGATAATACAATTCATAATAAGTTCGATTGTTAAAATTATTAAATATATAAGGAGTGTTACAATTTGAATAATGAAATGATACTGGTGCTGGACTTTGGCGGACAGTACAATCAGTTGATAGCGAGAAGGGTAAGAGAAGCAAATGTATATTGCGAAGTAATTCCTTACAATGCATCAATTGAAAGAATAAAGTCATATAACCCAAAGGGTATTATCTTTACGGGAGGTCCAAATTCAGTTTTGGATGAAGGAGCTCCAAAATGTGATCCACAGGTTTTTGAACTTGGTATTCCTGTACTGGGAATATGCTATGGAATGCAGCTGATGAGTGTTATGCTTGGTGGAAGTGTAATGGCTGCTACTCAGAGAGAATACGGAAAGATTGACATTGATGTTGAAAACTGCAATCCATTCTTCGAAAATGTTGATAAAACAACTACTTGTTGGATGAGCCATACTTATTATGTTAATACGCCACCAGAGGGATTCTCTATTATATCAACCTCAGTTAACTGCCCAACAGCTGCAATGATACATGAAGACAGAAAGCTTTATGCTGTTCAGTTCCATCCAGAGGTAAACCATACACCACAAGGAAAAACAATGCTTAGAAACTTCCTATACAATATTTGTGGTTGTAAAGGCGATTGGAAAATGTCTTCCTTTGTTGAAACATCAATTCAGCAGATTAAGGATAAGGTTGGAGACAAAAAGGTGCTGTGCGCATTGTCAGGTGGAGTTGATTCATCAGTAGCAGCGGTACTTATTCATAAAGCAATCGGAAAACAGCTTACATGTATATTTGTAGATCATGGTCTACTCAGAAAGTTTGAGGGAGACCAGGTTGAAAGTATATTCAGAAAACAGTTTGATATCAACCTAATTAGAGTTGATGCAGAAGATAGATTCCTTTCTAGGCTTGCGGGAGTTACTGACCCTGAAACAAAGAGAAAGATTATAGGAGAGGAATTTATCAGAGTATTTGAGGATGAAGCAAAGAAGATTGGCAAGGTTGATTTTCTCGTTCAAGGAACAATTTATCCTGATGTAATAGAAAGCGGAGCAGGGGATGCAGCAGTAATAAAGAGCCATCACAACGTTGGCGGCCTGCCAGAGCATGTTGATTTTAAGGAGATAATAGAACCTCTTAGAAATCTGTTTAAGGATGAGGTTAGAAAAGCAGGAGAAGAGCTGGGTATTCCTGAAGATTTGGTTTGGAGACAGCCATTCCCAGGCCCTGGACTTGCTATCAGAGTAATAGGCGATCTTACTAAGGAAAAGCTTGATACACTGAGAGATACTGACTATATCTTCCGTGAAGAGATCAAGGCTGCCGGGTTAGGAAGAGAAATAAATCAGTACTTTACAGTGCTCACAAATATGAGAAGCGTTGGTGTAATGGGGGACGAGAGAACCTATGATTACACTCTTGCACTAAGAGCTGTTACAACTACCGACTTTATGACAGCAGACTGGGCAAGAATACCTTATGACGTATTGGACAAGGTATCCCGCCGTATTATCAACGAAGTAAAGGGAATAAACCGTATCGTTTATGATGTAACCTCAAAGCCACCAGCGACTATTGAGTGGGAATAAGGTAAAAGTCCCAGGGCAATCTCACTAACCTTCCAAGAGGCAAAATGGGCTTTCCAAAACAAAAGAATAGGTGAAGATGAGACCTTGAGATAAGTTAATTAGACTTGTTTCGAGGTCTTTTTTGCTTAGATAAATTCCTTTTGAAGTCTTTTATGGCACAAATAAGAATAGCGAGTGAGAGGCGGAAACAAAATGAGTTTATCTAAAATGGAGGTAGGTTAGATATGCGTAAAGGTGACATCAAACAGGGAAGAACTTTGACCAACAAACCAAGTGAAAGTATTACATTTGAACGTTGGGAAGAAATATTTAAGGATACTATGTTGACTGGAGCTATTGTAGATAGGTTAGCTCACAGAGCGCATATTATGGACATGTCTTGAGAAATTAGTTATAGAATAGAAGATGCTATGAAAAGCTTTTCTTTGTGAATGCAACTAAAGATAACAAGAATTATAAATTTCTGACAATTGGGGTTGGTTGAAGTCTAGGCAACTGAATGTTACAATAATCATATAATTCGTATTTACCTTATTTTTGCAATTTGGAGGGAGATTATGACTGCTGTATCAATTCAGAATTTGACCAAGAACTACCCATCCTTCAAGCTGGATGGTGTAAGCTTTTCACTTGAATCGGGAAGAATCGCGGGTTTCATAGGACGAAATGGCGCGGGGAAGACCACTACTATCAAATCCATGCTGAATCTTGTTCATCCGGATAGCGGAGAGATGGAGTATTTTGGTTTGACGCTTTCGGGAAATGAGGCTGTGATAAAGAAGAGAATAGGGTATTCAACGGGAACCGTAAACTGGTATCCGAGAAAGAAGATTCGTGAAATCGTTGATGTCACAAAGGATTTCTATGACAGCTGGGATGATGTTGCATATAGAAAATACCTTGAGATGTTCAAGCTGGACGAGGAGAAGACTCCGCTCGAACTCTCCGAGGGCATGAAAGTAAAGGTTAATCTGATGTTGGCGCTTTCTCATAGGGCTGAGGTACTAATCCTCGATGAGCCCACAAGCGGACTTGATCCGTTCTCTAGGGACGAACTCTTGGAAATCTTCAGAGAACTAAAGAAAGATGGTGTTGCCATCTTCTTCTCCACGCACATCATAACCGATATAGAGAGGTGCGCTGATGACATCATATATATTTCTAATGGTAGGATAGTGGCTGCCTTACCGAAGGAGAATTTCGAAAGTAAGTACTCGCAGGCAGGGGAAAGCCTTGAAGAGACTTTCCTGAGACTGGAAAGGGGTGAAAGTAATGAGTAAGACACTTAAAAAAGAAATGAAGCTCAGTGCGTCAATTCTGTCATATCTGTTCATAGCCTTCGGGCTGATGTTCTTCCTGCCGGGTTACCCTGTGCTCTGCGGACCTTTCTTCGTTTGCCTGGGAATATATCAAAGCTTTCAGAACACAAGAGAAGCGAATGACATAGTCTTTTCGGCATTGCTGCCAATATCCAAGCGAGATGTGGTAAAGGGAAAGTTTGAATTTGTATGCTTCATTGAGCTTTGCGGGATTTTAGTAATGTTGATAGCAACCCTGGTTCGTATGACGGTGCTTTCAGACTCGGCAGTGTATCGCGCGAATGCTCTCATGAATGCAAATCCGTTTGCACTGGGAATGGCGCTCGTTATCTTTGGCACTTTCAATTTGATATTTGTAAGGGGCTTTTTCAAAACCGCCTACAAATTTGGCAAACCTTTTGTGTACTATATCATTGTAAACTTTGTGATAATAGGAATTGCAGAGGCACTTCATCACATCCCCGGACTGACTGTCGTAAACTCATTTGGTTTTGAGAACTTTGGACTTCAGCTTACGCTTCTTGCAATCGGGGTTTTGGTTTATGTAGTACTGACCTTTGCGGCATTCAAACGTTCATGCGAAGACTTTGAGAAGATAGATTTATAGATAAGGAGAATGAAATGCTCAGTGATAATCTAATCATGCTAAGAAATATTCACGGTCTCTCACAGGAGGAGGTGGCCGAGAAAATTGATATTTCCAGACAGGCTTATGCCAAGTGGGAAAGCGGAAAGACCATTCCGGATATAGAAAAGTGCGGCAGATTGGCAGAACTTTACGGAGTTACTCTCGACAGCCTGATCAAGACCGAACAGTTGGAAGACGGCAGAGTTATCACTCCACCACCTAAGGGAAAGAACATCTGGGGCTCAGTTACGATAAATGAACGTGGACAGGTGGTTATACCAAAGGCCGCCCGCGAGCAATTCAACCTGGTTCCGGGGCAGAGATTGATACTCTTAAGCGAGGATGGCGAAGGCTTCGCCCTAGTTCCGGCGGAGATATTTGAAAAGAAGATGGAAGAGATGACAAAGTTCGCTTCCGCTAAACTATAGAAGTTATAAATTAGAATGTAATTAATTAAGCTGTTATGCGATTAAATTTCATTTTGTTCGATTGAGGAAGCTGATAGTTTTGGCAATCCGATGAGCGAGGAAGAAATCGAATACGAATCGAAGAAAGCCCAATCATTGGGCTTCTATAGGGACCGGTGTTAAGGGATACTATAGAGCATAAAAAAAATTTTGTTAAAATGTTTTGACCCAATCAAAGAAGAGACAACAATACGGCAAGCTATGTTTTCGGGTGGCGAAAAATATAAAAGAGAACTTAACCAGTAAAGTAAAGGCGGTGATTGTATTTAGTCATGTATAGAGAATTAATTGCTAAATTTATAGAGAATATTGACTCTGCAAAATTGCAAGAACCTTGTTCTGAAGAGGAAATTGCGAGTGCTGAAAAGTATGTCGGTTTTACCTTCCCAGAAGAATTAAAATCCCTGCTACGTGAAACCAATGGAGATTGTTGGCTTTTAATGTCAGCAGCACAAATCATAAAAAACGTAAAGCTCAACCGTGAGATTCTGGCAGATGCCTTTGACGATATAGATGAGTTCTATGAAAAAGTAGACTGTCATATTTTCTTCGCTACCAACGGTTGCGGCGACTATTATTGTTACCGTATTCTGCCAAGTGGTGAAGTTGATACCACGGCAATTTATATGTGGGAGCATGAAACCTTTGAACACCATGTTGTTGCTAAGAACATCTCCGATTTGATTTGTAAGTATTACAACGATGAGGTGTAAAGGCGGTGATTGTATGAAAAAGTTAAATCAGATACGGAGCATTTACCATTGTAGTGTGACAACAGTATGAATTTGTGGAGATGAAACTATGGAAGAATATATGATTAATCCTTGCAGTGGTATGAAAATAGAAGTGAAAAAAGGTCAAAAAATAGAAATCGTTGATGTTGATGGAGGCCAGGTCGTCGACTTCTTTGCAGAGATGAGAGATAACTCGGATGAGTTTGTATCTCCTGGTGTTACAATTGATTGTAATGAGTCTTTGCGTTTGAATATTGGAAACACAATCTATTCTAATAAGTACAATCCAATGTTCAAGATTTTGTATGATGATGTAAAAGAGCACGATTTGCTGCATCCATGTTGCAGGCCTGAAATGTATGATTTCTTTTATCATAATGGAACAGGTCATTCGAATTGCTTTGATAATATCAATCAGGTATTGGGAACTTCCCACTCAATTATTCGGCCAATAAATTTATTTATGTATACAAAAGTTAATGCAGACGGAAGTATCGAAGTAAGTGAGCCTTTATCAAAAGCAAATGATAGAATTGTCCTTGAAGCATTAGAAGATGTAACACTTGGTATAGCTGCATGCAGTGTTTCGGAAAGTGCATGTAATAGCGGAAAATGTACCGAAATTAGGATTGTGATAAGCTGATAAATTCCAATATGTCGAACAGTAATTGAGCACAAAAAAGTTCTGCCTGTGAAACGGTGCTTGGTCATGAAATCATGTTGTGTATATAAAGCATCTGATTAGTAGTCTGCATAAAATATAAATGCAACATTTGGATTGTTAGGGGTAAGTATCAATCTGTCAATATCTTTCATAGTGGTTTTTATGTTTTCAATAAAGTATTGGTACGATACCTGCTTTTTAACAAATCTTATGTAAACATATTTGTATATTTATTTATTAACATAACTATTAAAAAAAGAGTTGCTTTTTCGTCTCCATGTCACAATTTACCAGTGAAAACCCCATCTATTTTTGATATAATGTTTATGAAATAGCTGCAGTCTATTCTAAAAACATCTCAGTTGGACCTGAACAAAAAGGCATGTAAAAGGAAGAGAAGATATGGAGAGATAGTACATCTTGTTCTTTTTAAGGGATCATATTGTTAAATGCCGATTTGCTTCATCAAGTATAATTTACATAATAAAATGTAGATTATTTTCAATAGATATAAATTTTTTTCTATTTATTTTGGCATTTTCCACTCCTATAATAAGGACAAGAGGAGTTACAGCATACCTGTAACTAACTTACTCTCCGGTGAGTATCATATTCAAATTAGGAAAGGTGAGGTCAATTTATGAAGAAATTAACCCGAGTTTTTTCCGCACTTCTTGTTTTCTGTCTTGTTTTAACCATGATTGGTTGTGGAACTTCAGGAGATTCTAATTCAACACAGTCCAACAGCACTACTTCCCAATCTAATGCAAATACAGGTGAAAAAGTAGTTATCCGTGTACTTGACCAGAATACTAAACTCACAGACGGCATGACCGCATTTGTTGAGAGAATAGAAAAATATGCAAATGAAGTGTCTGATCGTTATGTTATCGAACACGAAGGTATCGCAGGTGATGATATTAAAACAACTATGAAAACTTATGTTGCTGCAAACAACACTCCGGACATCGTTGAGTATTGGAACTCTGCTTCTGACAGCGGTTCCATGATGGATGCTGGCGTATTTCTTCCCATTGACGAATTCTTCGCAGCTTCTACAGAGCTAAAAGAGGAAGACTTTATGGAGTCCCATTATTACACCTACAACGGAGTATCCTATGGTATTCCGATGGATCATTCAGTTGGTGTATGGCTCGTAAACAAAGAAATTTTCAAAAAATATAACTTGGAATATCCTAAAACATATGATGATATTATTGAAATAGGCAAAGTGCTGAGCGCTAACGGTGTTATAACTCTTGCAATGGGCAGTAAGGGCGGCAATCCAGTCCATTTCCCAATCTCCGACCTGTATGGCCGTCTTAAGGGCGCCGAGGAAGAGATGAATAGTATCGCTCAGACTGGTACCGTAAAAACAGATCTGTTTGTTACAGCTCTCACCAAGTTTGATGAAATGCGCAAAGCCGGCTGCTTCCCATCTGATACTATAACAAACGGCGACTGGGGTCCAACTCTGGCACTCTATAACGAAGGACGCGCAGCTATGTACTATCTGCTCTCCGGTATGGCAAACCAGGTTACCGAAGAAGCTTATGCTTGGTCTGAGATCATCGATCATCCACAGGTTACAGGCGAGCTAGCACGAGATGACCAGGACCAAATGGGCATAATGCTTGGTAACAAGGCTATGTTTATTTCAGCAGCTGAATGGAATAAGAGTGATGCGAAGAAAGAAGCTATCGTGGATTATTTGGAATTCTATTTTAGCGATGAGATGTGTCAGTTCTACTATGAAGCAAAAGCTACTCAGCCTGCAAAGATCTTGGAGTATGATAACTCCAACGCTGTACCGCTGGCTAAGGACATGGACAAATATTACGAGGAAAGACCGAACATCACTAAAAGTGCTCAGATTCATATGTTGACTATTCCTAATGACACCGTATGGGCTGATTATCAGAGCTATCTAGATGAATTCCTAGCCGGTGCACTTACTCCTGAGCAGTATGCTGATAAGGTACAGGCTTCCATGGACAGAAATTACAAAGTTAAATAATAAGCACCTTAATAATTAAACACCCTAGAAATTAACAACTTAATAATTAAACACCTTGAAACATAAGAAAGGGAAGGGAGAATTTAAATTAGATTGTTACCTTTACCCTTTCTTATTCAAGGATGCTTTCATCGAGAATGCTCTGCTGTTTTTATTGAGAACAACATCAGTGCATTCTGCCATCATAGGGGAATAGATAGAATGCTTGCGTCTTCCCCGAGAAAGGATGCTGAATGGAATGAAGCAATTCAGATATAAGCGAAAATTCAATGATGCGGCATTTTCCACGCTTTTTTCCCTGCCTTCTGTTGTATTATACATAGTTTTTATGATTTTACCGTTGATATTCGTTATATACTTGTCCTTCACACAGTGGACAGGAGCGGGAAACATCAACTTTATCGGTTTAGAAAACTATAAATTTCTTTTTACTTATCCGGATTTTTGGATAATCATGCGTAATACTGGAATCCTCATCGCACTTCATGTTTTACTCCAAGTTCCTTTGGCGGTATTAATCGCATTTTTGCTTTATCGTACGAGACAGGGCTTTCGATTTTTCCGTGCTGTATATTTTATGCCGTCTATAATTTCTGGTACAGTAATAGGATTGATGTTTTCTGTTTTGCTCAATAGTGATATCGGACCAATCAATTCAATACTGCGCTCAATAGGGCTTGGTTCGATGGCCAAAAGCTGGCTGTCCGATCCGAAAATTGTGATTTACACGGTATCCTTAATAATGATTTGGCAATATATCGGTTATTATATGGTAATCATCCTAGCTGGTATGCATTCAATTTCGGAAGAGATTATTGAAAGCGCCCAAATCGACGGCGTAAACAGCATGCAGTTGGCCTTTCATATTGTACTGCCGCAGATCAAGCCGGTGCTGGAAGTGAGCTATATTTTCTGCCTTACCGGGTGTTTAAAAGCCTTTGAGCATGCGTTTATCACAACTTGGGGAGGCCCCGGTGTTGCTTCCACCAACCTTGCGCTGTATATGTATAAAATGGCCTTTTCTACCTCGGAGCTTGGAAAAGGAGCAACTGTTGCGGTGATTATCGTGATCGGCGCGCTGGTGCTTACAAGAATCACCGGCATTATCTTTAATGATCCGGATAAAGGAGGAAAAGGTGTATGAAGCGTGGCGTTGCATTTTACCTAAAGATGTTCTTACTATCCATTTTTGCTGTCAGTACTATTTTCCCTTTTTGTTGGGTTCTGCTGTCTTCATTTAAGACGACATCTGAAATCTATGGAGATGCTTTTTCTCTCCCGGAGAAGTGGCAGTTTGTGAACTACATTACCGCATGGAAAGGCGCAGGAATGTCCCATTCCTTTATAAATTCTCTGATCTATACTACCGTTGCGGTTTGCGTTGTTTTGATCATCACTTCCATGGTGTCTTATGTTATTGCCAGAAACCGTTATGGTAGGTACCTGTATTTATTCTTTTCCTTTGGATTGATGGTTCCTATCCATTCAGTGATAATACCGCTAAACGTTCTTGTGAATAAAATGAATTTAACCGGAACAAGATTCAGTTTAGTCCTTATTTTTATAGTAATGAATACATCGATGTCAATTTTCATTATCACTGCTTTTATACGGCAGATTCCGCTGGAATTAGAAGAAGCTGCAACCATTGACGGCTGTTCTAAGCCGCAGATATTCGTGCAAATCATATTGCCGATGTGCCGCTCAGCTTTAGCTACAGCAGGAACGCTTGCTTTTATCAACTGCTGGAACGATTTGCTTCTGAGCATGATCTTTATAAATAAAAGTGAATTTAATACAATAAATTACTCTATTTTCATGTTAAAGTCGCAGTTTATCGCCAATTACGGAGCAATCACTGCAGGACTTGTAATTTCGATTTTACCGGTATTCTGTGTGTATGTACTGTTCCAAGAGCAAATAGTGAAAGGATTTCTAAGTGGAGCAATAAAAGGATAGGGTGTATGAGAATGAAAAAGTTCAGTAAAAGAGAGAAAAGGAAAGCTTTATACTATGCTGTTTAAGGCTAAAACCGGCAAAAATTTTAAGGATTACCTAAGCAATCTGCGTATTCAGAAGGCTGAAGAGCTCTTGATGCGTCCTGAATTTAAAATTTCGGAGGTGGCCGAATTGGTTGGATATAATGACAGCGGATATTTTATCAAAGTGTTCAAAAATAAATTGGGATGTACCCCTAATCAGTTCAGAGAACAGAGAAAGTGGTCGGGGAATTTTACTGAAACAAAAGCGCG
Organism: Bacillota bacterium; assembly: GCA_023439045.1. Classification (GTDB taxonomy): domain Bacteria; phylum Bacillota; class Clostridia; order Acetivibrionales; family DSM-1351; genus Ruminiclostridium. The sequence continues at coordinate 55,734 of JAEXOY010000043.1, read as the reverse complement.
GACGGTGTAAATAAAAGCACACCGAGCGACTCGAAATATAATTTTATGTGTTTGCACAATAACACAAATACAAAGAAAAGGGGCAAAAATATGGATTGCGGATATAAGCTAAGACCCAGAGGTATGGTCGCAGGATGGGAGCCGAAGGAATACGGCCCCGTATTGGGCGGTGCTCTAGGAAGTATTACCAGCTGCTATGTTATGCAGGAGGACGATCTTTATAAAATGTGGTTTACTTGGCAGCTTGCTAACTGCATTGCTTACACCGAAAGCAAAGATGGCGTAAATTGGGAGTTGCCTAAACTCGTTTTAACACCGAGATATGAGTCGGATTGGGAAATTCACGAAGTTAGCCATCCGACTCTGGTGTATAAAGACGGTTTGTATCATATGTGGTATACCGGTCGTGTATTTCCTTCTGAGATTACAGCAGCGCGGTGTTGTATCGGTTATGCTGTAAGTAAAGACGGTATCCATTGGGAGAAACAGCCTGAACCGGTATTGATGCCGCAGGAAGCATGGGAGAATATCGCGGTTATGTATCCCCATGTTCTGTGGGAAGAAGACTTGGGATGCTACAGAATGTGGTATTCAGCCGGTCGTATTACCGACCCAGATGCCATAGGAGTGGCAACCAGTAAAGACGGTATCCATTGGGAACGTTATACATCAAATCCTGTTTTCACACCGAACCCCGATAAATACTGGGAAAATGCTAAAACGTTTTCTTGCTTTGTTTTACCAAAACAGGAGGAATGGTATACCATGTTCTATGTAGGAGCAGACGGAGACGGAGTTCTCAGCATTGGTTTGGCTCGTTCCAAAGACGGTGTAACGGATTGGCAGAGGAATCCTTTGAATCCTGTTATTTCGGGAACTGACGGTTCCTGGGATTGGCGCAGTGCCGGCAAACCCAGTGTTTTGAAAGTATCAGATGGATATATGCTTTGGTATAAGGGATGCAATGCCCGTTTTGAAGAAATCGGGATTGCCATACATAAAGGCACTGAGCTAGGATTCTCTTCGGTAGAGGGAGATGCAGTTGATGAGCGAGGTGTAGACAACGGAACCGGAAAGATTAATCTGTATGTTAGAGAGAAATTGCCGATGGGTTTATTCCCCATTCCAGATTGAGGAGGTTAAAGTAATGATACTAAAAGGATATAGACCTATGCCGACAGGAACAACGGCAGGATGGAAAAAAGCAGAAGTAAATCCCTTGTTTGAACCATCGCTGAACACTATGTTCGACAGCTACATCATTAAAGAAGACGGTTTATTCAAAATGTGGTTTTCCTGGAGACCAACCAAAGCTATTATGTACACCACCAGCACCGACGGAATTCACTGGGAGCTTCCCCAGTGCGTTTTAACCCGTCTGCTGGATTCTTCTTGGGAAGCCGACAAGGTCAGCCGTCCCACTTTGGTAAAAAAAGACAACAAGTATCACATGTGGTATACTGGTCACATGATATGGTCGGATAAGCTGTCTGCGGCCATTGGCTATGCGGTAAGTGATGATGGTATTCATTGGGAGCGTCCGGTAACCCATCCGGTACTTCGTGCTGATAAATTGTGGGAAAGAAATATTATTTGGACGCCGCATGTTATGTATGATGAAAAAGAGGAATTGTTCAAAATGTGGTATGCAGGCGGTGCTACAGCGTGCACAGAGTCGGACGCGTTGGGCTATGCAACCAGTAAAGACGGCATTCATTGGGTAAAGAATCCGCAGAATCCGATCTTTGTTCCCGATGCAAATAACCCTTGGGAGATGGCAAAGGTATCGGCACCTTTTGTGTGGAAGCGTGACGGTTGGTATTACATGACCTATCTGGGCAACGATGCTGATATGCGGGGGAGCAATGGCTTGGCAAGATCTCGAGACGGGATAACAGATTGGGAGCGTCATCCTTCTAATCCGATTGTTGCAAGCTCGGAGGGCAGCTGGGATCACAACTGCATCTGCAAGCTGAGTGTAATGGAAATCGAAACTGGATATATTGGTTGGTACAACGGTGGCAACAGAAAAATTGAAGAGGTCGGTATTGTATATCATGAAGGCTTTGATTTAGGTTTTGAAGTTGATGGAAAACCGGCTGCGAATGAAAGGGGAGATTATCTATATCCATGCCCCGCTAATATTACACATTAAAAGAAAAAAGAAACAGAGCACCGCTCTGTTAGGAGGTATAAAATGCTCAAATCAATTCCCTTAAAAGATATCGAAATCCGGAATTCTTTTTGGAATGAATACCTTGACTTAGTGCACAAAGAAATCATTCCCTATCAATGGGATGCCATGAATGACCGTATACCGGATGCGGAGCCCAGTCATTGCATCGAGAATTATCGAATCACCGCCGGACAGGCGGAGGGCGAATTTTACGGTCTCGTTTTTCAGGATTCCGATTTAGCTAAATGGCTGGAGGCGGTGGCGTACGTTTTAAGCTCACGTTCAGACCCTGAGCTTGAAAAACTGGCTGATGAAGCCATCGATCTGGTATGCGCCGCTCAACAGTCCGACGGGTATCTCAATAACTTCTTTACCCTCAAGGCGCCTCATCAGCGTTGGCGTAATCTACGTGAAGGCCATGAGCTCTATTGTGCTGGGCATATGATGGAAGCCGCTGTAGCTTATTATGAAGCTACGGGCAAGCGAAAGCTGCTAGACGCCATGATGCGTTTTGCTGATTTGATATGCGATACCTTTGGACCTGAGGAAGGGAAAATACATGCCTATCCCGGTCATGAAGAAGTAGAGCTGGCTCTGTTTAAAATGTACAAAACAACCGGTGAGCGAAAATATTTGGATATGGCCTCTTATTTTGTGGATAATCGCGGAGTGGACAAAGACTATTTCTGGAGGGAAAATAACAAACCGGGCTATATGCCGATATGGAACAATATGGACAAGGATTTTGATATTTCCTATTATCAAGTTCATCAACCGGTTCGGGAGCAAAAAAAGGCCGCCGGACACGCTGTGAGAGCAACCTATCTTTACAGCGCCATGGCTGATCTGGCCGGAGAAATGGAGGACGAAGGTCTCTTGGAGGCCTGCGAGACCTTGTGGAATAATATAACAAAGAAACAGATGTACATAACCGGCGGCATCGGTTCTTCCGGAATTTTGGAGCGGTTTACTACCGATTACGACCTTTCAAACGAGGTTGCCTATGCGGAGAGCTGTGCTTCTGTAGGGTTGATGCTGTTTGGCTTAAGAATGAATCATATTACCAAAAACGCGAAATATTTTGATACTGTTGAACGGGCACTCTATAATACTGTACTGGGCAGTGTGTCACAAGATGGCAAGCGCTTTTTCTATGTGAACCCGCTGGAAGTGTGGCCGGAGGCATGTATGCCAAATAGCTCCAAGGAGCATGTGAAACCCGTGCGACAGCCGTGGTTCAGTTGCGCCTGCTGTCCGCCAAATATTGCTCGTACTTTTGCCTCACTAGGGCAATACATTTGGGCACAGGAGCAAAACCGCCTTTATTTGAATCTATTTATTGGAAGTACAGTGAAAACAGAGAGAGGGGCGAATATAACTCTGAAAACAAAATTCCCCATGGAGAATACAATGGAGATCATTGGAGACAAAGCTACAAAAATGGCAGTGCGTATTCCAGATTATGCGAAGAATTTTACAGTGAGTGAACCCTATCAGATAGAAAGCGGCTATGCTGTGTTCGACATGGAGGCTGAAAAATCCGTGATGATCCGCTTTGATGCTCCTTCGCGTTTTATTCGAGCTAATCCAGAGGTTCGGGCAAATGCCGGGAAGGTCTGCATTCAAAGAGGTCCCATGGTGTACTGCCTGGAGCAGGTGGACAACGGTTCCAATCTGTCGGCCCTATCCGTCGATACAAATGTTCAGCTTATTGACGTGGAAAGCGATGTTCCCGGAGGTCTTATGATTACCGCTTCCGGTAGACGCTGTAAATCTTGGACGGAAGACGAGCTCTACGGTGAGAATGCGCAGGAGTATGAAAATGTTGTTCTGCGCGCTATACCTTATGCATTTTGGGGAAATCGTGATAGCGGAGAAATGCAGGTTTGGATTTCTGAAAGCCGCTCAGTATGAGGAATGACAGCAATCGCACCTAAATTAAGCGATAAATATTTCAGAATAGATCAAAAGTAAAGAAACCGTACAGAATAAATCTATTCTATACGGTTTCTTATTATTTATAGGTGGAAAGTAATGCTCCGAACATTACATCGTTGTGATTTTATATCTCCAATGCGGCAAAATATCCGTCCTCAATAGCGGCTGCTACATTACCCACCTTAGCACAATCACCGACTTTTATCACATTGAACTTCTCCGCGAGCTTTTCATATAGCGCATTTTCTGGAACTGTACCAAATGCAAGAACAATGCTGTCGCATGGTATGGAAACTGATTCATTGGTTTTAACGTTAACCGTTTCAACACTGTCGCTCTTAAACTCCAAAATTTTGGTATCAGTATAAATCTCTGCACCAGATGAGTTAAGGATGTTTGTAATGGTCAGCATGGTAATCAGTTCTTCTTTAAGCGCAATAGCAGACAGCATCTCGATGATGGAAACCTTGCAGCCGTTTTCAAGCAGATAGTGGGCAGTTTCACAGCCAACCTGACCGCCGCCAGCAATTGCGATATTCCCGGAAAGATAAATATCCCCCTTTAGTACTTGTTCTGCAGTATAAATGTTCAAATTATCAATACCGGCGATATTAGGAATGAGGGCCTTTGCTCCTGTAGCCAAAAGAACAACATCTGCGTGGATTGAATCCATATTTGACTCCGTTATCGGGTGGTTATAGTGTATCTTTACGTTTTCCATACGAGACAGCTGCTCACCAAAATAGCCGGGGATATGCTTGAGCACATCCTTGCATGGAGGTACCATAGCAATATCCAGCTGGCCACCACATAGCTTGTCTGTGGCCTCATAAATATCGACGTGATGGCCGCGAAGACCGAGTATGTATGCGGCTTCCAGTCCCGATGGACCTGCACCGATAATCGCAACTTTTTTTATGCTTTCGGGCTTTGGGAGGCCGCTTCTGGATTGGCTTTCGCGCCCAGCCTCTGGGTTAAACGCACATCGGATTGGAAGATTGTTGAATACTCGTGTCCCTATGCAATGGTTGCATGTGAGACATCTTCTGATGCTCGGTGCATCGTCCTTCTGAATCTTTTTTACCCAGTCAGGGTCACAGACTAGGGCGCGGGACAACAAGACAAAGTCTGCCTTGCCATCTGCAAGAACACCTTCCGCTACAACTGGATCGTACAGGCGTCCCTGGGTAATTACCGGAATGTTGACAACTCCTTTTATTGTTTGAGCAAGAGGTACAAGGACTCCTTCTGGCAGGTAAAGGGGTGGAATCAACATGTGCATTGATTCAAATATTCCGGCACTGCAGTCAATTGCAGCAACTCCAGCTGCTTCCAACCTTCTAGCAATCTCTTTTGATTCTTCAATTCCCCTTCCGGCATCACCCATATATTCGTCTATGGATATTCTTACGATAATAGGAAAATCTTTTCCAGCATGTTTTTGACATGATGCGATTAGTTCCAGTAAGAAACGCATACGATTTTCGAGACTTCCGCCATATTCATCATCACGATCATTAAAATAGGGTGTTAAAAATTGTGAAGCGAGGTATCCACCAACTGCATGAATATAAAACGCATCAAAACCGGACGCCTTCGCTCTTCCGGCACAAAGTCCATATGCTTCTACTGATTTTTGTATTTCCTCAACGGTTAATTTACGTACAGGTCGCTGAGCAACCATGGAACGCTTTTCGCTAGGACCGACATTGGATACCTGATGAACGCCCTGACTTCCTTTATCGTATGGAAAACCCAGGGCTTGAGCGCCTCCTCCAGGAGAAACCAGCGCAGCAATTTTGGCTCCTGCTCGATGAACCTCCTCTGTAAGCACAGACAACATTGGAATGTAAGCATTATCATCCATACGCAATGAGCCTGCATAGGGGTCAATTGGATCTATTTTAGTATTGCCCTGTGCAGAATGAAGAACGATTAGGCCAACGCCACCCTTTGCTCTTCGAACATAATAATCGATGATGGGTCGGGTAACTTCTCCGTTGCAGGAGGCGTAGAGTGTTTCTGTAGGGCCCATAATGATGTGATTTTTTAATTCCAGGTTACCGAGTTTCCCTGGTGAAAGTAAATGCGGATATTTGTTCATATGAAAGCTCCTTTCCTAACATTGACAGTTTTTAAAAAGTTTATTATACTTGCACTATAAACTTGCGAGTTACTCGGAGGTCAAGAGGAGTTTTATGACAAACGACGGATTTTACTATCCCGGTGAGTTTGCTATGCTATGCGGGATTTCAAGGGATACATTGGAATATTACGGGAGGATTGGCCTGCTGCCGCCATGCAGGAAAGAGCCGAATGGGTATGGACTATATTCACCGGAACAGGTTTACTCATTACAGCTCATTCATATGCTGAAAACTACCGGCTGCTCTCTGAAGGAGATAAAGACCTTTTTATACGTCGGAGGAGTACCGGAATATCAAGCGATTATCGACAGCAAGAGAGATCAACTGGAAAAACAGAGGGCACAAATCGATAAGGTTCTTCGAGAGTATGATTATTACCAACATTTCAGGCGTACCACCCTCGACCTTGCCACGGCAGAAATGCGTATCGTTCTCAATCCGCAGGCTTTCTACATATTTTGTACAAAGGTGGACCCTGAAAAATCTCTTGATACAGAGTATCGTGAACTGAAATTCCGCGAACATGTAATGCGTTGCAATGAGCGATCAGCAGAGATAATGGGTTTTCCGGTTGGAAGCATTTATCCGGAAAGCGCTCTATACCTTGAAACCCAATCTGGAATTAGCGGGTATTGCAGCTATTGCAATTGTATACCCAAAAATCCTGAGGATTATACGATGGCGCCATCGGCATACTATTTAACATATCTCTATAAAGGGACGCGGCGCGATGCAGAGGTTACACTCCTGAAACAGCTCCTTAAATTTGCGACTGAGCAGGGGTATCGACTGGTTGGCGATATTTATCTAATACCGTTTACAAAGATGATCAGCAACAAGCATATCAGCATGTATGACTGCAGAGTTTTTGTTGCAGTTGAAAAACTTAAACGCAAATAAATATAGATTGACAAACCGGGGTTCCCACAGTAAACAAAACAAAGGAATGAAGATAGAGACCTTAAGATAAGTAATAGCAAAGTTTATTTTTTTTCTGTTAAAAGAACTCTTTGAATAAATAAACATATTTATGATATAATTGGAAATAAATATAAAATTCAAAATATAACGTAAGATTAAATCACTTTATATGGTTGTATTTAAACAAGGGGAGATTAATTCTCAGGGTATTTACATATAAGTAATCATCTTATGCCAACACAATATTTTCTCAAAAGGAGAAGTTTCATGAGGAAAAAGATATCTATTGCTATTTTGGTATGTATAGTTATTATCTTTGTTTTCATTATTAATCTGCTTTCAAAAAATTCAAATGAATTATATACATTGCAAGGCAAAATAATTGCTATGCAAGGCGATGATCCCTTCGAGTTTCCTTTATATAGTTATGACTTAAAAACTGATGAATTGATTGAAAAGAGAGTAAATTTTTATGAACCTCAATATAACGTTAACGAAGATGATAATTTGATAGCAATAGTTAATAATGGTGATAAACAAGAGATTTGTGAGTTAACAGAAGGTCTCTATGAAAAAAAGAGAACTATATACATTGGCAAAAATATTGAAAATCCGAAATTTGTTCCTGATAAAGATGATATAAGTTTTATTGAAAACAACAAACTCGTTTACTATTGCATAGATGAAACGAAATACTCAATAATTGCTCCGGTAGCGTACCCAGAGTACGATTGGCTGGATTCAGATACGGTTCTTTTAACACAGGAAAGCTCACAAAATAAAACTAATATCTATGCATATAATATTTCCGACAAAAAGATGAATTTGTACAAAGAGAATGCAGCAAATCCAGCAATTTCTTACAATAGAAAATATTTAGCTTATCAGTTACCTGTTAATCGAGATACTGTTTATGTAGAGGATTTAAGTAATAGTAAAACAAATAAAATACAAGTTAAAAATAAAGGAATTTTACCCTTTAAGCCATCAAATGATGGTAAATACATGCTTTGTGTAATGTATGAATCAAGTAAATCCGATGTCGTAATTATTAATATTTCAAATAGTAAAATAAAGAAAATAATTTCAAATGTATTCCCATCCAGCATAGATTGGAAATATGAGAATGATTTTAAAGAATGATTGACATGAAATGCCACTGCGTTTTTGACTTTATGATAGAACTTTGGCATTCCGAATTGAACTTCGATATGTAGGTGATTACTATGAGAAAACAAGAAAAGAAGAAAATAGTATGGCAACAGTACATCGGAATGGCATTCTTTGTACTGATTGGTGTCGTTTGTGGGCTTATAATGATTCTGTACATCAAGCAGAGCTCAGGTGCAGAAAAGCCACTTATAGAAAAAATACTTTCCCTAGTGGGCTTATTCCTCGCAATGTACATAGCCGTATTAGTGCATCTTATTATCCACGAAGCAGGCCATCTTGTTTATGGGCTGATTTCAGGATATAAATTCAGTTCCTTCCGTATTTTTAACTTTATTTGGGTGAAGGAAAATGAAAGGATCAGATTAAAGCGACTATCAATTGCCGGTACAGGCGGACAATGTTTAATGGCTCCACCTGATTTGGTGGAGGGGAGGATTCCGATTGTTCTCTACAACCTTGGTGGATCGTTGATAAATGCTAGTGCTGGTTTGACTTTCTTAATTCTGTATTTTGTATTTGTAAGTATACCATTTCTTTCTACCGTCATGTTGATTTTTGCGGTAATCGGTTTTATTATCGCCATTATGAACGGTGTGCCAATGCGTCTGGGAACGGTGGATAATGATGGCTATAACGCTTTTTCACTTACACGAAATCCGGCGGCAATGCAATCATTTTGGGTGCAGATGAAAGTCAATGAACAGTATGGAAAAGGCATCAGTCTTAAGAATATGCCTGACGAATGGTTTGCTGTTCCTTCTGATGAGGCGATGAAAAATAGTATGGTTGTGGTTATTGGGGTGTTTGCCTGCAACCGTTTAATGGATGCACAGCAGTTTGAGGAAGCGGATAAGCTGATGGCACATATGCTAGAAATTGATAGCGGTATGGTTGGTATACATCGTAGCTTAATGATTTGCGATCGCATGTATGTTGAGTTGATTACTGAAAATTCCCGTGAAGTGCTCGATAAAATGTTTACCAAAGAGCAGAAGAAATTTATGATGCAAATGAAGAATTATCCTTCTGTTCTTCGTACTGAGTATGTGTATGCGTTGTTATACGAAAAGGATAATGCAAAAGCAGAGCGGATTATGGCTCAGTTTGAAAAGTGCGCCAAGACCTATCCGTACCCTAATGGTGTGCAGTCTGAACGTGAACTGATGGAAATCGCTAAAGAGCGAAAAACTCAAATAAGTGCTACTGAGTTTGAATAAAATTTAATCCCGAGACCCAACATATACAGGTTCTCGAGTGGAGGTAATATATGGAATTCATTAAATCAACTCAAATAATAGCATTGTCTAACCCAGGAGTTGTTTCAAGGCAGATATTAAATCCTGAGAACTCGACAAGCGAAAGGGTTACTATTACTGAAGTACATTTAGAATGTGGAGCTAGTCAGCCACGACATATCCATGAATACTCTGAACAGATATGGTACGCTGTTAAAGGTAGCGGGAAATTGCTACTTAATAATAACGAGGTAAAAGAATTCTTAGCAGGCGATGTTGTCAGATTTGCTGATAAGGATGTCCACGGATTACTAAATGACGGTGAAATTGAATTCGTTTATATTTCTGTGACAGCCCCACCTATAAACTTTGGGTATGCATATAAGGATAAAAAGTAAACAGTAAAGTGACTTTGATAGGGGGATTAGAGCTATATCTCCTTTGAATTCTTTCGTACTAAACTTATCTTATTGCATATGGATACATACATTTTCTCACCAAAATTAAAAATAAGTACACCTAGAATAATGATTGTTCCGCCAAGCAGAGTAGAACTGCTCGGTACTTCATCCATAATTAGTATTCCTAACACACTTGTTAAAAATGGGGTAATGAACATGTAGTTACTTACCTGTGATGTTTGCTTTGCCTTCGCAAAAGCTTTTGACCATGCTACATAGGCGATTGCGCTTGAAAAAATGCCCAATGCTGCGACATATACCAATTGAATACTCGGAGCATGTGAAACCTCTTTTATAGAGCTCGGAAGAAACACAGCAAGGAGTATGGTACCAAAGAAAATACTGAATGCAGAGGTCTGCAATGCAGTATATACTTTTGTGAGCTTGCGTTGTAAAAGATTATAAATGCTTAACAACACCGCTGCAAGTAATAACCAGAGTAGCCCAATATTAATTGAAAACACACCATCCATTAGTGTTAGGACTAAAACACCTATGAACTCAAATGCAATAGCTACCAATTGATAAACGTATAGTTTTTCTTTATACACTATTCGTGACAGAAGAGCGGTTATAACGGGCACTGTGGCAATTACTATACTTCCGGTGGAGGCTGTCACAGTTTCTTCTCCAATATTAAAAGCAATCATATAAAAGAAAAATCCAATGGCTCCTGATGCTAGAAACCACGGAAGATCGGATTTGTGTGGAAGCTTCATTTTGGTAAGGATAGCAATGGCTATTAACGTACATGATGCCACTAAATATCTTAGAAAACCCAATGAGAAGGCCGAAAAGTGCTGTAACGCAAGCCTGGTAAGCACAAAGGCTATTGACCAAAATACAATTGTAATCATTGCGTATGGATGGAAACTATCTTTTAATTTCATATAATACCTAACTTTCTTTTGTTTCATGACTGAATGAGAATGATTTACTTATAATTAAAGCATAAAAACCAGGTATTATATATATTAAATTTGAATTAAGCTTCTTAGTTAGTTAGTAAAACCTCAGCAGGTGCTTTTTGGGAGTTAGAGTACGGCTCTTGATAAGGTTTTGAAATAACTTTAGCAAACACTTTAGTAAAGACTACAGCAAACACTTTTGCAAACACTTTAGTCAACAACCATGATAAATGCTTAAAGAATATATTGTTTACAAAATAAATGCTGTACCCCAAAGCCAGAAATGCTAATAACATTGCTGCTGAGTTTAGTAATACATTTTGCCACCCAATAAGGTCTACATCTATAAAAAAGTAAGGATAATAGCTTGATAGTATCTCTATTGTGCTTCCTATTTTTGCCCTAATAAGAATGAAAACAAAGTATATTATCGGTAATGACAGCCAAATGAAGGGATCAAACCATTTAAAGCTCAACTTTTCATCAAACAATAGCCAGTCAACAATAACTAAAATAGGAACAATATAATGAACGGTAAGGTTTTGCATAGTAAAAATATTGTAATGTATAGAGTTAGCTATAAATTGAGGGGCTAGAACGATATGGTAAATCAAGAATGTTACAGCAATCACAAGTGTAACGCCACCCTTAAAACGTGGCAGAATTCTGGTAGTACCATATATACCTTTATTCTTTAAATCTTTAATATTTTGAAAAAGCACTACAGAAAAATACCCAAAACATAATAAATTACTTTGAATAGTATAAAATACAAGCATGTATTTAGCTAATTCACCATTAGGTATACCAGAGTTTAAGTACAGTCCTAAGGAGCAAAACATTATAATAATTATCCTAAAAATAAGTGAAATCAAGCGGTTGCGAATACACATACTAACCCCTCCTGAATGTACTACTTACTTAGTCAATGTCTATAATGAGAGCAAACTATTTACTTATAATTAATTATAACACCTTTCAAATTTAGTTAATATGTACAAAATACATGTGTTTGCAAAGAGATTTTTAGTGAATGTTTTTTGGTTAAAGAAATAACTCGTTGCAGGGGCTCTTAATGTGGCAAGCACCTCTATAAGTCAACTTTTGTTTAACTCACTTCATGTTAACTACTTCATCTTTAGCAGACTAATAAACTTTTCGTAGTCTATATCATTGTGAATACTAATGCGTTTGATTTGATAGTTATTACTATGCTTGTAGTAGAAGTCTCCCGAGTTTGTTGTTACACCATACTTATAATACTTCTTGGTTATTTTGATAACTTTGTCACTATAACTACCATATGGATAGGCTACTACATCTATTTTTGTATCAAGTAGTTTTTGCAGGTACTCTTGTGACTGCATAAGCTCATTTTCAATTTCTTTAGGTGATAACTTATCTAGATATGGATGGCTGACAGTGTGACTTTCAAAGTCAATTAAGTTCCGCATTTCTTTAATTTGCCATGTCTTTAGGTACTTCTGATGGCCAATTGCGCTAGAAATAACAAAAATAGTTGCTTTCATATTATATTTTTTCAGAATAGGATAAGCATTGGTATAGTTATTCTCATAGCCGTCATCAAAAGTAATCATTACGGGCTTTTTTACTTTATTTAAGTTATCAAGGTCTCTAAATGTTATTGCACTATAGCCCAGGTCTTTTAAGCATTTCATTTGCTCATCAAAGGTTTTTACCGAAACAAACATTGGCTTATATCCCCATATAGTGTCATCAATGCAATGATAGGTTAGAATAGGGATGGGTTTATGGTTACCTACATTTGTAATAAGCTTAAGCTGGTTAAGGTTAGCATTGGCAACCTTTGGGCCCAAAAGAATCTGGTTATTTCCAATACTTTGTCTTATTACACATAAAGTAAACAATATTACTATTGTTAAAATAATAAAAAAAGCGGACAGCATTGATGTTATATAAACCTTTTTTATTTTCATATATAGCTTGTTGATGTAGTAACAAAAACTACCACACATTCCTTTATATTATTATTACTTGCTAATTATCAATAGCATAGCTATTGATTTCTATAAATTAGGCTGTGCTTCTATTCCGAATTTAACTTTTTAATGTGCATCATATAATATAATATATAAATACCTACATAAATATGTGAAGACAAAATAAAAAGCTATGATAATGCTACATGTAGCACTATCACAGCTTTTTAAAAAGTATACATTAGAATATTCTATATGCTCTCACAAAGTTGTTTCTCCAATAGGAGGAATTTATACTAGTAATTCTTATTTTACCAGCGCTTGGTGATGCATCAATCATCTGGCCATTGCCAAGGGCAATAGCAACATGTCCATTGAAGGAGATTATATCGCCCCTTTTGATACTGCTCATACTTGTGATGCGCTTGTATCTTGTGGTGCTCTTCCAACCTTCTGAGGTCATGTAGCTCTGCTTAACACCAGCTTTATTTAATACCCAGTATACAAAGCCAGAACAATCAAATGAATTTGGCCCCTTTGCTCCATAAACATATTTTGCACCTAGCTTTGACTTTGCAATAGATATAAGGTTCTCAACGCTAGCACTTGAAGAGACACTTGAGCCGCTACCACCAGAAGAACCGCTAGAAGAACCGCCAGTAGAACCACTAGAAGAACTACCTGAAGAACTGCTAGAAGAGCCACCAGAAGAACTGCTAGATGAGCCGCTACCTGAACTTCCACTTGAACTTGTTGAACCACCGGTCCACTTTTTCGCATCGTCCGATAACAGCTTACGAATAGTGTTTGAACCAACTTTTCCATCTGCAGTCAGACCATTTTTTTTCTGAAAGTTGATTACAGCATCATGAGTATCTGAACCAAAATACCCTGTTGTACTTTTGAGATAATTAAGTTTTTTGAGGTATTTCTGAATATTGGTTACGTCATCTCCGCTATCACCCATTGAAAGTGCAAACTCTTCGGCTTTGGAGGACATAAGGATTTCTTTGGTCATTGGACCTATATGACCGTCCGCTATTAGTCCATGCTTATTTTGGAACTTCTTTACTGCAGTGACAGTGTCTTTGCCGTATTTTCCATCAGGGGAAGTAGTGAGATAACCTAGTTGATTCAGTCTGTTCTGAAGAGTTAGTATCTCTTCGCTTTCATCTCCTATAGAAAATGACATCGGAACTGCATTCTCCGAATAAAGAGCCTCTCTTGTCAGCTTACCTACATTACCATCATCATATAACCCATTTTTTTTCTGGAATACCTTTACAGCAGCTTCAGTATCTGTTCCAAAGTAGCTTGTAACTTTATTAATATAACCCAGCTCGTACAACCTCAATTGAAGCTGTTCAACATCCGTACCCTCAATACCTATTGAAACAGTATAATGCTTAGCATCATCAGCTAAAAGCTTTTGGTAGGTTTCCTGATCAATCTGTCCTGTTATGGTTATTTCATTTTTTCGTTGAAATAATTTAACTGCATATTCAATTTGCTCTGTAAACTCTTCAGAAGGTTCATCTGATTCCATATAATCAAGCTCTGTTAATTTTTTTTGAATTACTATTACAACAGGAGCTTTATCACCAAGTTTGATTATGTCACCTTTTAATGGGTTAAGAGTTGAAACACTTCCCGATCTTGAGGGGTCTTGTGTTGAACGTTGATCAGTGCTATATGTGTGAGTTGATTTTTCTGTCTTCTCAGCCATTGTAATAATTGGTTGAGCTTCGGAGGTATCCTTGGGAGTTAATACCGGTTGTACCATGAAAACTGTCAGTGATAAAACGACTGCACCTGAAAGTGAAATTACAATATATTTAACATGCTTGGGATGCTTAGTTCTATATTTATTCAGGTTTTCATGCAGATTTCTAAGTAAATTGCTTTTATTATTGTTAGACATTTTTTCTCCTAGTTCATAAATTTGTAAGATTTTGGGTATAACCCAATAGATGCATTAGCACTCTTCTTGTAGTCGGTCAAAATGTTTACATAAACTTAAGCTGGATGAAATAATTATAACACATATACCTAGGAGAAATATTAAGGTTAGGTAACAATCGCAGCCGTATTTTGCAAGATAGCCCAATAAAATACATAATAAGATATATATTTCCAACTTATTATTACTAATAATTAATATCTCGACTAATATGTGATTGAGTTGGTATAATTAGGGTAACTTTAATATGGTATAGCTAAAAGAAAAAGGTTATACAGGAATATAACATAAAAGTAGGCGGGGAGACTGTCATGAGGGATATGTATATTAAAGCACAGAGCTGCTTGGAGGGTATGGTTTTATCTGAGGATCTATGCACAGATACAGGAGTATGCCTTATTCCTAAAGGAACCAAAATTACAGAAGATTTAGAAAAGAAGGTTAAGCGCTTTAGATTAATGCCTATAAAGGTAATCATATATGATGACTCAATAAAAGTTGAGGAAGTTGACAAGACTGAGTACCATAAGGGTGTTGACGGTTTATCAGCGCCAGTAAAGCGTTCTTATTATGAAGCACAGGATGAAATAAAAGATGTAATTGAGGATTTAAGTTTAGGAAAGAAAGTCACAGCAGAAAAAGTTGAAGAAATTGTAAGAACTATTAAAAATAACATACCTGATGCCTTGGACGTTCTTAAATGTATGGATATTGTAAAAAGCATAGATGACTATACATATAGCCATTGCGTTAATGTGTCAATGTTAGCCTCTATGTTGGCAAGATGGTTGGGCTACTCTGCTTATGAAGTGGAGGAAGTTGCTAAGGCAGGGCTTTTGCATGATGTAGGAAAGGTAATGGTACCAAAAGAGTTCATCAACAAAAGAGATAAGCTGACTGAGTATGAATATCAAGAAGTAAAAAAACACGTAACGCACTCATATAGGCACATAGAAAATGTAGAGGGGTTAAGCCATGATATAAAAATGGGGGTGCTAATGCACCACGAACGTGAGAATGGAACAGGATATCCATTAGGAGCAAAATCAGCACAAATTCACAGGTACGCCAAGATTATTGCTGTAGCTGACGTATATGACGCGCTGATATCAGATAGAGTATACAAAAAGAAGATTCCCGTTTTTAAAGCGCTAAAAATAATACTAAGCGATTATGAAAACAGCTTGGATATTTCTATAGCAAGTGTATTCGCAGAGCGTGTTTTAAGTAATTATATAAATGAATATGTTATATTGAGTAGTGGAGAAATTGGACAGATTGTACATATTCAAAAGCAAAATTTGCTCAAGCCTATTATTAAAATTGACGGTGTATATGTAGATATGGCAAAGGAGAAAGAGTTAGAAATTGTCAGCATTTTTTGGGGCTTATAAATTGGGTAACAATAATTATGTTTCCTTAATATTATATAGAAGTACGATTAATGGAGTATACTTCTATGAAATTAAACAATGCTCAAAACGCTGAGATAAATCAGCTTGACAGTACAATTTCCGCTCTCATAGCAACAATAATAGCTATTGGTATATCAATAATCAATTTGTTAGGAACCAAAAGGTCTATTGTTGAGGAAAAACCGCTTGCACCGTGTTTTGCTGAACTCCCAACACTTACTTCAATAATTATTGTTTTAGTTTCCTTTTTCTTTTTTGGCTTAGCTAGGGACGCATGCAACGAGAGTGAGGAGCAGGATTGTGGCGCCCAAATAAGCTTGCTAACAAGCTTTCTAGTACTATTTGTTTCTATTATTCGGTTAATTAACATCTCTGGCCAAACTCCTGGCTCGGAAGCTCAAACAGCAGCAGGCTCTGGAAAACGATAATAGATAAGTATTATATTAATTGCTAATATTCAGATTGCATTTTTTCAATATTCTCATTGCATTTTTGCATTATTGAGATTGCATTTTTGCTATATTGAGATTGCATTTTGATTAATATTATGTTCATTTTTTATATTGTGTTTGTGATTTTATATGAATATAATGATAATGAAAAAAATGTATAAATAGCATGATATAATAAGGCATACGGCGGAGGACAAAATGGATAAAGAGGTAAGCGCAATAATTTATCAAATTATAATACTAACCCTTTTAGGAGCTACAGGGTATATTGCAGGTAAGAAAAAAATATTACCTGCTGATACTCACAAATACCTTTCGGCATTGATTTTAAAGATAACAATGCCTTTTCTTCTGTTTACCACAATGGGTAACTATTCATTTAATAGTGATACTCTCAAAAATGGTCTATTTATATCAGTGTTTGGTGCTTTATTTGTACTTGTTTCTGGGCTTATAGGCTTATTATCAACAAAATTGTTTGGTATAAAGGATAAAGCAAAAAATGTTTATATAGCTTCATCTATGTTCGGGAATGTTATTTTCATGGCATATCCCTTGATAAGGGCTATGTATGGCGATAATGGCGATATGGGAATAGTCTATGCTATATTTTTTAATATTGCAAATGATGCTATACTCTGGACAGTGGGCGTTTACTTGTTTAATAAGCATAAAGCCACCAGTTGGAAGGAAAACCTTTCACATTTATTAAATCCGAACATAATAGCATTTTTAGGGGGCTTTGTAGTTATAGGGCTAAAGCAGTTTTTTCATATAGACCAGTATCCTGTTTATAATAAAATCTGGGACATAGTATATTCTGCGTTTAACGGATTAGGGCATACAACAATTTATCTCTCTATGATTTTTATTGGATTAATATTAGCCAATATTAAAATAAACGGCATTAAATACTTAATATCAAGATGGAGATTCTTATTGTTTTCTTTATCAAAGCTATTAGTAGTGCCTCTTTTAGCCTTGGCATTTTTCTCAATGTTCAATTTTGACTCAAATGTAGTAAAAATAGTGGTAATCCAGCTTGGTATGCCAGCGGCTACAATTGTTTCTGCACTTGCTCTTCAGTATGATTCTGACTATAATACCGCAACAGAAGGAGTGTTCTTTTCGACCATATTATCGGTGTTTAGCTTACCTCTATTAGTTTACCTTATATCTTTATAAATAAAATTATTAATGAAAGATACGAATTATTGTTCGTATCTTTTTTTTGTTATTGACAATCTAAAGACAGCTTGTTACTATTAATTTATAAAAACACGAATATTTTTTCGACTTTACACAAAAATGTTCGCTTAATCACTATTTACATAAAAATTAAATGTAGGAGGACTAATTGTATGTGCGTTGCAAAGGATGCAAAGGTAGCAGTAATAATGGGAAGTGATTCTGACTTTTCTGTAATGAAATCTTGTGTGAAAATGTTAAAGCAGTTCGAAGTTAGCTGTGAGGTTATGGTATGTTCAGCTCATAGAACACCTGAGGCTGCAGCTGATTTTGCAAAGAATGCTGCTGAAAATGGATTTGATGTTATTATTGCAGCTGCTGGCAAGGCGGCACACTTGCCAGGCGTACTGGCAGCCTTTACTCCACTACCTGTAATAGGAGTACCTATTAAGTCCTCTACTCTAGATGGTCTAGACTCACTATTATCCATAGTTCAAATGCCTTCCGGCATACCGGTAGCGACAGTAGCACTAGACGGAGCTGAAAACGCTGCTTTGCTTGCAGTTCAGATATTATCTACAGCCCACCACGATTTAAGACATAAAATGATAGAATATAAAGCCTCATTAGCAGAAAAAGTGAAAAAGAAAAATGCAGAACTTCAACTTAAATTAGAAGAACTTTAAATAAAGGAGTATACCCATGTGTAACAGGAACGCTTGCTTGACTTGCACAGATTTTAACTGTATGGAAGACAGACCGGATAAACTTCGCGAAGAATGTGGGGTTTTTGGAGTTTACTCAATGCCGGATGCAGGAGAAGACGTTGCAGGAATGACGTATTATGGGCTTTATGCACTACAGCATAGAGGACAGGAAAGTTCAGGTATTGCAGTAAGTGACAATGGAACAATTGTATTCCACAAGGATATGGGATTAGTTCCTGAAGTATTTGACAGAGTTGTTTTGGAGCATTTAAAAGGAAATATGGCAATTGGTCATGTACGATACTCAACCACAGGTGCTAGCAGAAGAGAAAATGCTCAGCCGATGGTTATTAGGTATAGAAATGGTAATCTTGCTATGGCACACAATGGTAACATAGTCAATGCCAGTGAGATTCGTGAAAGAATGGAGAATAGCGGTACCATATTTCAGACAACAAATGACACAGAAGTAATGGTCAATCTTATCACAAAACATTCAGTATTCTCAAACAGCCTCGAGCATGCTATTCAGAAGATGATGGAAGAAGTTCGCGGGTCATACGCCCTCACCATAATAACTGAAGATAAGCTAATAGGCGTGAGGGATCCTCTGGGAATTAGACCACTTTGCCTTGGAAAAACACAAAAGTCATACGTGCTGGCATCTGAGACATGTGCTTTAGATGCTGTAAACGCAGAATATATAAGAGATATTTTACCTGGTGAAATAGTTATTATTCAAAATAATCAGGTCACATCAATATTAAAAGAAGAACCAAAGAATACCAGACTATGCATATTTGAATTTGTTTATTTTGCTAGACCAGATAGCATAATCGACAATGCAAGTGTTCAACAGTCGCGTTATGAGGCTGGAAAAAGGCTTGCAATAGAGCATCCTGTAGAAGCGGATGTTGTTATAGGTGTACCAGACTCGGGCATATCAGCCGCTGTTGGCTTTTCTAAGCAGACAGGTATTCCTTATGGGGAGGGTTTGGTAAAGAACAAGTATGTTGCTAGAACCTTTATTCAGCCAAGTCAGGGTATGAGAGAGGCTGCTGTAAGAATTAAGCACAATGCTATTAAAAAATCAGTTGAAGGCAAAAGAGTTGTTATCATTGATGATTCAATTGTAAGAGGTACTACTACTAGAAGAATTGTTCAGATACTGAAAAATGCTGGTGCAAAAGAGGTGCATATGAGAGTTAGCTCACCACCGCTTATGTACCCATGCTATTTTGGTATAGATATTTCCTCAAGAAAAGAATTGGTAGCATCTAAATTATCTGTGGATGAAATTAGAGAGATGATTTGCGCAGATACTCTTGGATATTTGAGCTTAGAGGGGCTGTTAAAGACTCCTATTGGTTCAAAGTGCGGGTTTTGTACAGCTTGTCTAGATGGTGAATACCCTGTTGAAGTGCCCGATGAAGCGGATAAATTGTGTCTGGGGTGCTAAACAGATTATTTATCGATAGATACATGTACGTAAACATCTAGCCTGATACATGTACGTGAACAGCTAACCTGATATAGGCGCTTGAGACAACTAGCTTATATCTGTGATAAAAATAACCACCTAGATGCATAGGATAATTGAAACAACTTGAAAACAGCTTTATAAACAAAATTTAGTAGTGCTGGCAGTGCCACACAGTAATTTGGAGGTTTTAAAAATGACTACATACAAGGATGCGGGTGTAGACGTAGAAGCGGGGTACGAAGCAGTAAGATTAATGAAAAATCATGTTAAGCGTACTATGAGACCGGAGGTTATGACTGAATTAGGCGGATTTGGGGGGCTTTTTGGTCTTAATAAGGATAAATATGAAGAGCCTGTATTAGTATCAGGAACCGATGGAGTTGGAACTAAGCTAAAAATAGCTTTCCTGACCGATAAACATGATACAGTTGGTATTGACTGTGTTGCGATGTGTGTAAATGACATAGTGTGCTCAGGAGCTGAACCTCTCTTCTTTTTGGATTATGTAGCAGTTGGAAAGAATTATCCTGAGAAGGTGGCTCAAATAGTAAAGGGTGTTGCTGAGGGGTGCGTCATGTCTGGGTGTGCACTTATTGGAGGAGAGACTGCTGAAATGCCAGGTTTCTATCCAGTTGAGGAATATGACTTGGCAGGCTTTGCAGTTGGCATAGTTGACAAGAAGAAAATAATAGATGGTAGCAAAATAAAGGCAGGAGACAAGCTGATAGGATTGCCATCATCAGGTATACACAGCAACGGCTTTTCTCTGGTGAGATCACTTATCAAGCCTTCACAAGACAATATAAAGGAATATATCCAAAAGCTGGGCTGTACGCTGGGAGAAGAGCTCATAAAGCCAACAAGAATATATGTAAAAACCATTCTTGATCTTGTAAATAAGTATGAGATAAAAGGGTTATCACATATAACTGGAGGAGGGTTTATTGAAAATATTCCTAGAATGGTGCCAGAGGGTCTAAGGGTTAGTATAAATAAGGGTTCTTGGCCTATATTGCCAATATTCGAAATTCTAAGAGAGCTCGGTAATATCCCAGAAAGAAATATATACAATACATTCAACATGGGAATAGGAATGGTAATGGCTGTTTCAGCTGATATTGCTGATGAGGTTGTAGAGTACCTCAAGGGAAACAACGAGCCAGCATATATCATTGGTTCAATTATTGAAGGTGAAGCAGGAGTAGATATATGTTAAAGGTTGGTATACTGGTTTCGGGCGGCGGCTCGAACCTCCAAGCTATAATTGACAAGGTTGAGAGCGGATATCTGAGCAAAGTACAGATTGTGACGGTGGTTTCGAGCCGCCCCGGTGCCTTCGCTCTAGAGCGTGCTGCAAAGCACGGTATAGATGGTACTGCAATCTCAAGGAAAAGCTATGCTTCACTGGAACAGTATGATGAGGCGTTGATAGAGCATTTTTCAAAGCATGGGGTAGAGCTGGTTGTTATGGCAGGCTTTCTTTCCATACTTGGCCAAAGCTTCAACAATTTCTATAAGGGCAGAGTTATCAATATTCATCCATCTCTGATACCTGCTTTTTGCGGGAAGGGCTATTATGGCATTATTCCTCATCAAAAGGCACTTGAGGCAGGTGTTAAGGTGACAGGTGCAACAGCTCATTTTGTAGAGCTAGAAGCAGACACCGGCCCCATCATATTGCAGAAGGCGGTATATATTGAAGATGATGATACACCTGAGATTTTGCAAAGAAGGGTTATGGAACAAGCGGAGTGGGAGATTCTTCCCGAGGCAATAAAGCTATACTCTGAAAACAGGCTCAAGATAGAGGACAGACGTGTTCATATTGATAGGGACTAAACTAGCCCAAGCAAAATGGCACATTATAAAACTATAAAAACTGTTTACTCTTGAACAAAAATAACATATTAAATCAGTCAACAACATGGCTTTTGCTGTGTTAAAAATATTTTATGCAGGGGGATATTAAAATGATTAAGAGAGCATTAATCAGTGTGTCTGACAAGACAGGTATTGTAGAGTTCGCAAAGGCTCTAGATAGCAATGGAGTAGAAATTATTTCTACTGGAGGGACTGCGAAAACATTGTCAGAAGCGGGCTTAAAGGTTATCAATATTTCCGATATCACAGGTTTTCCTGAATGTCTTGACGGCAGAGTAAAGACACTTCACCCAAAGGTACATGCTGGACTTCTAGCTATTAGAAGCAATGAAGAGCATATGAAGCAGATTAAAGAATTAGGTGTTGACACCATAGATATGGTTATCATTAACCTATATCCTTTCAAGCAAACAATTTTAAAAGGCAATGTAGAACTGGAAGAAGCTATAGAGAACATTGATATTGGCGGACCAACAATGCTAAGAGCTGCTGCAAAGAATTATCAGGATGTGTCTGTTATAGTTGACCCTTCTGATTATGAAAAGGTACTAGATGAAATGACAGCAACTGGTGATGTAAGCGTCAAGACCAAGTTTAGACTGGCATACAAGGTTTTTGAACACACCAGCCACTATGATACCTTGATAGCGAAATACCTAAGAGATACACTTGGCGATATAGATTTCCCAGATACCCTTTCACTCACATACGAAAAGGTTCAGGATATGCGCTATGGCGAAAACCCACACCAAAAGGCTGTTTTCTATAAGGAAGTTGGCAAGAATACAGGCTTGCTTCCTAGCGCAGTACAACTCCATGGAAAAGAGCTCTCCTATAACAATATAAACGATGCCAATGGTGCAATTGAACTGGTTAAAGAGTTTGATGAGCCCACAATCGTAGCGGTTAAGCATGCAAATCCATGTGGAGTAGGAAGTGCTGACACTATCAGCGAAGCATACAAGAAGGCATACGAATCAGATCCTGTATCCATTTTTGGGGGGATTATCGCTTCAAACAGAGAAATAGACGCTGCTACAGCTACTGAGATTGCTAAGATATTCATTGAAATTGTGGTTGCTCCTTCCTTTACTCAAGAAGCACTGGACATTCTTACAGTAAAGAAGAATATCAGATTGTTGAAGCTAGAAGGCATAAGCAATAAGATAACAGCTGATACCTATGATATGAAGAAGGTTGCCGGTGGCTTACTTGTACAGAAGTATAACACTGAGCTCTTAGATGAAAGTAATCTCAAGTGTGTTACAGATAAGCAGCCTACAGCTGAAGAAATGAAGAGCCTTATTTTTGCAATGAAGGTTGTAAAGCATACTAAGTCAAATGGTATTACAATTGCAAAGGATATGGCAACTCTAGGCGTAGGACCTGGTCAGACAAATAGAATCATGTCAACAAAGATAGCTATAGAGTACGGTGGTGAAAGATGTAAGGGCGCAGTTCTTGCATCAGATGCTTTCTTCCCATTCGATGATTGTGTTGATGCAGCTGCAAAGGCAGGCATTACAGCAATTATTCAGCCGGGTGGATCAAATAATGACCAGCTTTCGATTGATGCCTGCAACAAGTATGGAATAGCTATGATATTTACAGGCATGAGACATTTCAAGCACTAAGATTGTGGCACAACAACTTGTTGTAATTGATTACACATAGAGGAGTATACAACATGAAGGTATTAGTTGTAGGTGGTGGAGGAAGAGAGCATACCATTATATGGAAGCTAGCACAAAGCAGTAGGATTACTAAGCTTTACTGTGCGCCTGGAAATGGCGGTATTTCAAAGCTTGCTGAATGCGTATCCATAAAGGCTATTGATATAGAAAAAATGGTAAGCTTCGCAAAGCAAGAAAATATTGATTTGGTAATGGTTGCACCTGATGACCCTCTTGCACTTGGAATGGTAGATGCGATGGAGGCTGCAGGCATAAGAGCGTTTGGACCTGTAAAGGCTGCTGCTATTCTTGAAGGCAGCAAGGCGTTTTCAAAGGATTTAATGTACAAATACAACATTCCTACTGCTGGTTACAAGGTTTTTACCAACAGTGATGAGGCGATTGCTTACCTGAAGGCAGGTAAGATTCCTGTAGTGGTAAAGGCGGACGGATTGGCACTTGGTAAGGGTGTAATAATTGCACAAACTCTCCAAGAGGCAATAGATGCAGTTAATAGTATAATGAACGATAAGGTATTCGGGGAAGCTGGGAGCAAGGTTGTTATTGAAGAGTTTATTGAAGGACCAGAGGTTTCAATTCTTGCATTTACAGATGGAAAAACAATAGTTCCTATGGTTTCCTCTCAAGACCACAAGCGTGCATACGATCACGATATGGGTCCAAATACCGGGGGAATGGGTACTTTTTCACCTAGCCCTCTATACACAGCGGAGCTTGATGAATACTGCATGAAAAATATCTTCCTTCCTACTGTTGATGCTATGAACAAGGAAGGGCGCACATTTAAGGGCGTAATATATTTTGGCCTTATGCTGACAAAGGACGGGCCAAAGGTGTTAGAGTACAACGCTAGGTTTGGCGATCCTGAAACACAGGTTGTTCTTCCAAGACTGAAAACTGATTTACTTGAAATTTTTGAAGCCATAATTGATGAAAGATTGGATTCTATAGATATTGAGTGGGACGACAACGCTGCAGTATGTGTTGTAGCTGCATCGGGTGGTTATCCTGGAAAGTATCAAACAGGCATTGAGATTAAGGGAATAGATGCTGCACAAGAAAATGATCAGACCACTGTTTTCCATGCTGGCACTTCCACAAAGGATGGCACTTTCTTTACTGCAGGGGGAAGAGTATTAGGAGTAACAGCAGTTGCCCAATCCATGCAGCAGGCTATTGAAAAGGCGTACCAAGGAATAGAAAAAATATCTTTTGATGGGATGCATTTCAGAAAGGATATTGGAAGAAAGTAAAATTAAAAAATCAATTTTTTAGAATGCACCTGATGTTATATATTTATATCATTTTGGTGCATTTGCTTTATAAATTTTTAAATAGTTCTATTTTAAGTAGAAGTTGACAATTTTCGATAAACTGATACTTTAACAAGGTTATAAAACCATTTTAATAAAACTATGGTATAATATACATTGCTATAAAAGACATCAGATGCAAAAAATATTAATGATAATTTTGTGTAAATAAGGAGAGTTTATGGCGGAAAAAACTAAGAAAATTGGTATTTGCGGAGGTACATTTGATCCAGTACATTTAGGACACCTATCTTTGACTGAACAGGTGAGATGCAATTTTGGACTTGATAAAGTTTTGTTTATTCCATCAGGAAATCCTCCACATAAAAAGATGAAGGAAGTTACTGATGCGCCGTTACGATATAAAATGGTTGAACTTGCAATAGCTTCTAATCCGTATTTTGAAGCTGTTGCCTTAGAAATAGAAAGAATAGGTTATACCTATACAATAGATACATTAAAGCTACTACAAGCACTATACAAAAATGCTGATTTTTATTATATAATAGGTGCCGATGTTGTAATGGATTTAATGACCTGGAAGAGCTTCGAACAGGTATTTAAGCTTACTAAATTTATAAGCGTTTTAAGGCCGGGCTTCCAAAAGACAGATTATGAGGAGCGCATTAACTATTTGGAGAGTCAATTTGGAGCCTCAATTACATCATTTGATGCACCACTTATGGATATATCCTCGACAAATATCAGAAAGTTAGTAGAGCAAGGTAAATCCATCAAATATCTTGTACCAGACAGCGTGATAGATTATATATATAAAAATGGTCTTTATAAATAAGGAAAATGGAATTTATAGATAAGTATAATATTTCTTATAAAAATAAAATAGTTTTTATAGATATGGAAATGGAACTTATAGATAAGTAAAATAGTCTTTGTAGATAAGGAGACTTAAATTTATATGAATTTAGATATAATGCAGGAGAGATTAGCTACAATGCTTAAGCCAAAGAGGCTTAGGCACTCAATTAATACCATGCAAACAGCTATTGCCTTGGCTAAGTATTATAAGGTTGATATTGAAAAGGCTGCAATTGCGGGTTTATTGCATGACTGCGCTAAAAATCTTTCAGATGAGGACCTATTGGTATGCTGTAATAAATACGGTATAGCTGTTAGTGAGCTAGAAAAAAGACAGCCTTTTCTATTACATGGGGCTGTAGGCGCGATAATTGCAAAAAATGAATTTTGTGTTGATGATTGTGAAATATTGAAGGCTATTATGTGTCATACAACGGGATGTGTTAACATGGGTACATTGGATAAAATTATTTTCTTGTCGGATTACATAGAGCCGGCTCGTGAGCACAAGGAAGCTGAAACTACTAGAAAGCTGGTCTATGAAAATATTGACAAAGCAATGCTGTTTACGTATGATAGTGTGATTAAGTACGTTATCAGCAAAAATGGGTTAATACACCCAAACACTATAGAAGCACGAAATGAACTGCTTTTGTGATTTTTTAATGTATTTTGAAGGAGTAAGAGGTAAATGAAGAAGTTTTTTAAATTTGGTTTTTATGGATTGGGAACATTTTTATTGCTTTTTTCATCAATTATAGTAGGGGTAAATTTTGTCAAGGACTCTGGACTATTTGATAAAAGTGTTGTACAAGTGATGAAGCAAGAGCAACAAAAGCAAGCAACTACAAGCACTGCTGCCCAAAAAACTAAATTAGAAATTGTTATACCAGAAAAAAAGGACGAAGTTCAAAAAGAGCCTGCTAAACAGAGTACTGACGC
Organism: Bacillota bacterium; assembly: GCA_023439045.1. Classification (GTDB taxonomy): domain Bacteria; phylum Bacillota; class Clostridia; order Acetivibrionales; family DSM-1351; genus Ruminiclostridium. The sequence goes on along the minus strand of JAEXOY010000043.1, from coordinate 28,960 downwards.
CAAGCCCAAAAAGCTTGCAATCGAGGTAATAAACTGTACTGACAAAAAGGGGCTTGCCGAAACTGTTCGCTCCATGCTAGAGGCAAAAGGCTATGAGGTAAGTGCAGGAAATCATCTTGATAGCAGTAAGGGGACTTCAATAATTGCAATACGAAAAGAAAATATCAAAGGTGATGAGATAAGCAAAATGCTTAAAATACCAACAATAAAGGAGGAATATCAGCCCGACTCCAGATATGATATAACAATTCTTCTAGGTAAAGATTTTGCACCATAAAAAAAGCTTATTGTTACATTTGAATTACAATATTTTTAATGCTATAATAGTCAGGTATTTCAAAAATCTTATTAATGAGGTGCATACTTTTGGAATCAAAACAACTGGTTGAAAAGATAGTTGCATTTATGGAAGAAAAGAAGGCCAAGGATATAAGTGTCATTAATATACAGGATATCACAATTATATCGGATTATTTTGTTATATGCAGCGGTACTTCTACTACACATATAAAGGCAATTGCCGATGAAGTTCAATTTAAGCTTAAAGAAATAGGCATTGAAGCTAATCATAGTGAAGGCTATGAAACTGCAAGATGGATTTTACTTGATTATTCAGACGTTATAATACACGTTTTTCACCATGAGGACAGAAGCTTTTATAATTTAGAGAGGCTATGGTCAGATGGAGTAATGACTAATTATAGATAATGATTATTGATGAGTCAAATATAAAAAAGAGTATTTTGAAGGTTGCTGTGCCTGCCGTTATTGAGCAGGCACTGATTATGATTGTCGGTGTTGTCTCGATGATTTTTGTAGGACATATTGGTAATCAAGCAGTTTCCGCGGTTGGTCTGGTTAATTCACTTTTTGCGTTTATACAAGTGTTTTTTGTAGCCCTATCCACAGGATGCACTGTTATAATTGCACGATTAATAGGAGAAGAAGATGTTAATAGTGCAAAGGTTGCTATTAAGCAATCGGTATTTTTTGGCTTTATTGCAGCGTTGCTTTTTTCTATAATATGTATTATTTTTGCACGGCCGATTATTGTACTGTTCTTTAGAGATGCCGAGACGCTCATAATAAATATGGCAACACAGTTTCTGAAAATTACCTTGATAACCCTTCCATTTATGATAATTAATATAATTATCAGTGGATCGTTAAGAGGTGCTGGAGATACAAAGACACCAATGCTAATTGCAAATATAGTTAATGTACTGAATATTGTGCTTAGCTACATTTTAATATTTGGAATAAATATTGATGTTTTGGGACTTCACTATAATGGTATGGGATTTGTCGGGGCAGCAGTAGCTTTAGCTATCTCCAGAGGAATTGGTGGAATACTTAGTTGTTTGGCAGTAGCAAGGAAGAATATAATTTTAAATATTGATTACTTAGGGCCATTAAAGATTGACTGGTCATTGTTAAAGAGAATACTTAAAGTTGGAATACCAGCTTCGGCTGAGCAATTAATAATGCAGGGCGGCTTCCTGGTTTTACAAGTAGTAATATCGGGAATGGGAACAGAGTCACTGACAGTTTACCAGATTGTAATGAATATTAATTCTATATGCTTTATTCCAATATTTGGATTTGGTATTGCTGCTACTACATTTGTAGGTCAGAGTCTTGGGGCTAAGAGAATAGATATTGCCAGAAAAAGTGGGTGGATGACCTTAAATATATGCCTGGTAATCACCAGTATACTTACAACATTGCTATTTATCTTTGCGAACTTTATTATTTCGATATATACCGATGATCCAACGGTAATAGCTATAGGTACTAGGGCAATAAGATTATTTAGTGCTTCTCAGCCTTTTGTCACAGTTGTTACTGTTCTGTCAAATGCACTAAGAGGCGCTGGGGATATTGCATATGTTATGCTAACCAGCTTTGTTGGAATATGGTGCTTTAGAATACTATTGACCTACTCTCTGGACAGATTATTTGTAATAGGTATTACTGCGGTATGGATTGCTATGTTTATGGACTATTTTATTAGGTCGGTAATGTACATTATAAGGTTTAGACGTGGACGGTGGGCAAATATAACCATCTAATTTTGCCATGTGTTATAAGAGTTTATTATAAAGTAAAAGGCTTTAGTAGTATTTTTATAAAAGGTTTTATTAAGTATTTACTATCAGGTTTTATTAAGTATTTACTATCAGGTTAATTAAGTATTTATAATTGAAAGGAAAGAATTAAAAATGATTAGTGCAAACGGCGTTTCTCTACGATTTGGAGGACGAGCTTTATTTGAAAATGTTAATGTAAAATTTACTCCAGGAAACTGTTATGGATTAATAGGAGCCAATGGAGCAGGAAAATCCACCTTTTTGAAAATTTTATCTGGTGAGATTGAGCCCAATAAAGGAGATGTGTCTATTACTCCTGGGGAAAGAATGGCAATATTAAAGCAAAATCATTATGAGTTTGATGAATATGATGTTTTAAAAACCGTAATGATGGGCCACCAGAGATTGGTTGAGATAATGGAACAAAAAGAGGTTCTTTATCAAAAGTCAGAATTTACTGAAGCTGAGGGTATACTTTTGTCCGAGCTTGAGGCAGAATTTGCTGAAATGAACGGTTGGGAAGCTGAGTCAGATGCGGCTATTCTTCTTAACGGTCTTAATATAGGTGAAGAATATCATTACAAAAAGATGAAAGAGTTGGACGGTAATGAAAAGGTCAGAGTACTGCTGGCGCAAGCACTCTTTGGAAATCCTGACATTCTTCTGATGGACGAACCTACCAACCACTTGGACGTTGCTTCTATCACATGGCTTGAAAACTTCCTTATGAACTTTGAGAACACTGTAATAGTGGTATCCCATGACAGACACTTTTTGAACAAGGTATGTACTCATATTGTGGATATTGATTATTCAAAGATACAGATGTATGTGGGTAACTATGATTTTTGGTATCAATCAAGTCAGCTTGCGCTGCAGCAGCAAAAGGACTTAAATAAAAAGACTGAGGCAAAGATGAAGGAATTGCAGGAATTTATCCAGCGATTCAGTGCAAATGCATCTAAGTCAAAGCAGGCAACCTCAAGAAAGAAGCTTTTGGATAAGCTTACCTTAGAAGACATTCAGCCGTCCTCAAGGAAATATCCCTTTGTTGATTTCAAGCCTGATAGAGAGGCTGGAAATGACCTGCTTATGGTAAATGGAATAAGCAAGGAGATTGAAGGGGAACAGGTATTAAAGGATATTAGCTTTATTGTTAATAAAAACGATAAAATTGCCTTTGTAGGTACTAATGGCGTTGCCAAAACTACACTTTTTAAAATTCTTATGGGCGAGCTGGAAGCTGACAGCGGCGATTTTAAGTGGGGTATTACTACTTCACAAGCCTATTTCCCAAGAGATAACTCAGAATTCTTTGACGGTGTAGATTTGAGCCTTGTGGACTGGCTTAGACAATATTCAAAGGACCAGACAGAGACTTTCTTGAGAGGTTGGCTTGGAAGAATGCTATTCTCTGGTGAAGAAGCCCTCAAAAAGGCTAGTGTTCTGTCAGGAGGAGAAAAGGTTCGCTGCATGCTGTCAAAAATGATGCTTTCAGGTGCAAATGTACTTGTACTGGACGAACCTACAAATCACTTGGATTTGGAATCAATCACTGCACTTAATAATGGACTTATCAATTATAAGGGAACACTACTGTTTACTTCACACGACCATGAGTTTGTACAGACTGTCGCAAATAGAATAATTGAAATCACACCAAAGGGTATAATTGATAGACAGATGAGTTATGATGAATACCTTGAGAATGAAGATATTCAGGCGTTGAGAAAGGAAATGTGGAGCTGATTAAGTACTAATTAGCTAAATAATTCATTTATATTATTAACTAAATTTAGGCTATTATAGTGTTTTATGCCATCATATTTAAGCTATTATATTAAATTTTTAAGCCATATTTGGAACCCTTTTTGTAGTATATGCAGAAGGCTTCTGGATATGGCTTTTTCGGTTTAAATATTTATATCATTTTATCTAATAAGTGTTTTTTCAGTAAAAATGTTGGCAATATTGAAGGTATAGTAAAATTACAAAAGGTAGATGATTACGTTGAGAATTCCTTCACATATTGGGATAATACCTGACGGTAATAGAAGATGGGCTCAGAATAATGGTTTCGATAAACAGGATGGCTATTCAAAAGGCATAGACCCTGGCTTGCAGGTTTTAAAGCTGGCGATGGACTATGGAGTAAATGAATTAACTTACTATGGGTTTACCACAGACAACCTAAAAAGGCCTCCCAATCAGGTTGAGGCATTCGTACAGGCGTGTATAGATGCAGTAGAGGCTATTGCAGGAGAGAATGTATCCTTACTTGTATTGGGTAATACAAAATCTAGGCACTTTCCAAAAGAACTACTAAAGTATACAGAGCAACGTACAAATATCGGTAAGGGTGGAATGAGAGTTAATTTTCTGGTTAACTATGGTTGGGAATGGGATATGTCCGAGCTCAACACAAATACAACAAATAGATCTACTATCCAAGCAGGACTCATGTCCAGAGATGTTTCGAGAATTGATATGATAATTAGGTGGGGAGGACGAAGGCGGTTATCGGGCTTTCTTCCTGTGCAATCTGTCTATGCTGACTTTTACGTAGTGGATAAGTACTGGCCAGATTTTGAACCTAGTGACTTTCATGATGCCATCAAGTGGTATAATACGCAGGATATCACTTTGGGAGGTTAGTGTCATTACAGCTCCTAAGCACGTATATAAAGGAGGCTTTGTAATGAAAAAGGTAATAATAATAGGGGCTGGTTTAGGCGGATTAGCTACTGCCCTAAGGCTGTTAAAATCAGGCTTTAATGTCTCAATATACGAGAAAAGTGGTCATGTTGGAGGGGTGGTGCACTACATGAAAAGTCCTTGTGGCCAATATATATTTGATTATTGTGCATCGATAGGTATTTCACCGATAGAATATGATAAGGTTTTTTTAGATTGTGATCTTAATCCAAGACAGTATTATGATATATCATATACCAACGAAGCTTACCGTGCTTTCTTTGATTCAGAAAAGTACTTAGACTTAAGCTATGATATAAAGGATCTATTAAATAACATCCACAGCATTTTTCCTGGACAAGGTGATAATTATATGAGACTTATTACAAAGTCTTATTATAAGTATAGGATAGCAAGACAAAAGCTTCTCTCAAAACCATTTATTACAGGCTCAGATAATATAATGTCTTTGTTCAGCCTGCTTCGTCTCGATGTGTTAAAGACAGCAGCAAATTATGTTAATACTTATATTGAGGACGAAGGTCTTGCAAATATAATTCTTATGCAGGTTTTGTTTATAGGTAGCTCTCCTTATAAAATCTCTAACACATATTGTATGATTCCTGCTATTTCTCAGATTGATGGGATAGGATATATTAAGAATGGACTTGCACAATACTCAGGTGCTCTTTTAAAAGCAGTCTTAGAGGCTGGAGGAGAAATATACACCTCCTCTAACGTTCAAGAAATATGCGTAAATGGCAGAAATGCTACCGGAGTTATTGTCAACGATAAATTTGTTAGTGCAGATGTATTAGTTGCAAACAGTGATTATCAATACACAAATACTACGCTTTTGCAGAAGCCCATTGATAATAGGAAGTATAAGTCTTCTTGCGGAACCTTTGTACTTCATTTAGGCATAGATAAGATTTATCCAATTCTTAAGCTTCATAATCTCTTTGTTAACAATAATTTTAAAAGTGAAGTGCATAGGGTATTTCGGGGACAGTTGCCGGAGGATTGTCAGCTATATGTATATAATCCTGCTGCGATAGACGATACTATGTGCGCTAAAGGGAAAATGGCCATAAATGTGCTTGTAAGAGTACCCAACCTAACCTTTAATAGTATAACGTGGGATAACTCATCAGTAGAATATCTCAAAAAAATATGTATTAATAAGCTCTCCAGTATAGAAGGTTTGGAAGATATTGAGCAGCATATAGAGTATGAGGACTTTCTAACTCCAAATGATTTCCTTCATGACTATAACTACTGGCAGGGGGGTGCTTATGGCATAGCACATACAAATATGCAAAGCATAATATTGAGGCCCCAAGTAAAATCTAAAAAACTCAATAATTTGTACTTTGTTGGCAAATCGGTACACCCAGGAAATGGGGCGTCAATAGTTTTGATATGTTCAGAAATTGCTGCAAAGCAGATAATAAAAGAAGCAGCTTATTAGGCTGCTTCTTAATTTAACTTGCATTTTCCACATATCTTTTTATCTTTTTTGTAGTTGTCTTCGCAAATTCTTCTTCCCTGATTGTAAAGTCCTTAATGCGCTTATATAAAGGCATTAGCTTGTTAATTTCCTTTATTTCTGACTGAATCAGTTTAGTAATCTCTTCAGTGGAAACAGTATCAGTGCCAAGGCGTTGTTTGATCTCATCCATATCAGGTACAATTTTTGCATTGACCTCAGTCTCGCCTGACTCCTCGTCATATCTGCCCCAAACTAGGCTTTCCTTGACATAAGGAGACTTTGCAAGATAAGCTTCAACCTCCTCGGGGAAGATATTCTTGCCGTTTTTAGTAACAATTACATTCTTTTTACGCCCTGTAATATATATATATCCCTCTTCGTCCATATATCCAATGTCACCAGTATAAAGCCAGCCGTTTTTCAATACGTTCTTTGTAGCTAGTTCATTCTCGTAATAACCAAGCATTACATTATCTCCACGTATTACAATCTCGCCTATACCCTCATCATCAGCATTATCAATCTTAATCTCAATACCCGCCAAGGCCTTACCTGCTGAATCATGGCGGAATCCCTTGTCGTTATTGACGGCAACAATAGGTGAGCATTCTGTAAGTCCATAACCCTGTACAATTCTGACACCCATACTGTATAGATCATTTGATACATTTGGATTTATAGCAGCTGCACCACAAATAACCAAACGAACATTACCACCAAATACATCATGAACCTTTTTGAAGACTTTCTTACGGATATCTATTTTCAAAGCAGTATACAAGAAGCTGCAAAGCGATATGGCAGTATCCATTTTGATTTTTCCCACCACGCTACTTGAAGCCTGCTTCATTATTTTCTTGTGCATGTTCTCTAAAATAAGAGGTACGAGCATCAGTATGGTAGGTTTTGTTTCTTGAAGGTTATTTACAATATGCTTTAATCCTTCATTAAATGCAAGACAGCAACCGTTATACATCATTACCAAAAAGCCTGCAGTACACTCATACGTATGATGCAAAGGGAGAATAGACAATGCACTGTCTGTTTCATCAATTGTTAGCATGGAGCAAACAGCCATTACATCACTGCATATGTTTTTGCTTGAGAGCATAACTCCTTTGGCTAAGTCAGTTGTTCCAGAGGTAAATATCAATGCAACCATAGCTTCATCATCAATTGTTGCATCAATATAGCTTCTATTGCCCTCTGAAAGAAGCTTTTTGCCTTTTTCTATAAGTTTAGTGTATGAAAGAAAGTTATCAACATCTTCGTCAGCATCCATATCAATATAGTATTTTATTTGAGAAGACTGGGACAACTTTTCCATATCTTTTCTATGCTTTCCAGAAAAGAAAATAGCACTTATACCCGATCTACTGATAAGATTTTGAACTTCATGGAAGGGAAGTTCTCTATCCAAAGGAACAACAACCCCAACTCCACCTGTAATGCACAAATAGGCTGTACACCATTCATGTCTATTCTGTGAGATAATTGCAATTCTCTCACCCTTAAGTCCTAATTCAATAAGAGCTGTTCCCATTTGATCTATTTCTGATTTAACTTGAGTATATGTCTTTGTATAGTATTCTCCACTAGTATCTTTAATGTTGAAAGCGTTTCTTGAACCAAATAGTTTTTCACTCTGAACCATCATGTCCTTCATGTTATTAATTTGTCTGGTTTGGTAAATCGCTTGAGCTTTCATTATGTTAATACACTCCTTTAAAGTATGCAAAATAGCTTATATTACAAATATATTACGAATATATTACATATAACCCTATATTATAATATATGCATTATCAATTTAAATCAATATAATTTTGTTTGAATATTAATACAAATGTATTATCTATTATTTTTCCAACGTTTATATGTTGATTTTCTACTTAGTAAATATCTTCTTCTTCTGGAAATTCTTCTGAGGATAAATCTTATTATCAAAAAAACTATAATTACACATATTACTATAAAACAAAGCTTGAATAGCTTATTTTTTAAAAGATCCCCTATAAAATCATTGGCCTTGGCTTTAAAGCTCATATCAACAGTTCTTGTTGATACTATATCAGACTTTCCAATAGTAATACCATTTTCTGTGTATTCAATTGTACCAAGTATGTCACCTTTTTTTATTGGTGCAACGACATCCTGTTTGATGCTTACTTTTTTCTCAAGATTCCATAACGATCTGTCATTTGGAAGCATGGCATCAATTGTGTTTTTTGTCACCAGATCAATTTTACCATCATCTGCTGCATCAGCTACTGTAATGCTATCAATATAAGCATTTCTATCAATTATCATCTGAGACGAAAAGTTTTCAAACCCTGCACGGATTAAATTTTCTGTAAACTTAAATACATCTTTACCAGGTTGAGACTTAACTCCCAAAATAACCGAAATAAGCTCTTGACCTTCCTTATTAACTGCACAGGAAACATAATTTGAGCCAGCTCGCATTGTTGAACCTGTTTTCACACCAATAATCGTAAATTCCTTACTATTATCTTGAGCATTCCCATAAGTGAAGGTTTTTCCTAGAATCTTACTGGTATTGTTTAAAACTGGCCAGCTAGAATGTTTATTTGTAGGAGACAGAGTAGTCAATTGATTATTGCTGACAATTGTTCTGAATACGGGATCAGTCATACATTCTCTAGCGATAATAGCCAGATCCCTAGCAGTAGTAAACATATCCTTGTCACGTTCTGTCTCATCAATTCCATTTGGATTTGTAAAATGAGTGTTTACTGCTCCTAACTGCTTTGCGGTTTTGTTCATTTCATCTATGAATTCCTGCTTGCTGGCAAAAGTATTTTCCGCGATGATATTTGCTGATTCATTAGCTGATACAATAAGTAAGGCATGAAGCAGGTCATTAAGTGTCATTTGTTCATCTGCCATAATACCTATATTCATTCCACCTACACCAATGTCAGTAATAGCATCATGACTAGCAGTCATAACTTGATCAAGAGGTGCATTTTTCAGAGCGACTAATGCAGTCATGATTTTAGTTGTGCTTGCTGGTCTCCAAGGGGTATCTGCATTATACTCATACAAAACTCTTCCACTTTTTGAATCCATAAGAATATATGCTTGAGCCTCTACTTCAGGGGAGGTAGCGCAAAAAGCTGGGATTGCTTGAAACAAGAGTATAAGAATGACAATAAATGTAGAAATTAGTCTTTTCATATTTTCTCCTTAGTTTTGAATGCTAATACCATTATAAAACAAATTATATAATTTTAAAAATATTTTTCGTTATTTAATTTTTATTTCTAGTAATTTCCATATTGTTGTGTTATACTCTCTTTATTCACATCATCATATCTTTTATTCCCGGATAAGGAGAAAAATGAATATTTGTATATTTGGAAGACAGTTTACTTTGAGCAAGAGTATTATAGCTATTGCTATTGTTCTATTATTAGTTATATTAGGAATTGTAGGCTACCTTCTGTCAGGAAAATTTCAACCATTCGATGAAATAAGTCAATCAGATGAAATAAGTCAATCAACAGAAATAATTCTAAATGACACTACGTCATCAAATACCAGTGAGCAAGCTATGGCTTCTAGTACCGAAGCAGTGGAACAGATAAAAGTGTATGTAACGGGGTGCGTGAGTAAGCCCGGAGTTGTTGTGCTTAGGAAGGGCCAGATTATTGAAGATGCAATTATCGCAGCCGGTGGCTTTACTCAGGACGCAGATAAAAACAATATAAATCTGGCGTTTGTTCTAAATGAAAATGTAATGCTGCGTATTAAACCTGTTTCTCAGCAAAATAATATGAGTGCTCAACCTAATAATGCACAGCAGGCTAACAAAGGTACTCAATCTAATAATACACAACAGGCTAATAACGTTGTTCAAGCAAGAACTAATCAGACTAATACTCAGAATAACACCCAGAAAACTAATGGTACACATCAAACTAGCAGCTCCGAACAGATTGAATACATTGAGAATTCAGGTGTTGATATTATTACAGAAAGTATGAACACTGTAATAGGAGAACAAGATAAAAATAGCGATAAAGCATCAAAAATTAATATCAATAAAGCCGATACTAAACAGCTAGATACTTTACCAGGTATTGGTGAGGCAACAGCTGCAGCCATAATTGAGTATAGAGAAAAAAATGGACCTTTCAAGAAAAATGAAGACATTATGAAGGTTGCAGGAATAAAACAAAAAAGCTTTGAAAAAATCAAGGATATGATATGTACAGAATGAATATAATGGTATTTTTGGGCAAATAAAAACCGGCTTAAGCTATGCCGGTTAGAAAATAATTTAAAGGAGGAAAATATAATTATTATCACGATATAATTGTAATATTTATTATAATATATTCCAATGGCATTAATTTACGATTTTCGCTATAATTTTTTTAATAAAAATATACAATATAGACAATACAGCAAAAAGTTAACCATAGCACTGCGGAAGTATTATTATTGCTATAATAAAATAGCCCATAATTACTACAATTGATGGAAGGAAAAAACAATATAAAAAGATTTTTGCAATACGTCTATGTCTATATTTTTTATACCTTTCTAATCTTTTACTTCTCAAGATATCCTCCAAAACATTTTTATAATATTATTGACAACATATAGAAAGAATTTCACTATAAAGCAATATTATATAATATTTTAAATATTGACATAAAAAAAGGGTAAGAATATAATGTTTAATAAGAAAATATTTATATAGGCAATGATGAGAAGAGTACGTAATTTTTGCGGTTTATAGAGAATTGATGCCTTGGCTGGGAGCATCAGTAGCCGTTTTTACCGAAGACCACCTCTGAGCCTGTACGGTTATTACGTTATAATTATCATTGAGAAGCAAGTAGGGTGGAACCACGAGAGTATCTCTCGTCCTTATATATTTAAGGACGGGAGTTTTTTATTTATTAAAAAATTACATTATTAATTTATTAAGATTTTGGTACAAGGAAGGAATGGATGAATATGATTAAGGTTACTTTGAAGGATGGAAGCTGCAAGGAATACCAAAGAGGTATTACTATCAAGGAAGTTGCAGAGAGTATAAGCGCAGGACTTGCTAGGGTTGCTCTAGCGGGAGAGGTTGATGGACAGGTTAAGGATTTAGGCTATAAACTGGAGAATGATTGCAAACTAAGTCTTCTCACTTTTGATGATGAAGGTGGAAGACTCGCATATAGACATACTGCTTCACATGTGATGGCACAGGCAGTAAAAAGAATATATCCAGATATAAAGCTTGCTATTGGTCCTGCCATTGACAATGGCTTCTATTATGATTTTGACAGAGGAACTCCATTTTCAATTGAGGAATTAGCTAATATAGAGAAAGAAATTGATAAAATTATAAAAGAAGATCTACCTTTAGTTAGAAGCACTTTGCCAAGAGAAGAGGCTATTTCATTTATGGAGCAAAAGGGTGAACCATACAAGGTAGAGCTTATTACCGATCTGCCAGAAGGTTCCGAAATATCTTTCTATTCACAGGGTGAATTTGTTGATCTCTGTGCTGGGCCTCATCTTGAAAGCACAGGAAAGCTCAAGGCCGTAAAATTACTTTCAGTTGCAGGTGCATACTGGAGAGGCAGCGAAAAGAATAAGATGCTGCAGAGAATTTATGGAACGGCCTTCCCAAAGAAGAGCCAGCTAGATGAGTATCTTTTCAGAATGGAAGAGGCCAAGAAGCGCGACCACAGAAAGCTAGGAAGAGAGCTGGATTTATTTGATATTTATGAAGAAGGTCCGGGCTTCCCATTCTTTATGCCAAAGGGAATGGTGCTCAGAAATCTCTTAGAAGACTTCTGGCGTTCAGAGCACAAAAAGGCAGGATATCAGGAGATTAAGACTCCTGTAATTCTTAATAAGGATCTTTGGCTTACATCAGGTCACTGGGAAACCTATAGAGAAAACATGTATACAGTAAAGATAGATGATTTGGATTTTGCTATAAAGCCAATGAACTGTCCAGGTGGAATTCTTGCATTTAAGAGAAAGCTGCACTCTTACAGAGATTTACCACAAAGAATGGGAGAATTGGGTCTGGTTCATAGACATGAGCTTTCTGGTGCATTGCATGGACTCATGAGGGTTAGATGCTTTACTCAGGATGATGCTCATATATTCATGACACCTGAACAGATCAAGGACGAAGTTTTAGGTGTAATAAAGCTTATTGATGAATTCTACAGTGTATTCGGCTTTAAGTACCACATTGAGCTCTCAACTAGACCAGAGAAGTCAATTGGCAATGATGAAATGTGGGAGTTATCAACTAAAGCGTTAAAAGAAGCATTGGATGAAAAGGGAGTCAAATACAAGATTAATGAAGGTGATGGAGCTTTCTATGGACCTAAGATAGACTTCCATCTTGAGGATTCAATAGGACGTACTTGGCAGTGCGGTACAATCCAGCTCGATATGAATCTTCCTGAAAGATTTGATCTTAGCTATATAGGAGCAGACGGTGAAAAGCACAGACCGGTAATGATTCACAGAGTTGTATTTGGAAGTATTGAAAGGTTTATTGCAATACTTACTGAACACTTTGCGGGAGCATTCCCAACATGGTTATCTCCTGTACAGGTTAAGCTTCTACCTATTATTGACAAGCACCATGATTATGCTTATGAGGTAAAGGCAAGGCTAGAGGCAAAGGGTATAAGAGTAGAAGTAGATACCCGTAATGAAAAGATTGGCTACAAAATCAGAGAAGCACAGCTGGATAAAACACCATACATGTTGGTTATAGGCGATAAGGAACTGGAAAATGGTGCTGTTGCCGTTAGGTCCAGAAAAGAAGGCGATTTGGGCTCAATGGCTGTTCAGGAATTTATAGACAAGATAGTAGAAGAAATAGAAACAAAGGCAAAATAGGCATTAAACTACAAAAAAGTGTAAATAATGTATATGAATAATATAGGTGAGGTACTTTAAACATGATATATTTAGTTTAAAGTACTTCATTTATAAGGTTGCAGAGGTATGGTCAGATATGCATTAAAAGGGTTATAAGCACCAAAGTTAAGCTTTAAAAAAATTTACAGACATGTTTAGAGGCTACAAAAAGGATATAGGAGATTTTGTATGGGCGAAAGAAAACTATTGTCAGTAGTTGTTCCTGTCTATAATGAACAGGAGGTTATAGGGGAAACGTATAGGCGGTTATGCCAGACCTTTGAAGGATATGAAATGAGGGTAGAGTATATATTTATCAATGATGGCAGCAAGGATAATACATACTTCAACCTAAAGGAAATAGCTTCAAAGAACAGTGACGTTAAAGTGATAAACTTTGCCCGGAATTTTGGACATCAGATAGCTATTACAGCAGGAATGGATTATGCAAAAGGTGATGCGGTTGTAATAATTGATGCAGATCTACAGGATCCACCAGAAATAATACTTCAAATGGTTGAAAAGTGGAAAGAGGGATATGAGGTTGTCTACGGGAAACGTCTGCAAAGAGAGGGAGAAACTTTCTTTAAAAAATTCACTGCAAAAATGTTCTATCGCTTTTTAGACAGCATGACAGATGTCAAACTTCCTGTAGATGTTGGTGATTTTAGGCTTATAGACAGAAAAGTGTGTGATGCAATGAAGTCACTTCCAGAGAGATCGAGGTATGTCAGGGGCTTAGTCAGTTGGGTAGGTTTTAAGCAAACCAGCGTAGAATATGTCAGAGAGAAAAGATTTGCCGGCGAAACCAAATATCCTCTAAAGAAAATGCTTAAGCTAGCTAGTGATGGAATAATTTCTTTTTCGTATAAACCTCTCAGGTTAGCAACATTTTTCGGGATGACCGTTTCTGCCATTAGCTTTATATACCTTGTTGTTGTAATTATACAGAAGTTTATTAAGAACGATGTTGTCTCAGGTTGGGCGTCCTCCATGGCAGTTTCACTGTTTTTTAATGGGGTTATGCTTATTGTTATTGGTATTATGGGTGAATATGTAGGACGTATTTATGAAGAGGTCAAAGCCAGGCCATTATACATCATAGGGGAATTACTGGGTTTTGACAATGACGATGACAGCATGGACAAGCAAAGAAAATAGTAGCATAGGAAAATGGCTCCACATAATTATTTCGGCCTTATTAGCCATTTATGTATTCTATATTTTGGTGCTAAATGTTATTTATGCATATGAAAAGAGCGCAATCAGGTACTCTATCCTTGTGATACCGGTTTTCGCTCTTGTTTTATTTTGTGCATATAAATTTAATGTTCCAACCTTCCGCTTTTCTCTGGTTTTATTTTTATGTGCCTTTATTATTAAAGCATTTCTAGCAATAAATGTTACCACACCTCCTATCTCTGATTTTGGCGTTTTTTATAATGCTGCTATAGATGTTATCAATGGAAAGAAGAGCTTTGACAGCATTCCATACTTTGCAACGTGGGCATATCAGATGGGGCCAGTATTGTACTATGCTGCCATTATGAAGCTTTTTGGTACTTCTCTAATCCCCCTCAAACTTGTAAATTGCATTTTTATGGCGGGCACAAATGTTTTTATATATTTAATAGCAGAGAAATTGTCAAATGCCAAAGCTGCTAGATTTGTTTCTATTCTATACATGCTCTATCCAGCACCCTTTTTTCTTGTTCCAGCTCTGACAAATCAGCACTTTGCAGCTTGTATGTTTCTAGTAGGTATATGGGTTATTATGCAGCACAATAAATCTATCTATATGAAGTCCATAATTGCAGGGGTATTGATGGCGATGGGGAATGCTGTGAGACCTTTAGGTATAGTTATAATTGGGGCAGTAATAGCTTTCGGAATTGTTGAATCGGTCAGAAAAAAATCATTGAGAAATATAAGCGCAGCTATATTGCTTGTTGTAATTTTTTCGCTTTCAGGTACATTACTATCCCAAGCAGTTAAACATTCTGGACTCAATTCGCAAGGCTTAACTAATAATTTTCCACTATGGAAGTTTGTTGTAGGACTTAATTATGAAACAAAGGGAACTTACTCTTTTTCCGACCAGCAAGATATTTTCAGAATTAGGGACGTCACGTTAAGAGACGAGATTGCGAAAAAAATAATTATAGAGCGGCTAAGTGTGGCACCACAAAAGCTGATAGAGCTATTTAATGAAAAGCATAAAATAATGTGGGCAAGGTTTGATTCGCTAGAATGGGGATTTTCAAACAAGACAGCTAACGGCTGGGAACTAAAAGATAGAGTAAAAGGTATAGAAATCATTGTATTAAGCATTGAAAAAATGTATTATATTTGTATGATGTTGTTGCTTCTAATAGGAGTACTTAGATACATCTGCTGTCAAAGCCAGCATGAGTACTGGCTTTTGGTATCTTTAATTTTATTGTGCTTTCTTGGAGCTCATATTTTTATTGAGATTCAGGTTAGATACAGATACTTTGCAGTTATTATTATGTTTATTCTTATGTCAAAGGGCAGTGAAATTTTATTTAAAAATATAAAACTTAAGGGGACTAAAGTATGAAACAGTATCTCGATTTATGTCAGCATATTTTAGATAATGGGGTAAAAAAAGAGGACAGAACTGGTACGGGTACTATTAGTACATTTGGCTATCAAATGAGATTTGATTTGAGCAAGGGCTTTCCTCTGTTGACCACAAAAAAGGTTGCACTAAAGGCAATGATACACGAGCTATTGTGGTTTATAAGCGGCAGCACAAATATTAAATACTTGAAAGATAATAAAGTCTCTATTTGGGATGAATGGGCAGATGAAAATGGTGATTTAGGACCTGTTTATGGACACCAATGGCGTTCCTGGGAAGCAACCGACGGGCGCAAAATTGACCAGCTATCAGAGGTAATTGGGCAAATAAAAAATAACCCTGATTCAAGAAGACATATAGTGTGCTCTTGGAATGTTGGTGAAGTTGATAAAATGAAGCTTCCACCTTGTCATTGCTTTTATCAATTTTATGTTGTAAATGATACGTTATCATGTATGTTATATCAGAGAAGCGCCGATGTATTCCTTGGGGTTCCCTTTAATATTGCATCATATGCTTTACTGACAATGATGATAGCACAGGTATGTGGGTTGAAAGCAGGCGAATTTGTCCATACCCTTGGAGATGCACATATTTATAGTAATCATATTGAGCAGATTAAGCTGCAGCTATCTCGTGAGCCCAGGCCTTTGCCACAGATGTTAATTAATCCAGAGATAAAGAACATCTTTGATTTCAAATTTGAGGATTTTACTCTTGTAGGCTATGACCCACATCCTAAAATAGTAGGAGAGGTAGCAGTATGATTTCACTGATTTTTGGCATTTCAAGAAATAAGGTTATAGGTTGTGAGAATAAGTTACCATGGTGCATCCCGTCAGACCTTGCATACTTTAAAAAGGTTACGATGGGCTACCCTGTCATTATGGGAAGAAAGACTTTTGAGTCTATTGGGAGGCCTTTGCCCGGTAGGAAAAATATAATAATAACAAGGGACAGTTCCTTTGAAGCTCCAGGGTGTGTTATTTGCAATTCAAAGGAGCAAGCACTGCAAGAGACAGGTAATGACGCTTTTATAATAGGCGGAGCAGATATCTACAGACAGTTTATAGACGTTGCTCAGAAGATGTATGTAACATATATTGATGAGGATTTTGAAGGGGATACGAAGCTGGATAATATAGACTTTTCTCAGTGGGAGCTGGTTTCTTCAACAAAAGGGGTTAAGGATGGAAAGAATCCATATGATTATTACTTTAAAGTATATGAAAAAAAGAGGTCATGACCTCTTTTTTTTGAATAATAAATAAGAAGTATATAATGTTTGATAGTGTAAAGTGACTTATGAAAAAATAGAGTAAGTAGATTTTGTTCACTTGAACATTGAAAAGCGAATATATTTCTCTAGATTTGATGCTGGTGGCATGCTTCCGCCACCCTTGACGGCATAGCAAAGCAATGCTCTGAATATACCACCGATGGCGAGAAACTCAATAACAGAATCTCTTGTACCATCGTTTCACAGCATTTTAGCATTGTCTTGCTATGTCATCAAGGGCAGGTTCTTTGAATGGCTGCTGAATTTATCTCAGGCTCAAAATCTAACAACAGGTGTTTTGCATTTGTGAGATTGTTTGTTGCCCCATTCGAATAAGTAGTTGCCACTTAGCTGGCATATTTTCAGCATTTTTAAGTTCACTTAACTCGTTGAGAGGCTTCCAGTAGTTATATGGATGAGGGCGAAGAAAGTTGTAGTATGCAACCCAAAGAGCCACACTGTAATGAGCACCTTCATCACTACCGTAACCACAGGTTACTCGATAAGATGCTTTAAATGTACGATTTAAGCGCTCTACAACCTGCTTAACCCAACGAAACTCCTCTGACACAGCATCATCATTGGTCAGGCCAATAACTTGGGTAACGTCAAAATCCCAGTTGTTGTGGATTTTGCATTGCTGAGCAGCTAGAGGATATGAACTATAGCCATCAGCTACAAATCTGATAGCTTTTCCTGGAAAGGTCTTGAACTTCTCAAGTGCCATGCGCATAGCGAGAATACATGGGCCTACAGAGCGAGTATCAGATACCTGATAGCCTAGAATACTCTTTTTACAGGCATCCATGATAAGCCAGACATATCCCTTTATGCCTCTAACCTTAATGTAGGTCTCATCGGCAGAAAGTATTTTAGAAGGTTTGTAATTGTAAGTATCTACAAATGGCTTAATTACAGCAGCTGCAGTCAGAGCATAATTAGCAACCATGGTGTGAGATATCTTGATACCGTGAACCTCAAGAAGTGCATGGGCAGTCTGCCTAGTAGAAAGCTTTAGGTTAACATGATAAGTGAGACATAATCCCATGATATGAGGATTAAATTTTTTAAAGCTGAAGTTTATAGCCTTATCAGGCAGAGAGTGCAGATCCATTTTAAAGAAATCTAAAGTAAACTCTCTGTAAATGTAGTGAAGCTTGTACTTTTGCTTGTCCTTCGGGCTGATGTCTTTGGGAAGTTTAGCTAGGTTGTTGCGATAATATGAGCACTTAGTATTAACACATTTGTGAATACGAAAATGCTTACGGTCTTTCTTAGGAGAAAGAGTGTGACCGCAGTAAGGGCAGGAAAACGATATAGGAGTAGTTAATCTATCTCCATTTCCAAAGGTTTGCTGACACACTTTACACAAGAAAGCACCTTTACCACCATTGTTATCGTAAATGTACTGGTGAGGAGCTCCACAACGAGGACAGCAAATATCCTCAGGTATAGAGCGAGGTTTTTTAGGACTGATAGGCTTAAGGACTTTACCATATTTCCACTTGTAATACTCAAGTAAATATTGGTAATCTTGCTTATAGAATTTAAGGATAACGGGAAGCTTATCAACCTTCAACTTCTGATAACTAGGGCTGTTGGAGTCATCAAAGGCAAATTGTCTTAGAGGAATATGTTTTGCAATAAACAAAAGTAATTGATTAATTTGAGAAATTAAAAATTGATTATATGCTAGTAAAAATGTTATAATTGGGTTCAAAACAATAACGTCCTTTCTGGATATTTGTGTTGTCAAGAGACTCAATTATACCAAGAAAATGGGGGTTATTGTTTTTTTATTGCAAAAAACTCTCCAACTCAGTCATATAAGCGGTTTTTAAATAAAAAGAGTGTAAAAAACTTTACACTAACTAATGTTTATGGGGGGGATTGTTATGATTTTATTGAGTGAACGTCTTAAGTTTAGGACTCTTACTGAACAAGATTTTCAATTATTCTATTCAGTATTTTCCAATGAACAGGTTATGAGATATGCATGGATAGATAAATTTAACAGTGAGGAAGAGGCATCTCAGTTTTTTAAGGAATCTATTCATTATAATGATTTGCCAAACAAAAGTAATGGCTACGCCTTTGTCACATATAGAAATGATGATGACTCTTTTGTTGGGATTGCAGATATATTTATCCATAGTAAGAATAGTGATGGCGGGTGTGGTGAAATAGGCTATTTTTTGCTTCCAGACTTCTGGGGAAAAGGGTATGCTACTGAACTATCTAACTGCTTAATAAAATTCGGTTTCACAGAATTAAAATTACATAAAATATCAGCCAGGTGTGATTCAAATAATTACAAATCAGAAGGTGTAATGAGGAAGGTTGGTATGACCATGGAAGGTGAGCTTAGAAGGGTTAGATTTAAGAATGGAAATTGGGACGATGAAAAGCACTATGGTATTCTTTTAGAAGAATGGAAGTATAGATAAAAGGTGAAGACTAGATAAATCAAGAAGATTAAAAATATAAGTACACATCAAATGGGGGCTTTTATGCAGATACTTGTAGATGCCGATGCATGCCCGGTCAAAGAGATAATTGTTAACATTGCAAAACAACATAGTATTCCAGTATTGATGATAATTGATACCAGTCATGAGCTCTTTGATGGCTATAGTACAATAATAACAGTTGATAAAGCGAGAGACAGCGTTGATATTAAGCTGATAAACCTCCTAAAAAAGGGGGATATAGTTGTTACCCAGGATTATGGAGTAGCGGCTATGGGGCTTGGCAAGGGTGCTAAGGTAATAAATCAAAATGGTTTTATTTATTCTGACAGCAACATTGACAGGTTGCTTTTTGAAAGACATTTAGGACAAAAGGTTCGCAAAGCAGGTGGCAGGACAAATAATGCAAAGAAGCGTACCAAAGAGGACAATGAAAATTTTGAGAATGCATTACTTATGTTATTGGAGGAATGCAGATAGTATAGGAAAAAACTAAAGGCACGATTTAGACATATTCTATATGAAGATGATACTTTTCATTGACAATAACACTTAAAAATAATAAAAAAATGATAAAAATATTAGTATAAAAACGCAATTGATAATGTAATAGCATTGTGATAGTATTAACAATTATTACTATATTTTTTTAATGAGGGTTAAAAATATGATAGCTATTACATCAAAGAAAAAAATTAAGGTTACGGTTAATGGTCGCGAAATGGAAGTTTTCGGTGACCTAACTATCTTACAAGCACTGCTACAGGAAGATGTACATATTCCGCATTTGTGCTACGACATAAGATTAGAACGATCCACAGGAAACTGCGGCCTATGTGTTGTTGAAGTAGGCGAGGGCAGTAACAAGAGAGAAGTTAAAGCCTGTCAGACACCAATTAGTGAAGGCATGGTTATAACTACAAACAGCGCAAAGCTTGAAAGTTACAGAAAGATTAGACTTGAGCAAATTCTTTCTGATCACAATGCTGACTGCGTTGCACCATGTGTAACTACCTGTCCTGCAAATATTGACATTCAGTCATATCTTCGCCAGGCTGGAAATGGTAATTTTGAGGCATCACTTAGAATAATCAAGGATAACAATCCATTCCCGCTTGTTTGCGGTCGTGTATGTCCACATACTTGTGAAGCTAAGTGCCGTAGAAATTTAGTTGATTCACCTGTTGCAATCAATAATGTTAAGAGATTTGTTGCAGATTTAGACATTGCAAACGGAACTCCATGGACACCTCAGCTCAAACCTGCTACTGGCAAAAAGATTGCTATTGTAGGCGCTGGACCAGGTGGACTTTCAGCAGCATATTATAGTGCAATAAACGGACATGATGTTACTGTGTTTGAACGTCAGAAACATTCAGGAGGCATGATGCGTTATGGTATTCCTGAATACCGTCTGCCTAAGGCTACTCTTGATAAGGAAATTGACATCATAAAGAGTCTTGGTGTTAAGGTAATGAACGGAAAGGCTTTAGGAACACATATTAGTTTGGAAGATTTACATAAGGATTTTGATGCGGTTTTCCTTGCAATTGGTTCATGGAGAGCAACTCCAATGCAAATTGAAGGAGAAAACTTAGAGGGTGTATGGCTTGGAATCCAGTATCTCGAACAGGAGATAAAGGGTGCACAGATAAAGTTAGGTGAAGATGTTGTTGTAATAGGCGGTGGTAACACAGCAATTGACTGTGCTCGTACAGCCTTGAGAAAAGAAGGCGTAAAATCGGTAACTCTTATATACCGTCGTACTCAGGGAGAAATGCCTGCTGCTCCTTATGAGGTTGAAGAGGCATTGCATGAAGGCGTAAACATGAGATTCCTCCTTGCTCCAAACAAGATTGTTATGGAGAATGGCAAGAAAAATTTACATTGTATTGAAATGGTACTTGGAGAGCCTGACCGTTCCGGACGTCGTCGTCCTGTTCCTGTTGAAGGCAGTGATATCGTTATAGAGGCTGATACAATTATCAGTGCTATTGGTCAGAGTACAAATACACAATTCTTATATAATGACCTCCCTGTTAAGCTCAATAAATGGGGAGACATCGAGATTAACGGCAAGACAATGCAGACTTCTGAGTCAAATATATTTGCGGGTGGTGACTGTGTAACAGGACCAGCTACAGTAATTCAGGCTGTTGCAGCAGGACATCATGCTGCTGAAGCAATGGACTGCTACCTTATGAAGGGGTATATCAAGGAAAAGAATGTTGATTATAGCTGTAACAGAGGCTCACTTGAGGATCTTCCAAAGTGGGAATTTGAAGAGATGCCTAAGTTTGAACGTGCTGCAATGCCAGCAATCTCACTTGATGCTAGAAAGAAGAACTTTGATGAAGTTGAACTTGGATACGATGAGGAAACAGCTAGAGCGGAGGCTCGCCGTTGCTTGAAGTGTGGATGTAGTGCACGTTTCAAGTGTGATTTGAGACATGAAGCAAGTGAACACGGAATAGAATTCAGTGAACCTATTCATAATCGTCCATATATTCCAATAGTTGATGACCATGCTATCATTATGAGAGATCAAAACAAGTGTATATCATGTGGACGCTGTATTGCTGTATGTGCAGAGGTAGAAGGACCTGATATTCTGTCATTCTATATGAAGCACGGTAAGCAGATGGTTGGTACAAAGAGTGGACTCCCTCTCAAGGATACTGACTGTGTAAGCTGCGGACAGTGTGTTAATGCATGTCCTTGTGGTGCTTTGGACTATCGCAGTGAAAAAGGCAAGGTGTTTAGAGCTATCAATAGCAATGAAAAGACAGTAGTTGCATTTGTTGCACCAGCTGTTAGAAGTGTTATCTCTTCACACTTTAATATTCCGTTTAATGAAGCATCACCATTTATGGCAGGCATGCTCAAAAAGCTTGGTTTTGACAAGGTATTTGACTTCAGCTTTGCTGCTGACTTGACTATTGTCGAAGAAACTACTGAGTTCTTGACAAGGGTTGAAAAGAAGGGTGTTATGCCACAGTTTACGTCCTGCTGCCCAGGTTGGGTTAACTTTGTTGAGAGACGTTATCCCGAAATAATTCCTCATCTTTCTACCTGTAAATCACCACAAATGATGATGGGTGCAACGGTTAAGAATCATTATGCAAAGCTTACAGGACTTAAGAAGGATGATATATATGTAGTATCAATAGTTCCATGTATAGCAAAGAAGCATGAAGCTGCTCGTCCTGAGTTTGCTCCAGAAGGCATTAGAGATGTAGATGCGGTTCTCACCACAAATGAAATGCTTGAAATGTTTAAGTTAATGAGATTGGAAGCATCAGAGGTTGTTCCACAGGAATTTGACGAGCCATACAAGCATGTTTCGGGTGCAGGTATACTCTTTGGTGCATCAGGCGGTGTTGCTGAAGCAGCTCTTAGAATGGCAGTAGAGAAGCTTACTGGAAAAGTAATGACTGATCACCTTGACTTCGAAGAAATCAGAGGTTTTGCTGGTCTCAAGGAGGCAGAGGTTGAAGCTCATGGCACAAAGGTGCGTGTTGCAGTTATTAGTGGGCTCCACAATGCGGAACCAATTATTGAAAAGTTGATACAGGGTGTTGATGTTGGCTATGACCTCATCGAAGTAATGGCATGTCCAGGTGGATGTATTTGCGGTGCTGGTCATCCTGTTCCAGAGAAGGTTGGTTCTCTTGATAAGCGTCAACAGGTACTTGTGAACATTGACAAGACTTCAACCTTGAGAAAGTCACAGGAAAATCCTGATATACTGAGACTGTACAAGGAATTCTTTGGTGAATACAATTCACACCTTGCACATGAGTTACTGCATACTCATTATTCAGTGGTTAATGGAGACAGAGCTGGTTGCGGAATTAGGGCAAAGCATAATTCAGCCTTCCTAACCAATGAACTTACAGTATGTATGTGCTCTCAATGTGTAGACAAGGGTTCAAGAGAATTCTATTCAGCAACAATGGATCAGATTTATCATATGGGTATGGATTCCTTTGTCAACTTGAGATCAATAAGATTGAAAGAGACACATAATGGAGAAGGAGTTTATGTCTCCTTAAATGGCAAGAGAATTGATAATCCAGATGTTGATGGAGTTTTGGGAAAAATAACATCAAATAAAAATATGGATTAAGCATAGTATGGATTAAACACAATATGAATTAAGCACAATAATTTTTTAGGGGATGGTGAGCGAATGCTTGTCGTCCCCTATTTAGTAGATTATCCCTTATCCACAACTGAAAGTATTTCTGTTCAGTGTTATATTAATGAAGCTACTAAAAAATTCTATAGAAATAGGCTATGTTATAAGCAATGGTTTTTATTTGCTTGTAGCATAGCTTTTTTTTGTTAAAAACTATTAATGACAAATAATTTACAATTTTTTACAATTAATAAAAAATAATGTAAAATTTACACTATCATGTAATAGTAAGAAAGATTATTGATTAATATTTGAGTTTTAAGGGAGGAAAAATAGTGAAAAGGATTTTATGTAATATTATAGTAGTACTTTTGTCAATTTTACTACCACTACAAAGTATGGTTTTTGCTAGTGGAGATGTCGTGAAGGAGCAACAATCACGAAAAGGAATGCTTATCAAATATAAGCCTCTACAAAATTTGTCATCAAATTCAATCTCATTATTTTCAGAAGAAGAACAAAGCCAATTAGTAATCAGTGCAGATTCTACTATAAGTAATGACCTTAAAACTATTGCTGAGGATACATATCTTATGAATATGAGCGATGAACAAATAACATCGATGCAGAATGATGAGAATGTAGAATGCATAGAAGAAGACAGTTCCATTCGGATGTCTGAAGAAAAAATTTCATGGAATGTTAACAAAATAAGTGCTCCTATTTTACATAATAGTGGCTATTATGGAAAAGGAATTAAAGTAGCAGTTTTTGATACTGGTATAGATATAAACAATAAGGACTTAAATGTAATGGGTGGAGTATCATTTGTGGAGGGAAATAATAGCTACAATGATGATAATGGACATGGCACTGCTATGGCAAGCATATTAGCTTCATTAGGAAATGATGATGGGTATGTTGGTGTTGCTCCTGAAATAAACTTGTATTCCGTTAAAATCCTTGATAAAAACGGAGAAGGTAAATATAGTAATTTAATTCAGGGTGTCCAATGGGCAATTGATAACGGTATAAACATTATTGCTATAAGTTGCGGTGGTACAAAGTATTCTTCTATTCTAAAATATGCAATGAATAATGCTGTGAATCATAATATTCTAGTAGTTGCTGCAGCAGGAAATGAAGGTAGTACACAAATAAATTATCCAGCTAGTTATAACGATGTTATTTGTGTTGGTGCAGTAGACAGTCAAAATAAAATAGCACCATTTTCTAATACAGGAGCCGAGATGGACTTGGTGGCTCCTGGGGTCGGGGTAGAGGCAACATGTCTTAACAATTTGTCTATGACTATTGATGGAACTTCAGCTGCAGTACCACATGTAGTTGGTGTAGCAGCGCAACTTTGGGGTACAAAACCGGAACTTTCAAATATACAAATGAAAGCCCTTCTCTATAAGAGTGCAGTTCCGATTGGTGAGAGAAAAATATATGGATGGGGATTGGTAAATGCAGCTATTGGCTTACAGTGTATTAATACGGACCTTCAGTTACCTATAGAGTATGAATATCCCGATCCAAATGCAGGGGGTGACTTCGAGGGAGAAGGTGAAATTCATGCTTCTGCAATAATAGTATCTGGAGATGGTCAGCATATACAACCTGGACAGAGTGCAACAGTGGTGCTTGCTTTTGATAAGTATCATCCCTCCTGTACAATTACCACAAAAAACTCCAGTGGAACGGTTTTGCGAACTGATACAATACCTGTATATGGAGACTATCCTAACTATAATACTAAAACCACATATACATGCCCAGCAGGTGTAATGAACTCTCCAGGCACCTATTATATAGATTTCTGTTGTTCAGATGCTCCAAATTTTCCCTCTACATTTACAATATATGTTGATTCTCCTCCTGCACAAAATGATGACCATGGAGACTCGATTTCCTCAGCTACAACAGTTTCTGTAAACAGTAGTACAGGTGGAAATATTAATTATACTGGTGATTGTGATTACTTTAAATTTTATGCTGCGTCAAATGGTAATTACACTATCAGCACGTCCGGGTCCACTGATACATATGGTAGTTTATTTTCATCAAATGGAAGTAATATTGCATCTAATGATGATTATAATAATGGAAGAAATTTTAGTATAACTCAAAATTTATCCGGAGGACAGTATTATTATGTGATGGTTAGGCATTTTAGCACAGGTACAGGGGAATATATATTAAATATAACATATACAAAATCTGTTACAGGCGTCAGTTTGGACAGGTCATCTATGAGCCTTAATGCTGGAGGATCTACGGGCTCTCTAGCCGCAACAGTTTATCCAACAGATGCGGCTAATAAAGCTGTAACGTGGTCTTCTAGTAATAATAGTGTGGCAACAGTATCATCTTCAGGCGTTGTAACCCCTATTGGGGGTGGTTCAGCAATAATTACAGTCTGTACTAATGATGGAGGGTATTCTGCAAGCTGTACAGTGACTGTTACTGGCCTTAACATAAGCAATGTAACACATACTAGTATAGTAGCTGATTCAGCTACAATTTCATGGAATACTAATATGTCTTCTGATAGCATTGTAGAATATGGAACCACAACATCTTTAGGGTTATCTAAACAAAACTCCACTCAGTCAACATTACATAGCATTCAACTGACTGGCTTGAGTAAAGGAACAACTTACTATTATAGAGTAAAGAGTACTATGAATTCTCTATCTGCTATAAGCAGTATATATAGCTTCACAACTTTAGGGTATGATGCTCAAATTACTACTAACTACCCTCCTAGCTTAAACATTGGAGAAAATAATGATGTTATATCAGGTAACAAGATAGCTAACTGTTCTTCGTTCTATCCGAATGCTAAAGTATCTATTCAAAATAAAGGAATAGCTTGGACTTCAAATGATGAAATATACTTGGTAGTGAATACTTCGGCCGTTCCAGGAATCCTATTTGGTAGTTTAGATGCTTCGGGTAAACCTCAATATCAAGGCACACAAGCCATGTTTAAGGTAAACGACAGTAACATTAATGAAATCATTCTTATAGCCAAGGCAGATAATGATGTGACAGCATCTTCTAATAAAATATGGACACAATTGTATGATAAGAAAGCTAATAAATATTTCGGAAACAAGGTAGAAACTTCAATATCTATAAATACATTGGGACAGGACAGTTTCCTTTATATGAGAGATGACATAAGTGCAAATACCTCTTTTTCAAGTTACTATAATCGTTTTTTGGACACAAACGGCACTTCACATATTGCTCATAGATGTTTTATATTGCCTGAAAGGGGAAGAAACTTTGCCCCAAAATCATCTAATGTGAGCTATGAGACTACAACAGAGGGTAATTTGTATAAAGTAAAAGTTAAGTTTAAGTGGGACACAGACATTGGCACTAAATATAGTATATTTAAAAATAATCTGCCAGCCTTTTTAGTAAATAATAAATACATTAAATTTATAAGTACAGTGCATATGCCAATTGACTGGAGATGGGTGTCATATGATACAAATCTGCCCAAAGGCTATAATACACATAACATAGATTTTAACATAGATGGTGCAACATCTGGAAGTGTCTATACGAGCGATCATTTGGAATGCGAGGTGTGGACGGAAAATCCTGAAAAACTTGTATCAGGTAAGGAATATTATGTGACATACACTTTCTCTGCAAAAGCAGGTAAAACTCCTAAAAAGGGTAATTTTATGCAGGCCTTTAGCATAGGTGCTGATTCTAGCCCGATGGATGCAGATACGGAGGCATATTACGAGCATGGGATTTTACTAGATACTGTTTATTACAGTGATACATTTTATCACAACTCTGAGAAAATACGTAATAGTATTGAGAAGGATAATGGTGAAAAAAGAAAAAGAGGTATAAAGGTTGCTTGCCCTGTAATAGTACATGTTTATGACTCACAAGGGAGACATTTGGGACCTTCAGAGGATGGAAGTCTTGAACTAGGAATACCTGGAGCACTATATGAAGTTGTTGATGGAGAGACATATATTTTACTTGATGATAATGATACCTATGAGATTCGAATCGAAGGATATGACAATGGAATGATGAATATCAAGGATGAGATTATACGCACATCCGAAGATGCATATATTGTGGAATCAAGCACAGTGTTTAAGAATATCCCAGTTCAAGAGAATTTGCAGGCATCATATACTATTCAGCCTGGACAAAGTTCCACGAGCATAAACATAGATAGTAATGGAGATGGAAGAGAAGATTTGGTAAAAAATGCAGATGTCATAGTAGATAGCTCTGGGGAGAATGATAGGACTGCTCCAACTACAAACTATGATGTTAGTGGAACCTTGGGTGAAAACAATTGGTATACTAGCGATGTTGTGCTAACATTGTCGGCATCAGATAATGGAGGGGCAGCAGTAGCAGAAACCAGTTATATAATAGATGATGGCAATCAAAATACTTACTATACTCCTATTTCTATTTCCCAAGAGGGTTCTCATACCCTAAAAATAGGATCAGTAGATACACAGCGGAATGTAGAAACGCAGAAAATTCTGAACATTAATATTGATAAAATTGCACCAGATATTACAATATCTGCTCCTCAGAATCCAACATTTGGAGATGAATACATCTTAAATTTTGAGGCATTTGATGAGGTTTCAGGGGTAGCGTCATGCTCGGCGACTATCAATGGAGTAGACGCATTTAATAATGAGACAATAGTGCTTTTAAAAAAAGATACTGTTATTAGCGTTGTTAGTACAGATAATGCTGGAAATACCTCTGAAAAAGCTATTACTATTCATGTGGATGATGATGTGCCCCCTGTGTCTACAGTATCTTTAAAGGGTACTATAGGTGAAAACTTGTGGTACATATCTGATGTAATTGTAACTTTAGATTCAACTGATATAGGCTTTGAAGGAGTAGATAAAACAT
Source organism: Bacillota bacterium (assembly GCA_023439045.1). GTDB lineage: Bacteria > Bacillota > Clostridia > Acetivibrionales > DSM-1351 > Ruminiclostridium. The sequence continues at coordinate 338 of JAEXOY010000043.1, read as the reverse complement.
ATTATAAGATTAATGGAGCAGAGCCTAAAGAATACACTGAACCAATTAGTATAACTAAAGAGGGCTCAAATCTGCTTGAAATATATTCAGTTGATAAAGTTGGAAATATGGAAGAGATTAAGACCGCATTTATTAGAATAGACAAGTCCTTGCCGATTATCACTGAAAAAAGGCCAGAAGGAACGACATATGTTAAAAGCATAGACGGATCTTATTGTGTAACGAATACCACGTGTTATACACGTGGTTCTGAGAAGCTTACAGCTTTGAGTAGAAAATAAAAATCTCCTTTGTTAAAATATTTGCAGGTTCGCCAACCGCATTTATATAAACAAAGG